>JBBILC010000172.1:0-8444 GCA_037445115.1 Coleofasciculaceae cyanobacterium bin_20
TGGCCGCTTGCGTCATCACGGTCAAGGCTTGCCCATAGGCCGCGATCGCCTGCTCGATATTCTCGGCTCGATCACCGCGTATGCGGTTCTTGTAGGCATTGGCGAGGTTATTCATCGTCGTTGCCCACTCGACGGGGAAACGTTCGTGTGTGAAAACTTGCCCAGCAATGCCATAACCAACGATCGCGATTTCTACACAGTCCGATCGATTAAAGGGAAACTGCTGTATCAAATTGCTGAAGTTAACAATATCGGCAGCAATACTTCGCTGTTGCCCAGGGTTAAATTGCGACAAGTGTTGATCAGTCCAGGCTTGTAACGCTGCCGCCAACTCCAAATTTACCTTGTCTAAATTAGCTTTCAGAAGCGGATAGAGCACCTGCGGATCAGGCTTCTCTTGAACCGTTTGCAACACCTGCATCAAGAAATCCATCACTCCCGGCGTTTGGGGGCCATCTGTGTTCAGCCCCAGTGCTTGCGCCAGTTGTGCTGCCAGATTCTCCAGAAACCGTGCCGCATTCTCCTCCCCCTGCCCCTTCGCCTGCGCCGCCACCGCCAACACCGTCTCCACAAACCCCGCATCCAGCAACTCCTGATGCGCCTGCAAAATCCCCGGCTCCTTCCCACCGGGACACGCCAGCAGTTGTTGAATCAGTTCGAGGTAGGCTTGCACACGACTTTCATTCATGGCTGGTATGGGGATAAAGGGCAACAAATTGCTCCGGCGACCAAATCGCGACCTGAGTACTGACAAAATCCTGCGTATTCCGAGTCACAATACCATCCATACCTCCCGCCAGCGCACACGCAAGTTGAATGGCATCCTCAAAATCCTTTCTGCAATCGCAACAAACGGCTCCCGCGCCAACAGAAAATCTAAAATAATGTTCGTATCAAACAGAATCTTCATTATTGATATTTTTTCATCAAATAATCAATATATTCCTCCTTCAACTCCGCATCACTCAGATGAGAGATATCCTTAATCACCCCCTTTAAGTTCATCAATGTCCCCGGTTCAGCCGGTTTCGCCATCCCCGTCATTTCCTGCTGAATTGAACCTAATAGGGAGTGGACCAACCGCCAGCGCTCCGGCAGCGACAACGCCAATGCTTGCCTTTCAATTTCCTGTATCGTTTCCTGTCTGGTTTCCTGTATGGTCATCAGTATTTCCCCATTTCCCCAAGAAACTTTTTATTAACCGATAAATCGACCGGTCCCCTTTCGAGACAACCCGCAAACTCCTGGGTCAGTTTCAAAAACGATCCTGGCTGTATAATTGCCGCTTTGGACATAATCTCGGTGGTTTCTGGCTCCGCTTTTTGTTGTTCACGAGCAGCCAAAAACTCTAGAAAATCTAAAACCTGCTGTTGTACCGCCACCGGCAGCGATCGCAGTTGCTTTAAAACCCTGACCTCAATAGGCCCCTGCGGTTGTAAATCTTGCATAACCCTAATCTGCCCTATTTTAAGAGATCATCAGAAATCTCAACGCTAATTTTAGCCACTGTCTTGATCATGACTACATAATTCATAGTTTAGCGCTGCTCAACCTTTATCGAGCGTAAGGACGAGCCATAAACGTCTGCACAGTGCCGTACAAACGACCATCCAGCCCTGCCAACTCATGCTCAATATCTTCCAATCGGCCCAACTTGCTCGTCCATAAACCATTCGGCAATTGTCGAGCCACATGCTGCGGTCTACCGTCTGGCGTGGCATAGATAGCCAGCTTCTCAACCCCAGCCTCCAACGCCCCATGCTCACAAACCCGAAAACCAAGCGTTTCATACGCCTTTACAAACGCCGCAATTGAAACCTCCCTCGGTACACCCGCTGGCCAATAGTAGTCATCTTCTGGCAAGGGCGACCACCAGCGATCGTTCTCTTGACCTGCCCAAGCCAAACAATTGTAGTTGCTGGTATAGGGACTCGTAATGCGGTAGTTGGTCTGGGCCAAATTCGGCCAATCCTGTTCCAACTCAGCATGGGTATCCATTCCGTCGTCCCCACTCCAACCATGCTGAAGCCATTTGGGGCAAGCGTCCGCGATCGTCCGGCTGAATTGGGTTTTCCCCCGTAATCGATCGTAAAGCCCAAAACCAATGATCCGGTTGCTGCCGAAGATCTTGCAAAATCAACCCAACCACCGGTCTTCCCATCCCAATAATTTGTTGATAAGCCGTGTTCAAAACAATGTCACTTATCAGCGAACAATGCCTTGTCTCCCGTCGCCATTGCGCCGCCAACGCCTGAAACTTAAGCACCGCCTCTGACGAAGGCACTAGCGGTTCAGAAATTTCCAACAACCGTTCCTGCAAAAACTCAGTCGGCGTTTTCCCCCTGGCAGCCAGATAGTTTAAGAGTTCATCAGGAATCTCGACACTAATTCGAGCCATTGCATTGATACCCAAACACTCATTAATAGTTTAGCTCCGTTAACCTACCTAGACCTCAGTTGTTTTTTTCCCATCTAACTGCACACCCCCCACCAAACTTTGCGTCCAGGGATCAAGATCAGCCACAGTTCCCAGGTTTTCGCTTGAACGCTCCAACGGCATACTTTCCTGTTGAATCGAACTTAATAAAGACCGAACCAAACGCCAGCGCTCCGGCAGCGACAACGCCAATGCTTGCCTTTCAATTTCCTGTACCGTTTCCTGTCTGGCTTCCTGTATCGTCATCCGTATTTCCCCCTTTCCCCAATAAATTTTGTTTTTATCCCTGCGCCTCACGCGCCCTACGCAACCTTTCCCGGATCTGATCCATCACCGTCTCCAGCAGCATCCCCTGACCCTGAGCGAGTGCCTCAGCCGCTTCCTCAACCTTTATCCGCACATCACTCGCCCAAGCCTCATACGCCTGCTGTTGGGCTTCCAGCACTTCCAATGCCTTCGCAATCACCTCGTCCGCCGACTGATATTTACCATCTCACTAAGCCGATTGAATCGATGCCAATAAACGTGAAGCATTAACCGGCCCGTACTAAAAACATCGAGATATATCGTTGAATGATCTCCTGATTCAATACTAACCCCGCTACAACAGCCGTTGACGCCGCCACGTCACTGCGTTGTTGCCGATCGCCTCCACCTGTTGTGCCACCTTCTTTAAGACAGCCGCCGGATCAGGAGTCTGTAACAGGACCGTAAACGGCTTTATAATTGGCCCATTTATAATTGCTCCACCAGGGTTTCCGCGCCCTGGCCTCAAATTAACGTGGGTTTGATCAGGCTTCAAGGGGTTGCTCGTTGCAACCACACTGCACACTCCACATGGGGAGTTTGGGGGAAGAAATCTGCTGGTTGTACCCATTGCACCTGATAGTCCCCCCCCTGACAGAGGTGCTTCAGATCCCGTGCAAGGGTCGCGGGCTTGCAACTGATATAGACAATATGCTGGGGTTGACGGCTGAGGAGGGTATCCAAAACCTGGCGATCGCACCCCTTACGCGGGGGGTCCAGCAACACCACATCCGGTTGTACGGTGAGTTGCGGTAACAAGTCTTCCACTCGCCCTACCTGAAAGTGGACATTCGTAATCTGATTAGCTGCCGCATTGATCTCAGCCTGGGCGATCGCCGCTGCTGACACCTCTAGCCCGATCGCCTGTTGTACCCGTTGTGCTAGGGGCAGGGTAAAGCTACCCACCCCACAGTAGGCATCCACCAACACCTCCTGTCCAGTCAAGGGCAGACGCGCACTCACCTTCGCTAACAACTGTTCCGCCTGCTCCGTATAGACCTGGAAAAAGGTTGTTGGTTCAACGCGAAACCTTAAGCCCGCAAATTCCTCATACAGATACGATCGCCCTGCAATACAGGCCGTCTCTTTGCCAAAAATCGCATTGGTCCGATCGGGATTATGGTTCAAACACACCCCCACCAACCCTGGATAGCGCTGTAACCACGCCTGCGCCTGGGAGGCTAAGTTGGGCAATGCATCATCCCGCACCACCAACGTCAACAACATTTCCCCCGTGCGACGCCCCAGGCGCAGAGCCAAATGACGCAGGGTGCCCTGATGGGTGGCTTCGTCATAAACGGACCAACCCTGGGCTGTGAGATCCTGCTTAACCTGCGCCAGCAATGGGTCTAATCTGGGGTCCTGCACAGGACACTGATTCAAATTAATCAACCGATGGCTACCCTTACGGTAATAGCCCGCTTGGACCGGCCCGGTTGCCGATTCGCCAGTGGGGACATGGCGCGATCGCCGTAGGGGATAGGTGGCCTTATTGCGATAGCCCAGGGGTTGGGGAGCTGCCAGGATCGGTTCAATGACGGGCACCTGGATGGCAGCCAGTCGTTGTAGGGCTTGGCGCACTTGGTTGTGCTTGGCTGCCAACTGCCGCTCATAGGTCACGGTTTGCCACTGGCACCCCCCGCATTTGTCCGCCACAATACACGCTGGTCGGATACGATCGGGTGAAGGGGCCAAAACCCGTTGCAACCGCCCGTGGCCATACTGGCGCTTTACCTGGACCAGCCGCACCTGCACGCGATCGCCCGGTACCGTATCCGGGACAAATACCACCCAGTTGTCCAACCGCCCAACGCCCGCCCCTTGATCATTGAGATCGGCGATCGTCACCTCAACCAATTGTCCTTGTTGCCACTGTGCCATCCTGCCGCCTCCGGGGTAAGCGTGTCATCGCGATCCAACCTTAATTCATTCAGGTCCCCGCATGAGTTATCGCGGTCATGCCTAAGGGGCAGCCAGCGCCCCTCCCGGTGTTGGTATCCCCCCCAACGCCCGCCTCCCCTTAACCCGGTCTGAAGGCTTAATTATTGAGTTTTGTAAATATTTCTCAGGCGGATGAATAGGCGACGGGTGGGCATTTGGCCGTATCGGCAGGCCAATTGGAGCGGTAAAGTCGGGGGATCTCGTAATTAAATGAGAATCTGATCCAGAGAGTCGCTAAACTACTAAGGTGTATATTCAACGCATCTCCGTAATCATGAGTGTAGTTAGTCAAGTCATCCTGAAAGCTGACGATGAGCTTCGCTACCCCAGTATTGGCGAACTCACCAACATCCAAAATTTTTTTGAAACGGGTGAGCAGCGGCTCCGCATTGCGACGACGCTGTCTGAGAATGAGAAAAAAATTGTGCAACAAGCGACCCGGCAACTGTGGCAGAAGCGCCCTGACTTCATCGCCCCTGGCGGCAATGCCTATGGCCAAAAGCAGCGCAATCAGTGCATCCGCGACTTTGGTTGGTACCTGCGCCTAGCCACCTATGGCGTTCTGGCCGGAGACAAGGAACCGATCGAAACCATCGGTTTGGTGGGCGCTCGTGAGATGTATAACTCTTTGGGGGTCCCTCTCCCAGGTATGGCCGAGGCCATTCGCTGCCTGAAAACGGCGGCCTTAGAACTGCTGAGCGCCGAAGATGCGACGGAAGCGGCCCCCTATTTTGACTTCATGGTGCAATATATGGAGTAGTTGGAGTTGCGCCGATAGGGATTGCACAACCCGGAGGGGGCCTTCGTGTTATCCCGTGTCGCCAATTGCTTCTAAGCCTTACGGCTCGGTGGCAAATGAATTTTCACATCAATAGTTTTGAACGCGATTGCTGGGAAATCTTCAAGGTGCAGGGGTAGGGTCTGTGGTGCCCTACCTTTTTGCTGTGGGGCGATCGGACGGGGGGCGATCGTCGCGATGCGTCCCAGGTTGGACCGGCCCTACTTCACCAGTCGCCAGCCCAGGCGCTTTAAGCTTTCCTCGGACCCCACCACAATCATGTTCCGGTCAGGACAGGAAATAATAATGCTGCCCCCTTCGTTAACGGCGACTTTGCCATCATGGCCGCTTTGGTCCTGGCGATCACAGCGGACTTGTTGACCCACTTGCCAATTCATCATGTGTCCCTCCTGACAGTGTTCATCACTGGTCAATCTCGATTGTCTTTATCATCACGGGATCGGTGGCGATCGGACTTCCTACGGCTGGCTCATCCCATCTGGTGACACGATCGGGTGATGCCGTCGTTTCGGCACCTCGGCGGCTTGGCCAGTTTGCTCCAGCCGCATCAGTCCGGCAAAAATCAGCCTCAAGTCTATGCCCGTACATCGGCGCGTTATGAGAGTCGCCCCGATCGCAACTGGTGTCATCCGCGATCTGCCAGCGGTCACCCTCGTTGTCTATCCCCATTCTCTCGCGTTAAGGGGATGCGGCTAAAAGAATTTTGCTGACGGCTCTCCCCTGGGCAGCTTGCGCCTAGTCCTTACAGGGTTGGAATTTCATCGGCGAAGCTGGCCCAACGGACAAAATGAAAGGGTCCTGCGATCGACCCCCAAATGTGTTCGTCAGTTTCGGGGTCCCGTCCGCGATCGAGGCTGGTAAAGCGATCGGCATCAATTTCAAAGGTACTGTCTAAATAGGTACTGCGACCATCGCGGACTACCATACACCCCTTCCCTGGTTCCACATACCCCTTAAAACTTTGGCCCGTCCATTCAGTAATCATGTTGCAACCAGACAGCTTTTCAAACTGATCAGGGGTTAGGGTCGCTAGGCGATCGGGTTCGCGGGTGGCGTTATAGAACGCCTTTTCATCCTTAAGGATATAGTTTTCAATTTCAATGTGATCGCCCACGACTTGCAAGTTGAGTGCCCGGATACGGTAGGGCCGCGTGAGCATATAGTCGTAAGCTTGTTCGACCAGTAGCCCAATGCCAGAAAACAGGGTTGGCGGTAAGGGGCGCATACAAACGCGGATATGGGCATACAGGGGGGGATTCTCAAATGCCTGTTCTTGATTGCTAAAGTCAGCCGCCATCCAGCGGGCTAGCGTTACGATGTCAGTCGAATGGGACACAGGTTTATCCGAAAGGTATAGACAATTGCCAAGAACCAAGTTCTTTTGGCATTGTATAGCAATCCTCTGATTAGTGGCGGGGCATCCCCCCAGACCCGAAACGGTGCCGATCGCGCCAAACGACCACCGTATAATGGGAGGTTGCCAACGCTTATCCCTGAATGTTACCCATGCCCGACGATCGTGCCGTGCCCCCGGCTGCCCATCGCCCCACCGACTCCCACTCCAACCGCGAGGATCAGCGGGCCGTCCGCCTCGACAAGGTGGAGCAACTCCGGCAGTTGGGTATCAACCCCTACGCCTACCGTTGGGAAGTCACCCACCAGGCAGCACCGCTCCAGACCCAATTCACGGACCTACCGGCGGGGGAAGGCGTGGATCTCGCCGTCACGATTGCGGGACGGATTATGGCCCGCCGGGTATTTGGCAAACTGGCCTTCTTCACCCTGCAAGACGAAACCGGTACGATCCAGCTTTACTTAGAAAAACAGACGATCCAAACCGGGATGGCCGCGATCGATCCCGATGCCTTTACCCACCTCAAGCAACTGACAGACGTGGGCGATATCCTGGGGGTCAAGGGCACAATCAAGCGCACCGAGAAGGGCGAACTCTCGGTGATGGTCAGCGAGTATGCCATCCTGACCAAGTCCCTACTGCCCTTACCCGATAAGTGGCATGGGTTAACCGATATTGCCAAACGCTATCGTCAGCGTTATGTGGATTTGTTCATTAATCCTGACGTGCGCGAGAGCTTCCGGCGTCGGGCCAACATTACCGCCGCCATCCGCCGTTACTTGGAAAACCAAGGCTTCCTGGAGATTGAAACCCCTGTCCTTCAGATCGAAGCGGGGGGAGCCGAAGCGCGGCCCTTTACGACCTACCACAATACGTTGGAAATGCCCCTCTACCTACGCATTGCCACGGAGCTGCACCTGAAGCGGCTGGTGGTGGGTGGGTTTGAAAAGGTATTTGAACTGGGGCGGGTGTTTCGCAACGAGGGCGTTTCCACCAAGCACAATCCGGAGTTCACCACGATCGAAGTCTATCAAGCTTATGCCGACTACCACGACATGATGGCGCTAACCGAAACCCTGATTGCCCATGTTGCCCAGACGGTGTTAGGGACTCTCAAAATTGATTACCAAGGGGCAACGATCGACCTCACGCCCCCCTGGCGGCGGGTGACCATGCATGAGATTGTCCAGGAAGTCACGGGGTTAGATTTTCGTCAGTTTACAACGGTGGCGGCGGCCCGTGAGGCAGCGGCGGCGGCGGGCATCCCTGGAATTGAGGACTGTGAAACGATCGGTCACCTGCTGAACGAAGCCTTTGAACAAAAGGTTGAAGATACTCTGATCCAGCCCACGTTCATCATCGACTATCCGGTGGAAATCTCCCCCTTGGCCAAACCCCATCGCAGCCAACCGGGCCTAGTCGAACGGTTTGAATTGTTTATCGTCGGTCGGGAAACCGCCAATAGCTTCTCCGAGCTAACCGATCCGATCGACCAGCGCCAACGCCTCGAAGCGCAAGCCGCCCGGAAGGAGGCCGGGGATCTGGAAGCCCATAGCGTTGATGAGGATTTCCTAACGGCTTTGGAGTATGGGATGCCTCCCACTGGG
>JBBILC010000173.1:0-8102 GCA_037445115.1 Coleofasciculaceae cyanobacterium bin_20
GATTAGTGTGTCTATTTTTAGAAAATAAAATCTTAAGATTCAACACTTCTGCCCTAAACCAGTCCCCCCATGTTGCCAACGATCGCTACTCGGTACGCGATAAAACTTATCAAAAATACGGGGCAATTCTTCCGGGGGAATTTCGGTCCCCGTGTTACAGACGCTCAGGTATATCATGGCTTGCTCTTCCCAGACAGAGACGGTAATCGTGCCCTCAATGGGGGTATATTTGCAGGCATTATTCAGTAATTCCGTCAGAATTCGACCTAGACAAGAAAGGTCAGACACAATCTCTGGTAGGTTTGGGTTTAACTTTAACTGGAGAATTTGTTGATTCTGTTGGGTGCGCAGATGAAAAGGTTCTACCACGTGGGGCACCCAGTCTTGTAAGCGGATGCGGCTGAGTGAAGGTTGCCGATTGCCAGCCTCTAGGCGGGTTAAGTCCAAGAGGTCGTTAATCAGACTCATCTCCCGTTCACATTCATCGTTGAGGATTTTGATATAGCGTCCGGCCTTATCGGGGGTTAAGGAGCCACTGGCCATGAACATCTCCAGGACCTCGGCTGACATTTTGATATTGGCAATCGGCGATCATAACTCATGGGAAACGCGGCTGAGGAAATCATCCTTGAGGCGATCGAGGCGTTCTAATTCATGAACTTGGGCCTGGGCTGACTGGTGCAGTCGGGATTGGCGGAGGGCGATCGCACACTGGTTAGCCACCTGGCGTACTAATTGCACCCCCGCTTCCGAAAAACCCCCCGTATCTTGCTGGTATAGCCACAGGTCACCCAGGATTTTCATCTCATCAGCGATCGGGCACGCTAAGACGACCGTATGAGTCGGGACAGGCCGTTTGCCATCTACATCTAATTCTAGGGTGCAAAATTGTAGGATTTGGCCTTGCATTAACTGCCGATACATATCCCCTAGATCGGTCGTTTTAGTCGTGCGATGATGGGCAGAGGGAAAATCCGGCGCATACTCATAACAAATCGTTAGTGCTGTTTGATCGGCATCGAACATGGCCACATCACAACAGTCCACTTCCAACACTTGGCCCAACTCTTGCACTACGGTTTGAAGGATACGATCCTCATCTAAGCTTTCGCGAATTTTAGCTGTAATCCGTTGCAGGGTCTGCTGAAAGTTGAGCGCGATTTGCAACTGGGTTGTTCGCTCCTGGACCTGTTGTTCTAGACTGGCAGCAAGATGGTTAACCTTCTGAAACAGTTCAGCATGTTTGATTGCCACCCCCACCTGTTCAGCCAGTTGTTTTAACAGATCGACCTCTAGGGATTCCCACACCCTCGGCGCATCACACTGATGGGCAATTAAAAGACCCCAGAGGATTTGCCCCTGCAAAATGGGTACCACGAGATTAGCCTTGACCTGAAATTGGGTCAACAGGTCGGCATGACAGGGCTTGATCGCGCCCGATCGCACATTTTCAATCACAGAAACCCGGCCATGTCGATAGGCTTGGGCTTGGGTTGCGCCAAAGCAGGGGTCATGAATCAATTGATGCAACAGGGACAGCCAACGGGAATCCACCGATTCCACCACCACCCGACCGCTCCAGTTGGGTTCAAATTGATAGAGAACAACGCGATCACAGCGTAAAAACTGCCGGACCTCCGTTACAGTTGTACTCAAGATGGTATCTAGGTCTAAATCCTGGCGTAGGCGACGGGCGATCGCCACAATCAGCCGTTCCCGCTCAATCTGTCGTTGCAGGGTGAGTTCTGGATGGATACCGTCACGCTCTTTCACAGGAATGCCTTCCACCCCCTAGAGTTCACCAGTTCACTCAGCAGCCTTACCCAAAACCCTGGCTTTGGTATACAACGGTTGGCGATCCGGCTAGCCAAGGGGATATCCACGCTCACCACGCGTTCTGATGGCGAAAAGCACGGCAACAGGTAACACTTTTCTTGTTGTCTCACTATGGATTCAGTTTAGCAAGGGACAAATCCGTATTTCTATGGAAAATGGCGATGGGGTCTCCGTAGAATCACGATCAGTATCCGCACCCCTACGGGATAACCACGGCTGGGGGCTGGCTGTCCTTGTGGGCAAACTGAAGACCATGCTCATCGGGGGCATCCACCACGATCGTATCGCCTTCGGTAAAGGTGTTTTCCAGGAGTTTCATGGCCAGAACATTTTCCAATTCTCGTTGGAGGGCACGTTTCAACGGACGGGCACCATAGATCGGATCGTAGCCCACATCCGCAATATAGGTGAGGGCTGCATCCGTCAGCTCCAGGCTAATTTTTTGATCGGTCAACAGTCCCTCAATGCGACGGACCTGAATAGTCACAATCTGGCGCAGTTCCGCCTTGGACAAGGTGTGGAAGTGGATGATGTCGTCCACCCGATTGAGAAATTCGGGGCGGAAGTGGCTGCGTAGAGCCTCGGTCACCCGGTGTTGCAAATAGGTCAGGAATTCTGCAAGTAGGGCTTCCCCGGTTAGCGATTCCAGTTTGGTTGTGCGCAGGATTTGGTCGCGGAAACGGTGGGCCATGCGTTTTTCCACAATCCGAGCCAACCAGTCAAAAGCCACTGCCCCTGATATTCCAGCCAGGGTCAAGCCTTCCGTGTCCAGGGCGGCCTGAAGTTGGTTGGGCACATCCACCATATCGAGGACGTATTGGGAGCCGATATTGCTGGTCATCACAATGACGGTATTGCGGAAGTCGATCGTCCGTCCTTGGGAATCGGTAATCCGGCCATCATCCAGTACTTGCAGCAAGATATTGAACACGTCTGGGTGGGCTTTTTCCACTTCATCCAATAGCACTACGGCGTAGGGATGGCGACGGATCGCCTCCGAGAGTTGGCCCCCTTCGTCGTAGCCGATATAACCGGGTGGGGCACCGATCAGGCGGGAGATCGCGTGTTTTTCCATGTACTCAGACATATCGATCCGCACCAGGGAGTCCTCGGTGTCAAACAGGGCTTGGGCCAATGCCCGTGCCAGTTCGGTTTTACCCACACCCGTGGGTCCCATAAACAGGAAGGAACCGATCGGACGACCGGGATCTTTCATCCCCGATCGTGCCCGTCGAATCGCCGCCGCGACGGCGGCAACCGCTTCCGCTTGCCCAACCACGCGCTGGTGGAGATAGGTCTCTAGTTGCAGGAGTTTTTGGCGTTCGGATTGCAGGAGACGACTGACGGGAATGCCAGTCCACTTTTCGACGATTTCAGCAATATCCGCTTCGGTCACCTGTTCCCGCAGCAGGCTCGTCCCCTGGGTTTGCAAGTCCTGTAATTGGCTCTCCTTGGCTTCCCGATCGCGCTGAATATTTTCCAGTTGGCCGTATTTCAACTGGGCGGCTTTATTGAGGTCATAATCCCGTTCAGCTTGTTCAATTTGAACTTTTAGCTGATCCTCTTGTTTTTTCAGTTGATTGATCTCCTCCAAGAGGTGTTTTTCCCCTTCCCATTGGGCATTAAGTTCCTGTTGGCGGACTTGTAGTTCGGTGATCTCTAAATCAATTTTTTCCAACCGATCCTGGGAAGTCCCAAAAGTTCGGGCCACCCCCGCCTGCTCCCCTTCCAGCGATCGCTTTTCCATTTCCAATTGCATTAGGCGACGATCAAGGGTTTCCAATTCCGTTGGTTTGGAGGTGATCTCCATCTTCAGTTTGGCGGCGGCTTCATCGACGAGATCAATGGCTTTGTCGGGCAAAAAGCGATCGGAAATGTAGCGGTTCGACAGGGTTGCTGCGCTCACCAAGGCCGAGTCGGTGATCTTAACGCCGTGGTGAACCTCGTAGCGGTCCTTGAGACCCCGCAGGATGGAGATTGTGTCTTCAACGCTGGGTTGACTCACCAGGACCTGTTGGAACCGACGTTCGAGGGCTGCATCCTTTTCGATGTGCTTGCGATACTCGTCCAGGGTGCTAGCCCCAATGCAGCGCAATTCTCCCCGCGCCAGAATAGGTTTGAGCAAATTCCCCGCATCCATTGTCCCCTGGGCCGCCCCAGCCCCCACCACGGTATGCAGTTCATCGATAAATAGAACGATTTGACCGTCCGAGTGGGTAACCTCGTGCAATACCGCCCGGAGTCGATCCTCGAATTCCCCCCGGTACTTGGCTCCGGCAATCAGGGACCCCATATCCAAGGAGATGAGTAACCGCCCCTTGAGGGATTCGGGCACGTCGCCGTTGACAATCCGTTGGGCCAGCCCTTCGGCGATCGCCGTTTTCCCCACCCCCGGTTCCCCAATCAGCACCGGATTATTCTTAGTCCGTCGGGAGAGGACCTGCACCACCCGCCGGATTTCCTCATCACGACCAATCACCGGGTCCAGTTTCCCCGCCCGTGCCAATTCCGTGAGATCCCGTCCGTATTTTTCCAGAGCCGCGTAGCGGTTTTCGGGACTTTGGTCGGTGACCTTTTGGCTGCCCCGTAGACCCCGGATCGCCAACTCTAGGGGTTTCTGCTCCAGGTTAAAGGTTTTGAAGAGACGGCGACCAATGCGATCGTCTTCCCCTAAGGCCAGCAGCAAGTGTTCAACGGAAATATATTCGTCCTGTAGCGCCTTGCGGGCCAGTTCCGCGCGATCGAGCAAGACATCTAATCCCCGCCCCAAATACAGTTCCGTTGTTTCCCCCATGACCTTAGGTTGGCGCTGGGCAAAGGCTTCCAATTGTTGTTGCCATTTGGTGGGGTCCTGCTCCGCCTTGACTAAAATCTTGTCCGCTAGGCCGTCTTCCTGATCCAGCAACGCGAGGATCAAATGCTCAACCTCTAACTGCCGCTGGCGATAATGACGGGCGACATCCTGGGATTGGACGATCGCTTCCCAGGCTTTATCAGTAAATTTGTTCGGGTCAGTCGGTTGCATAGGGGCAGGGGCAGACAGCTAGCAAGGGGTGAGAGAACAACAAGGACTGGGTTTACTCTAGCAACTTTCCCCTCGAATAAAAACGGACGGGAAGGGCTAGCCAAGTAGGGACTGGACGGGTCATACTCATTTTCAGGGCAAACGGGCTAAAGTGAAAAGCAAGCGCTAGCTACGGGTTGGGATGCAGGCCGGGATGAACGATCGGGATGAGGAACCTATCTCCGAGGCAGTCAGCGGTGACCTCGCTGGGGATAAACCCAACGATCCCCCGCCCGTTGCCGATACGTTTCTGCCAACCCTGGAAGTGGGGGTAACCCGTCGCAAACTACAATCCCAGCCATCTGCAACGCCAGCACCCGCCTATCGTGGCTCCGGTGGCCAACGGCCCCAAAACCGCCCCCCGCGATCGCGCAGCGTCCCCACGGGGGAATCGCGTCACCCCAACGCGCTACCGATCAAGTATCGACACTCCAGACAACGGCCTCGCCGGGAATCGCACCTCGGCAACAGCCTCAAACTGGGCTTGACGATCGTCAGTCTGACGGTGGCGATCGGACTCATCGGTGGGGGCATCTGGCTAGGGACGCGCCTCATGCTCAATCCCAATCAGGCCACCTGGCTAAATCGGTGGTTACCAGAGTGGACCCGCATTCCCATTGACCAGCAACATCCCCCCCAGACGATCGCCGACATCCAGACGGAAATCCGCCAGGTTGGGTTAATACCGGGTGACCTTATTCCCCTCAGTACCCAACAGTCTGCCGCGCACCCCACCGCCGTGACCGCCTGGTTATTACCGATCTTTTCACCCACACCTTGTCCCAAAAGCCTAACAACAATCCGCTCCACCTGCGATGCTTTGGTCGAACTGCGCGTGTACCACTCTGAGACCGAAGCCCCGCTAGCGTCGTCAGCTACCGCCCATCAACCCCAATATCGCCGCGTTCAACAACTGATGGTGGCGGGACCTGCCGAATCCTTTGTGTTGGCTGCCCTACTTCCCCCCACCAGTGCCCCGGATGCGGCCCCCCCTGGATCGAACCAGCCCTTACCGCTGATGGATCTGCGTCGCTTTGAAGGCACCCTACCCGGCCTCTGGTTTAGCCTGAGTGGCCAACGGGTGCAGAACGCTCAGACCATCCTCTATGGACAAGTCCTGTTCTATAACCCGGAACAGTTACACCTCAGTTTGCTGGCTCCGTGGGTTAGTCCAGCCAACCAGTCCCCAACTTGGCAAGAGGTGACGGGAGGCGGCCCTCCGGAGTTGGTGGTCAACCAGAGCCTTGACCTGGAACCGAAACTGGTGGTCTACCAATTATCCCCCCGCAACTTCCTGCTGAGTCCCTGGGAACTCGCCCCGATTCCCCTCATTCCCCCGGCCCTGAATGATGCTGCCTATCAGCAGGCGCTCAAACTGGCGCAAGTGGGGCTGTGGTCGCCCGCCCTACAACAACTAGAAACCATCAGGGCAAGGGGAACTCCCTGGTCAGACTTGGCCCAGGCCCAGATGGATGTGATCAAGCTCCAGGCCCGGATTACGGCCCTTCAGGCTGAGCAAACCTGGGTGAGTGCGAGTGAACAGGTGCTGACGAATTTATTGGATGGCCGTTGGCAGGCGGCGCTGGCTATCTTTGACCAAGGTGCAGCCAAACGGCTGGAGGTCGCCAACCTATTGCAAACCGATTCGGGGCGGCTGTGGCGGCGGCTGGAAACGGCCCTAGCCATCACCCCCGATCAAGTGGCGCTACAAACTTGGGGGGCGCTCTTTATACACGCCCAGCGCGGCTACGAAGGTGCGATCGCCTGGGTACAGCAGCAACGGCCAATGGACGCTACCCGTGAGGCCAGTATCCGGCAACGGCTGGATTTACTCCAAGCCGCCGAAGCTGAGCAAGCGCTCCCCAGCCATTTCGGCCAGATGATCGGCTCCGTCACGGCGATCGCGGCTCCCAACCCCGCCGACTGGCTCCGACCGGATACCGTCCCCCATTTAGATAGCCCAGCGGATCAGCAGTGGTATCGCATCCAGGTTCTGGGCTTTCACGATGGCCAACAGTGGCAGCAGCCCCCCTTCCCCGACCTCGCCCTGTCGCCCACCACCGCCACCCAACAACTGTGGCGCTTACTGGGCCTCAACACCGATGATCATGTCCAACTGGTGACCTGGCAGGCCCATGAGCAACAGGAGGTAACCCGCAGTCAGGTGAAAGCCGTCCGCTTCCAGCAAGGCGTCCTGGAACTGTTGGCCCTGGGGCCTGCTTTGCCCGCCGGGGGGACGGATACCTCCCCGCCCCTGGCCCTCAGCGGCACAGCAGCTCGTTTGCTCCTGCAGCCGCCCACCCTTAGCTTGGCCACCTTGCATCAACAGGATGCCGCCCAGAGTGAACAAATCTTTACGGCCCTCTGGCGCGATCTCCAACGGGCGGGCCAGATCCCCGACGGCGTTAATCCCAAGCTAGCCAACTGGTTACCCTGGCTGGGCCATTGGTCGGTGCAGCAGGTGCCCCTCACCGATCGCGACAAAACCGATATGGTCTTTAGCCTGGGGGCTGAGGAATTGGCCACCCTGAAAGCCCTAGCCACCCAAACCCAACCCCAAGCCACCCAAACCCAGCCGCGTCGCACGATCATCCTGTCCCATGCGGGTCATCTAATCTATAGCGAGTTCACGGCAACCCCCAACCAACGGTTAACCGCGATCGTGGCCCTGAATCCCCAGGAAACAGCCTATTTGCTCGTCAGCGATCGGGTGGCATCTGCCGCAACACCCACGGGTTATCGCTTACAACACTGGTCCCCTAGCCAGCAGGGGTTTCGTTAAGGGCCAGTTAAAGTAGAGGTAAGGCGCTAAGGGCAACACCCGTTCAGGGTTGCCCAAGGTTGCTCAAAATCTAGCTTGCCAAGTTGCCCCTTGACTTGCTAAGTTAATAAAGCGCTAAAACAACGCTAGTGCAGTACATAATTAACGTAGCGTTCGTAGTGTGGGCTTTAGCCCAGAACGACTAAAGTCGTGACTACCAACGTTGAAAAACCTTATGTTTACTGTACTTAAGTTGCCTAAGTGTCTAATGGCCTAAGTTTCCTCGCCGGGATAGCTCAGTTGGTAGAGCAGAGGACTGAAAATCCTCGTGTCGCGAGTTCAAGTCTCGCTCCTGGCATTGTCAAATCTTGATTGTCTGCCGTTCCTTGACAACTCCCCGGCCTAAAGGCGCGGGGATTCTTGGATCACAGGGTGTCTTAG
>JBBILC010000174.1:0-8056 GCA_037445115.1 Coleofasciculaceae cyanobacterium bin_20
TCAGCTCCTGCCACTGTCACCTTTAGTGTGACTCCAGGAGCCGCACCGACGGCTAACAATGATACGCTTTCGGTTAATGCGGGAAGTTCTTTGAATATTCCGGCTCCTGGTATTCTCAGCAACGATACAGACCCGTTGGGCAGACCATTATCTGCCACTGTAGTCAGTACAGTGGCTAACGGTACCCTATCTCTTGCCCCGACTGGAGCCTTGATTTACACACCGAATGCTGGCTTTTTTGGGAACGATCGCTTTACCTACGTTGCTACCGATGGCACTGGCACCTCCAACACTGCGACGGTCAGTATTCGAGTGAATGCTATTCCAGTGGCCAGAAATGATAGCGGGTACACTGCGATCGTAGGAACTCCACTCACGGTCGCTGGTGGTGTCCTTGGTGTATTGGGGAATGATACGGATGCAGATAACCCTACCCTGACGGCCAATTTAGTCAGCCAGCCAGCTAACGGTAGCCTATCTTTGAGTCCCAATGGCTCCTTTGTCTATATTCCTAATGCCAACTTCCAGGGTACGGATACCTTTACCTACACTGCTAGTGACGGTCAGGCTATCTCTAACACCGCTACGGTCTCGATTTCCGTCCGTTCAGTCAGCACACCCGTTGCTGTTTCTGACACCTATCGAGCTGCAACCAACGGCACGCTTACAGTGAGCCAGATTAACGGAGTTCTGAATAACGACACCGACCCGAATGTGTCTGGCAATGCTCGAACTGCGACGGTTGTGACCGGGCCAGCCAATGGCTTGGCCACCTTAAATCCAGATGGCTCCTTTATTTACAGACCCAATCCTAACTTCCAGGGAGTTGATACCTTTGTTTATCGGTTTAGTGATGGTCTAACGGTTTCCAATGCCGCAACGGTCACCATTTCTGTGGCTCCCAATACACCGCCAGTTGCCAATCCCGATCGCTATACCATCGCAACTGGGAGTACTCTGACGGTAATTCCTACCCAGGGAATTCTTTTAAATGATACCGATGCCGATCCCGGTACAGTACTCACAGCGACACTCAATACCACAACTCAGAATGGAACCCTGAGCTTTAACTCAAATGGTACGTTCCGTTACACGCCGAATGCTGGTTTTTCAGGCTTGGACAGCTTTACTTATCAAGCCAGTGATGGCATTGCGCTATCTAATCCCACGACGGCCACCATTACAGTAGCGGCTGCCCCCACTGCTGTCGCAGATATCTATAGTGTGACAGCAGGCCAAACCCTGACCATTAATGCACCAGGATTGTTAGCCAATGATATCGATCCAGCAGGATTGCCTCTTTCATTGATACCCGCCGTTCCACCCACCCCTAGGAATGGACAATTGATAAACTACCCCAATAATGGCTCCTTCATCTATGTTCCTAATCCTGGATTTGTGGGAACTGATAGTTTTGCGTACCGCGCTACCAATGGTGTTCTGTCTTCTTCACCAGTGACCGTGATCATTAATGTCACCAGCCCATAACTTTTGTCTATAAGGGCAAACGTTCGTTTACCCCTATAGATAATGACGCAGAGCTGTTGTTTGGAGAGACACTCCGCTGGAATGTCTCTCCTTTTGTTTACAAAGGCTGCGTTTGTGCTGGGGGTTGTTGACGGTTGAATGGGCGTTGGCTGCGGTTTTGCATTTTGTTACGTCTGGCCTGCCATGCCTGTCTTTGCTCTGGAGGGAGAGTTTGGACAAACTGCTCCATGGCCGCTTTGCTGTCTTGACGGATGGCGGCTAGCTTTTGCTTTTGCGCTGCATCCAGCGTGAATTGGCGCATCACTTGACCAGGTCTTTCTCCCCTGGCGATCGCAGCTTGATAGGTCTGCCGTTGGGCATCCGTCAGCACTTCATTGGCAATCCGCTGCGTTGTTCTATCCTTAATAGCTTTCAGTTGGGCCTTTTGTGCATCGGTTAAATTCAATTTATTGGCCCGGTTTTGTGGCTGTGCAGCAGGAGTGGATTCAGTCTGAGCCAACACCGGCAGTACGGGCAGCGCGATCGAGAGAGTGAGAGCGAGTAAACCGGGTACGAGCAGAATGGATTTGAGTTTCATACTTGAGAACTGTCAAACGTGAGGATACTCTGACATCAGGGTCAGATGTGATCGATTAGACAGTTCTGCTTCTCAAAAGGTTCAATGAGATGTAGCTCTACTCTTGCATCGTGTCATAGATCAAAAACTGATCAAACACTCCCAAGGTGACTACCCGGTATTTGGGCAAGAAGGACGTGATAGACAATTCGGTGGTGTACACGCTAAAGAATACAAAATTGCGTTGTTGTGTACTGTCAGCAATGATTTTTTGGATTTGGGGACGGTTGGATTGTAGGAGCGATTGGCATTCCTGCTTAAGATTAAATGCCGTAGGTGCTTTTGCACAGGCTTCCTGATCTAGATAAGTGACAAGCTGCTGCGTCGCAAAGGCTTCGTAAGCGGCCTGACCTGGGTTGGTGGCTACCATTACCCCCCCTAAGCAGGTGAGAGCACCCAATCCCAACACCCCAAGGTTTTTGGAACTGATAGAAAACCTATATTGCTTTTCCCAGATGGAATCCATGCTGAAACCCCCATCCGCATCCTTGATGAAGATTTAAGCATGAAGTTCTTCAAGTGGTTCACTTTTAGAACAATTTCATGAAGTTTTTGTTGATAGCGTTTCTAAATTCAAGTCAGGTATAGACCAGGGGCTTCAGCCCCTGGTTGGCAGGGATGCGCTGTACCTCATGTGGTCGAGAATTGCTATTAACAACCGTTAGAACTTAACAACCGTTAGAATAGTTGGTACAATCCGATTCTTAAGAGGATTAAATCCTCCTACAGGTTAAATGCCTGGAATCAAAGGGTTCATTCTTACTGGAGCGGGCAACATAGCAGTAGAATCAAGGTACCTGAATGACCCACTGTTTAGAAGTCTAACCCTAACTGGTTGGCAAGGCTTCTGATCTGGCAGTATCATGGTCTGTCTGTACTATCCTTCGCTGCTTGTCAACGTCAAATTTTCCAAAACCATTAGCTTAACCAAGCAATGACCTTAGATAAACTTTTCTTCCGAAAGCATCAGAGAGCGTTCTCTAAACTTTTTCTTAACGCTGCATTCCCACGCTCAAGCTTTCCTGAGATTTTTCACATGAGTATTTCCCATACCAATCCTGTTAACCCTGTACTTCAAACCAGCCAGGGTTGCCCTTAGCAGATGATAGTTTGGGGAACTGGCTACCGAACCAGGAGATTCCTTTAGCGATCGCTAGCCTGGTTCCGAGCTATCACTCATTCAAAAGTTTAAGAAGTCGTTGACCAATCGAGTGCTTAGGAGAAGCAAATATGCTACACCGCAAGATTTATCAACTGTGTTGTGACGGTCGCGAAGTCTGGATTTTCTTGCGGGATCAGCAACGCTGGATTGAGCGTGCCCGGATTTTAGACATCGAAGGTGATCTGGTTACGCTGCGTTACGAAACTGAAGAGGACGATGAAACCTGTTCCTGGGAAGAAATGGTGCGCCTGGAGAGCATTGGTGCCGTTACTCAAAAGTTAGCCTCGGTGCCTAAGGGGAATGTAGAACCTGCGATCGCAGATGAGTGTCCAGAAGCCGAGCAAATTCCCAACCAGCGCTACCCTGACGCTAATCCGGATTAGGGGAAATGGGGGAATGGGATGATGAGGGGATCCGTGCGATCGCATCATCCCCTTATCCGTGATGTTTGAGACCTGTGAATGGCATCTCGTAGTGGAGAGGTTCCGCCGGAACCTCTCCACTACAGGTACGCAGTTCAAGAAGGTTGTTTGTCTTTCGTCCTGTAAACCAAATCAGTTGGCTCGTAGTCGGGACAATCGATCGCGGCTTCTGTCAGGGCACGCGATGGATGTACTGTACATTTGAGATGATAGTTACTGGTGAAAAACTGGCAGTTCGCACAGGGGATTTGATGCATTTCCCGCGTCCGGACTGCCGTATCCCGAATAGCTGTCCACACGCTCCAGGCTGTGATAAAAATCAGCGCCCATGCTGATAGGAAACAAAGTGGAACCAGAAGGGGTTGCAATGCCTCGACAAGTGGCTTTAACAGTTGAAACACGGCAACAATAAATGTGGGGTGTAGGTAGGCAAGTGGGCATTCTCTTAGTGTTATCTTATTCAATCCTTGATCGAGCGATCGCTCTTGCAGGGGAGAATTTATCAAGAAATGTTGAAGCTTGCCCCACGTCCAGGGGATCCCTGGCTACTACACGCAGAATGAGAGGAGATTGGCTAATCTAGTAGCAGTAAAATGACGCTGATGCCCGCTTCTTCCGCTTGTACCTGTTTCCGACTTAGAGAGTGAGTTCTGATGAAAGTTTCCATATCCTCCACGCCCGGATCCCGCCCACCTGGAGCCGCCACCCCTGCTCAGGCTCGTCAGACGAGACAACAACTGGCCAGTCCGGAAGATTCTCTCTCCTATGAGTTAGGAAAAGCGGTACAGGAATTGCCGCCTCTGTACACTCGCTTATTAGCTGGGGGAATCAGTTTGCTGGCCTTTGGTGCTATTACCTGGGCGGCTGTGAGCCGCGTGGATGAGGTGGCGGTGGCGCAAGGGGAGTTGATTCCTTCAACTCAGGTGCGCCCGGTGCGATCGCTCAGTGGGGGCACTATTCAGGCGGTGCGAGTGAAAGAAGGGCAGGTAGTTAAAAAGGGTGATGCGCTGGTAGAAGTAGAACCCGAAAAAACCAAAGTCATCGAAGCGGAAATTGCCCGCCTGGATAAATCCTCCCGCTTGATTCAAGAAGATGTCGCCCGTCTGGATGCGGAACGCACCGGAGCCAATAATACAGGCACTCCATTACAGGACGAATTTTTGGCAGCCCGGCTGAAAGCGTTCGATGAACAAAAGGCCGCAGCGGAAGCAGAAGCCAGACAACAATTTGCCACCATCAGTGAGGCGAGAGCACGGTTGGCTCAACTGCAGGAAAACTTGATCAATGCTCAGGAAAATCTGCGCAATGCGAAAGAGCAAGAAGCCGGATTAAGAACTCTGTTGAAAGACAGCGCTGTGCCGCGGCTGGAATATATTCGGGCGAAAGACAATGTGACGAATGCCGAGGATAAGGTCGTTTCGTTGCAGAAACAAATTGATGCTCAGCAAGAACGCATCCGTCAGGCTGAACAGTCCTATCAGGCCGCTAGTAGCAAAGCCCAGGGACTAGGCTCGCAACGCCAGAGTGAGATTTTGACGCAACTGACGAAGCGCAAGGAAGAGTTGACCGCCACCAGAGGTCAATTAGAGGCAGCCCGCAAGCAGCGAGAACGAGCCAGGATCGAGGCTCCCTTTGATGGGACGGTGTATTCGATTAAAGCTACTAAAGGGCCTGTCCAAACGGGTGAAGAACTATTGTCTATCCTACCGAAGGGTGAGGATGTGGTTCTGGAAGTGAAAGTTCTCAACCGGGATATTGGGTTTATCAAGCCAGGACAGCGAGCCAAAGTCAAACTCGCCACCTTCCCCTATCAGGAGTTTGGCATCGTGGAGGGTGAGGTGATTAAAGTCAGTCCCAATGCGATCGTGGAAAAGAACGAGAACGGTCAATCCACCGGGCCAGTTTTTCCGGCTCGGATTAAGCTGAACAAACATAGTGTGGAGGTTCACGGTAAACCTGTAGAACTGACTCCTGGGATGGCCGCGACTGGGGAAATTGTGACTCGCCAAAAATCCATCCTGACCTTCCTGATTGAACCTGTCACTCGTCGCTTTAGCGAAGCCTTCTCAGTCCGGTAGGTAAACAATGCCTTCTCCATTCCCAGGCATGGATCCCTATTTAGAACATCCCGATCGCTGGTCTACGGTGCATAACCGATTGATTGTGGCGATCGCGGATGTACTCACGCCTCAGTTGCTACCCAAATATCAGGTCGATATTGAAAAACGCATCTACGAAATTATTGGAGCTAACTCTCTGCTGGTCGGTAGACCGGATGTGAGTGTGCAGCAATCTCGCTTATCCCAAGAGATCCTCACCCACCCATCTGCGACTGCTGTGCCCACGGCTCAACCGATCAAGGTGTCTGTGCCGATGGTGGAGGAAGTCAAGGAGGCGTATCTGGAAGTCAAAGAGGCGGCGACTCAGAAAGTGGTAACGGCCATTGAAATCCTTTCTCCAACCAATAAAAAAGGACAGGGCAGAGAAAAGTACGAGAAAAAGCGACAACAAGTGTTGTCCAGCTTGTCCCATCTCGTTGAAATCGACCTGTTGCGTGATGGGGAGCCGCTGCCCGTTCTAGAAGTGCCTGGATATACTGACTACCGGATTCTGGTCAGTCGTTCTGACACTCGCCCGATCGCTGATTTGTATGCCTTCAATCTGCCGGATCTGATTCCGCTGTTTCCGATCCCGCTATCACCAGACAGGGTTATTTCATTCTAAACAGGGTACTCAGTGTGTTAAGGCTGAACCCAGCCCGACGTTGGGCTTGAGCCATATTTTGAAAGCCCTGATCACGATACAAATTGAGGGCAAAGTTACGTGCCAGAGCCCAAATTTGAATTAGAGGTGATGTGCGAATGCGTGAAGCATCTTCTCCCTGAGTCACATCTCGGACATAATGCACAGGACTTGGAATGTTACAAAAGGAGGAAAATAGAAAGGTGTCCTACCCTGTCCCCAATCGGAGGTTCACATGGTGCCCTTCGTCGGAGTTCCTGAAACGATCGCCAACGGCATGAGCGCTTACCGAGAGGTATTTTGTCGGGAAGCCGGATTTGAGCATGTCAGTCGCTATGTGAGTGGATTGCTGTTGAGCGAGAACAAGACCTTACAAGGGATTCATGCTCAACAGGTGTACCTGGAAGGGGAAGGGGTGAGCCGACGAGCCATGCACGCAGCGGTGTTTGAAGCTGGATGGGACAGTGAGGCCTTGATGCGCCAGCACCGCTTGCAGGTGGGTCAACGGCATCAGGGACGAGGACGTGAAATCATCAGCTTAGACTGGACGCTCTCGCATCACGAAGCAGGCAAGCACATCTATGGGGTGAAACGAGGTTATGATTATGTCAACCACTGCATGAGTTGCTTCCAAACAGTTGTCACTGCTGTCGTTGCCAATCCTCAACAAATCGATGGCATTGCAGTAGAAGTGCAGTTACCCGACTTCAGTGAGGCAGAGCGAGCGTATTTGCAAATGACCGCTCAAGAGAGTTATGAGCAGATGGAAGCGGTGATGCAACGTCTGATTGAGCTATTGCATCATCAAAAGAATCTGCTGAGGTATCGCAAACGCACTGAGATGGCCGTGGCCATGGTGCGACAAATTGAGGCCGAGGGACAGTTTCCCAAAGCTGATTACGCCTTTGACAATGGGGTGTTAACCCTGGAGTTGGCACAACTGATTGAGGAATCGGGCAAGCACTGGGTGAGCGAGATTGAGTGTTCCCGTTTGATCTTGTGGAATGGGCAGTGGTGTCGGGTTGATCAGGTAGAGGCGCAATTGCGGGTTGAGCATCCAGAGAGCTTCCGTCCTCTGCAAGTGCGCTGCCGCAATGGAGAAGTGAAGCAGTGCTGGGCGTTTACCAAGACCGTTCGGCTCAAGCGCTATGGGCGTAAACGATTAGTGATCGTGCATGAAAAGGAGGATTTGAGTGATCCCCCCCGGTTTCTGTTGACCGATGCCTTGCATTGGGAAAGTGCACGGGTGATGCAAACGTGGAGTTACCGTTGGGCTTGCGAGATCTTTCATGAGTTTTGCAAGCAGGTGGCAGGCTTCGAGTCGGCTCAGGTGCGTCATGAGGAAGCGGTCAAACGCCACTTCCGCTTAAGTTGCGTAGCGCAGTCGATCCTGGGACAAGCGACCTGTGAGGGCAAAAAATCGGAACGATTTGCGTTTGCAAATGAAAAGCAAACAGTAGGACAACGGCTCTACAGTCTCACTCGTGAGCTTTACCAACAACTGTTGCATCTGGTGCAAGGGCTGTTTGCTCAAGGGCGAACCTGTGAACAAATCCTCGAGGTTATTATGCCTGCGTAAAATCATCTGCTCTTTTTATTCTCCCTTCATAACTTTCCAAGTCCTGT
>JBBILC010000175.1:0-7978 GCA_037445115.1 Coleofasciculaceae cyanobacterium bin_20
ACGATTAGAGGCTATTTTTTAACACATTTCCTATCATTCAACACTTCTGGGTTGTTGGTCGTCGTTGCGATTTTAACTGCGATCTTTTTTAAAAACGGCTTCTGAGGCGTCACTAGTAAGCGTTACCATCCTGGTGCTGCCTGAATTTGTTCAACTAACTGGGTAAAGGGCAACCAATTATCCAACTCAACGATCGCGGTCCAGACAGTTTCGATCGTGGGGCGCAGGAGATCCACCCTTGGGTTAGCTTGACGGAGCCGTTCGCCCATGCGATCGTAATCAGTTTTTGATAGTAATTGGAGACATTGATGATATTGGCGTTGCCAGGGCCGAAATTTGGGAAATTGGGCCAGGTTGGGCAGGGCTGTCGTCTCCTGTAAAATTAGATCGAGATTCCCTTGCCATGCTGGAGAAAAATGGCGGGTGAGATCGGCAAAAAAGCCGTGATAGCTGATTTGTGAGGTATATAAAAATTGCAGGGTCGCATCAACGAGAGCAGCGGCAGCCGTTGGTGGTAGTTGGTGAAAGCCCAGGCGATCGCAGAGTTTCTGTTGATAGGCACGAGCATAATGATCGGCATAGGTTTGTAAGCCTGCTGCTAACGATTCCTGGGGCATCACTAGGGCCAGCGGGCGTTGCAACTTTTCCAAATTCCAGTAGCAAATTTCGGCCTGATTGCCATAGGCATAACGACCGGAATAGTCAAAATAGGCGGCAGTAAAATTGGGTTCATAGGTGGGGATAAAAGCATAGGGACCGTAATCAAAACTTTCACCCGTGATCGACATATTGTCCGTATTGAGCACGCCATGACAAAACCCTGCCGCCAGCCATTGTGCCACTAATTCGGCCACCCGCTGCACTAACTCCGCATAGAATTGGGCATCGGCATCGGGTTGTCCAACCAGATGGGGATAATAGGTTGCAATGACGTGATCAAGCAGACGGCGGACAAAATCAGGGCGTTTGAGATAGGCCAAGCGTTCAAAACTGCCAAACCGAATATGGGAGCGACTGAAGCGTACCATTACCGACGATCGCGTGGGGGAGGGTTCATCGCCCCGCCACAGGCGTTCACCCGTTTCGATCAAGCTCAAACAGCGGGAGGTTCTCACCCCCAATCGCTGCAACATTTCCGCTGCCAGGACTTCCCGGACCCCTCCCTTGAGGGTTAACCGACCGTCCCCCCCCCGCGAGTAGGGTGTGGTTCCCGAACCCTTGGTTCCCAAATCATATAACTCGCCATCTGTGCCCCGGACCTGTCCGTAGAGAAAGCCCCGCCCATCCCCCAGGAAAGGATTATATTCACCAAATTGGTAGCCGTGGTAGCGCAGGGCGAGGAACGATCGCACACTTTCAAAGTGACCAAAGGCGTCGATAAAATCCGTATCACTGACTGTTTTGGGATCTAGGCCCAGGCGGGGCAGGAGGGCGTCATTGCGAAAGCGTAGGAGATGGACCGGAAAGGTTGCCGCCGCCACAATATCGTAAAAATCATCCCCTAGGGATTCCAGGGCCGATTCATAGGCTAGGGTGAGGAAAGCGCTAATAACGGAAACTCCTGAAACGTCTGACTAATCTGCCTCTAGGGGGGCCATTGTCAACCCTTCACGGCTTAATTGCTGGTGGTAGAGTTCAGCTTGCTCCATCGGCCCAGACCAGACCACGGCTTGACCTTCAAAATGAACTTGATTGGTGAGTTCCCAGGCCCGATCGCTGCTCATGCCCGGAATGTAGGTCATCAGGCAGTGGGCAACGTGCTGGAAGGTGTTGAAATCATCGTTGAGTACAATCACCTTATAGCGGGGATAGGGCTTGCGCACGACTTGTCCCGCCTTACCAGGGGCAACGGTCGGCGCAGCCGTCATCCGGGGAGCAATAGCCAGAACCGAACGCATAGGCAGTGAGAGGGAGCAGGTTTGTTTAGGACAGGATGCAGAATACAGAATAACGTTAGCGCAAAAGTTGGGCAGGGTTCAACTTGGGGCTGGCCATTGCTGCACCCAGGCATCGCGTTAGGGCGGATAGGGGTTTAGATAGCCATCAGCGATCGGGGAGACCCCACGGGTTTGTACAATCAAAGGGTGAGCTACTGTAGCTCATTGGCCCACTGTTATTCGCACATTTATTCGCACATTGCCCGATCGCCCTATGTTTGATGCCCTCGCCGAGCGCCTAGAATCTGCCTGGAAGTCCCTCCGGGGCCAGGACAAAATCACTGAAAGCAACATCCAGGAAGCGCTGCGGGAGGTGCGTCGCGCCCTGCTGGAAGCCGATGTGAACTTCCAGGTGGTGAAGGACTTTGTGGCCGAAGTGCAGCAAGCTGCCCAGGGAGCGGAGGTGATCACCGGCGTCCGGCCCGATCAGCAGTTTATTAAGATTGTCTACGACGAACTCGTGCGGGTCATGGGGGAAAGCAATGTACCCCTCGCTCAAGCGGAGACGGCCCCAACGATCGTCCTGATGGCGGGGTTGCAGGGAACAGGGAAAACCACGGCCACGGCTAAACTTGCCCTGCATCTGCGCAAACAGGAGCGATCGGCCCTGATGGTGGCCACCGACGTGTATCGACCCGCTGCGATCGACCAATTGGTCACCCTAGGGCAGCAGATTGACGTACCCGTGTTTGAACTGGGGACCGATGTGAACCCGGTGGAGATTGCCCGCCAGGGGATTGCCAAGGCCAAGGCCGAGGGCTTCGATACGGTCCTGATCGACACAGCAGGCCGCTTGCAGATTGACCCGGCGATGATGGCGGAGTTGGCAGAAATTAAGGCGATCGCCGAACCCCATGAGGTGCTGCTGGTGGTCGATGCCATGACTGGGCAGGAGGCAGCGAACCTGACGCGCACGTTCCATGAGCAAATTGGCATCACGGGGGCTATCCTCACCAAGCTGGATGGGGATACGCGGGGCGGGGCGGCCCTCTCCGTACGGCAAATTTCTGGCCAGCCGATTAAGTTTATTGGGGTTGGCGAAAAGGTGGAAGCACTGCAACCCTTTTACCCCGATCGCATGGCCTCCCGGATTTTGGGCATGGGCGATGTCCTGACCCTGGTGGAAAAAGCTCAGGAAGCGGTCGATATCGCCGACGCCGAGAAGATGCAGGAGAAAATCCTCTCGGCCCAATTCGACTTCAATGACTTCCTCAAGCAGATGCGGCTGCTGAAGAATATGGGGTCCTTTGCCGGCTTTCTGAAGCTCGTGCCGGGGATGCCGAAACTCTCCAGCAATCAACTGGAGGAGGCCGAAGTTAAGCTGAAGCTGACGGAATCGATGATCAACTCGATGACCGAACAGGAACGGCGTAACCCGGAATTACTCGCTGCTTCCCCCAGCCGTCGCCGCCGCATTGCCAAGGGATCGGGCCACAGGGAAACCGATGTTAGTAAACTGGTCACCGAATTCCAGAAAATGCGCACCATGATGCAGCAAATGGGGCAAGGCGGTTTTCCGGGGATGCCGGGGATGCCGGGGATGGGAATGCCCTCTCCCTTTGGGGGCCAGCCCCCCCAGGGTTGGCGCGGTCATCCCGGCGGTGGCATGAAGAAGCCAAAAAAACTCAAGAAGAAAAAGGGCTTTGGCGATTTATAGGGTAGCCGCCAGTCGGCGGCTGGTGCCGGAGATAAGGCGAGGCAAGCCGTATAGGAACCCGATGCGGGTTATGGCCGACGAATTGGGAACTGAGGCGTCTACATGGGTGTTGACTACGATCTGGTGATTATGGGCGGCAGTCTCGCGGGACGCTATGCTGCTGCCGCCGCCGTGGGAATGCGGGCACGGGTAGCCCTGGTCGAACCCCAACCCGCCGAGGTTGATCCCTATTTCCTCAGTCAGGTTTGGCTTCAGGCATGGCAACAGGTGGGTATTGTCCAGCAGCACCGCTACCAGGCGGGCCTCATGGGGTTACCGGTCCCGCCCCTGGACGCCGATCCCCTAGCGACCCTGGATTGGTCCCAAACGACGGCCTGGTCCCAGGCGATGGCTGCTGCCACGATCGCCGATCTGAGCTGCGATCGCCTTGCCCAACTGGGGGTGGATGTCATACGCGCAACCGGCCACTTCCACCCGCGCCCCCGCCTGTGCTTGACGACCGAAACGCGATCGCTCACAGCCCGTGCCTACATCTTGGCCCCTGCTTCCCAGGCGATCGTGCCCCCGATCGCCGGACTTCAAACCGTGGGGTACTTGACCCCCGTGACCTTGGGGCAGCGGGTCACTCAACTTCCGCAACGGATTGCGATCGTCGGCAATCACGCCAGCGGCGTCGTGCTGGCCCAAGCCCTGAATCGTCTGGGGGTGGCCGTCACCCTGGCCACGGATGATCCCTACCTGCTCATCCAGATGGATGCCGATATCGCCCGGTTGGTACAGGCGCAGCTAGAGGCCGAGGGCGTTCAGGTCCTCACCCAAACCCCCGTTACCCAGGTTAGCCCGCAGGGGGCGCAGGTCCAGGTGCACTGGGGCCAGCGATCACAGGTGGTTGACGCGATCGTTGTCGCGGCGGGGTGGCAGTTGGACTGGACCGCTTGCAACCTGGAAGCCCTGGGTCTGAAGTCCGATCGCGGTCGCTTGCGCCTTAACCGGCGGTACCAAACCTCCCAGCCCCGCCTCTACTGTTGCAACCAAACCGACTCGGAGGAGGCGATCCGTGCCCAGGTTCGGATTGCCCTGCGTCATGCCCTCTTGGGTCCCTTGGCCCATACCCAGTCGCCAGTGATCCCCCAGTTGTTGGGGACAGAACCCGAGGTGGCGGGGATTGGGTTACTGGCGGCGCAAGCCTACCGTCGCTATGGCAAGGATCAGGTGTGGGTATTGCAGCAGGCCGTGGCCACGATCGCCGCAGCTCAGGTGCAATCCCAGACCAGTGGCTTCTGTAAATTAGTCGTCCATCGCAACGGGACTCTCCTGGGTGCCCACCTCGTGGGGCCGGGGGCCAACAGCTTGATCGTGCCCATCACCCTCAGCCTACGCTACAAGCTCAAGGTGTCGGCCCTAGCCCAAGGGACGCCCGCACTCCCAGCGAATCTAACCATCCCAGGGATCGCCCTCGCCGCGATCGTCAGTCAAACGGCAGCCCAATGGCAATTTGAAAAGCTGCAACACAGCCCCTTCTGGCAGAATGTCCTAGAGAGTTTTTTCGGCTGGCGACGCCGTTAAACCCGCACAACACGATCAGGACTGACCATGCAACTTATTGTCGAAGGTTGGCGCTTTATTCCCCATTCCTATGCGATCGTCAATCAGTTTCAATTGCTGGCCTTGCAGCAGTATCCCCAGGTGGACCTGTTCCATTGGGATGCCCCCTTTGCTGTGGCGGACTGGCAACCCGTGCGGGGGTTGATGTCACCGGCACAAGAGGCGGCGATCGCGGCGATTCCCGCCCCCAGTCTTGGCCAACTGGCCGATGCAACATTGCGCCTGTATGGCCCCTTTAACTTTGCGGCCTCGGCTGCGCCGCGCACCTTTGTCTGTGCTGTGACGGAGTGGGGTAAGGTGACGGAGGCCATGCAGCGGGCGATGAAGATTATTTCCCTGAAGGACTTAACCTTAGACCCCAGGGTGACGATCGTGACCCCTTCGGCCTGGTCCCGGACCGGGTTAGTATTTAGCGGTATTGACCCCGATCGGATTGTGATTATTCCCCACGGTTTTGACCCGGCGATCTACCACCCGATCACCGCAGACGAACGGCAGGCATTGCGCCGCCAGTTAGGTTGGGAGGATGATTTTGTCTTTTTAAATGTGAGCGTGATGAGCAACCGTAAGGGGGTGGGCTTGCTGCTTAAGGCATTTGCCCAGATTGTGCAGCGCTATCCCCAGGCCAAGCTGGTCCTGAAGGGACGGGAAGCGATTTTTGGCTCCCGCCAGTCGATCAGCAGCAGCAGTCGGGCAGTGCTGACGGTTGCCGAAGCTGATCGGATGCGGCCCCGGTGTCAGTATTTGGGAGATACCCTGTCCTTTCGGGAGGTTGCCCATCTCTATCAGGCAGCGGATGCCTATGTGGCTCCCTATATGGCTGAGGGGTTTAATTTGCCCGTTTTGGAGGCGGCGGCCTGTGGCTTGCCCGTGATCTGCACCCAAGGGGGACCCACGGACGACTTCACCCACCCCGACTTTGCCCTAGGGATCAAGAGTCAGCGGCGGGCAATCCAGCTAGAGGGCGAGGAACGCTATGGTCTCTTTGCCGACCTTGATCACTTGATTACCTTGATGCAAACGACGATCGAGCATTCAGCCTTTAGGACCCAAGCCCGCCAGGTTGGTCCGGCCTTTGTCCGTGCCCGCTTTACCTGGCAGCATGTGGCGGAGCAATTATTAGCCTTATTGACTTCCTAGATTGGGATAGTCCCCTGACGCCGGACAGTTAGGGCGTCGCTGGCCTGTTCGCGATCGTCAAAGTGAATTTTCTCGGTCCCCAAGATCTGGTAATCCTCATGCCCCTTACCGGCAATGAGCACTCCGTCACCGGGTTTGGCTTGGAGGATGGCGGTGCGGATGGCCCTGGCGCGATCGGGCATCACCGTCGGGGACACGGCATCGGGAATCCCCGTTAGAATATCTGCCAAAATCCGCTCCGGATCTTCCGTGCGAGGATTATCAGAAGTGACCACCACCTGATCGGCTAAGGTTGCCGCAATCCGTCCCATCTGGGGCCGCTTGGTGCGATCACGATCGCCGCCACAGCCAAACACACAGATCAGATCGCCCTGGATAAAGGGACGGGCCGCTTTGAGCAGGTTCTCCAAACTATCCGGTGTGTGGGCATAGTCCACAATCACCGTAATGTCCTGCTCTGGGTAGGCCCGCACCTGCTGCATCCGACCGGGTACCCCAGGGAAACCAGGCAACGCCTGCACCATCCCGGCGAGATCTAACCCGAAGTGCAACCCAGCCCCGATCGCTGCCAGGAGATTGGCCAGGTTAAACTGCCCCACCAGGGGTGACTGAAAGGCGATCGTTCCTTGGGGCGTATGTAACTGGCCGGCAACCCCCGTTGCCCCATAGGCTAAATCACTCATCCACAGGTCTGCATGGGCATCGCTGACACTGTAGCGCCAAACCTGATCCGCCGGGAGTTGGGCGATGAGCCGTTGGCCATAGGGATCATCCTGGTTCACGATCGCCCGCCCCTTGCGGTAGGGGGGACCAAACAGACGGGCCTTCGCGGCAAAATAATCCTCCATCGACGGGTGAAAATCCAGGTGATCCTGGGTGAGGTTGGTAAACACCGTCGCCGCAAACTCACACCCCAATACCCGATTCTGGGCCAGGGCATGGGAACTCACCTCCATCACCCCAAACCCACAACCCGCCGTGACCGCTGCGGCCAATTGGCGCTGAAGCTCCACTGCAAAGGGGGTTGTATGCACTGCCGTTTGTTGAAACCCTGGCCAGCGTGTATAGAGCGTCCCCAGCAACGCCGTGGGCTGCTGGCTAGCCGCCAGGAAGAAATCAATTAAATGGGTGGTTGTCGTTTTGCCATTGGTGCCCGTCACCCCCACTAGTTGCAATTGCTGCGTGGGCTGGCCAAAAAAGCGGGTTGCCACGTGGGCACAGGTTGTCACGACATCCGGCACTGGAATGATGCACAGATCCCCAGCCTTCAGTTTGGTGGCTGCCTGGGGCGAGACGATCGCCGCCACTGCACCCGCCGCGATCGCAGTTTCAGCAAACTCACCCCCATCAACCCGTGTCCCCGGCATCCCAATAAACAAATCCCCCGGTTGACAAGCCAGGGAATTGGTATTCAGATCCTTGATCTCAGCCGTCCAGGCGGGATGGTCAGGCAGGGTGCCCTCTGGGATAATGCCCGTGAGTAAGTCGCGTAGGATCATGCTAGGCCACCTCCAGCACACCAGTTGAGGAAACAGTTGAGGAAACAGTTGAGGAAACAGTTGAGGAAACAGGGGATATCATTAGAGCCAGAAGTGTTGAAAGTTAGGTTAAGCGATGGAAAAAAGGGACAGAATGCAGT
>JBBILC010000176.1:0-7912 GCA_037445115.1 Coleofasciculaceae cyanobacterium bin_20
GATTAGTGTGTCTATTTTTAGAAAATAAAATCTTAAGATTCAACACTTCTGGGCAGTATGGGTTGATTTCGTTGGCGCAGTTGGATGAGTTATTGACGTGGTTGGCGGCACCGGGGAATGAGATGGCGTAGGGACGATCGCCCCGTGGGGCAGGTCTGCAAAGGCGGCAATCCCCATGTCCGTCGAGCAGACCATGCCAAAATCTCAAGATTTTGAAGATCAGTATCCGACCATTCGTCGTTCACAGCATACCTAAAGGTAGACGATGACGCGATTGGGAAACCGATCTTCTCCCACTTTACTGCCATCAACAAAAATGTTGGCATGGCCTTCACTGTCGTGGTGAATCCGAGCGACTCCATTACTATCAGTCCTGACAGAATCGGTCATGCCCATATTGAACAGTGCCGTAAAACCGAGGGTGACACGAGCGCCACTTTTGCGGTTTTGGTTCTTGTAGACGATCACTTCGCTAATGTGCTTTTTCATCGTAGTGGTTAACTGTGAGGGTGGGTGAGTGAGCGCGATCGCTATAGTCAATGATCGCATGACCAGTCATTTTTAAGTATCAGTTTGGCAGATATGCCTAACGATGGATGTCTCCCCATTGTAGGATATTGACCGGCCCACTCTGGCAGTTCCAAGTTTGCCAGCCAGGGCTAATGTCAGGGATTGTGGTAAAACAAAGGTCAGTGTTTGGCTTCGACCGATGCCCGATCGCCATAACGGAGCCGCTACCTTGCAGTGATCTCACTCACAGGGGGAAGGCGGAGGCGGTCACGCGGCTGGAATTGTAAAATCACGAGAGTGTAGCGGCCTCGTCACTGAGGTGCATAGGAATTAGCGCGATACTAAGGATATCGGGAAAACGTTTAGGTAATGGGTCATGCAAGCGCAAGTCTTCTCCCTCCAATCCCTCGAACAACTGGTGAACAAGATTTTCACGACCCGTCGCATTAGCCGCATGGATCAGGAGTTGTTGATGGCGCTACTAAACAAGGATGTGATTGAGCCGCAGGAGCATGACCTGGTGAATCGGGTGTTTCAGGGGTTGCAGCAGGGGCGGCTGCGGGTGGCGTAGTGGGGAAGTTGACGATTATTTAAGGACTAGCTAACAGCATCTTTGGTAACCATAAATAGTTTCCTATCCTTTTCCCGCAAATAGAAATGTGTCTATTGAACATGTTTGGTTGAGGGGGTTGGCGACCAGTAGCATGACCCTAGTGGTTACCTCCTAAACCAGAAAAAATTCTAAATTCTTAAAAATTTTCAGAACCCGGAAGTATTTTTGCCGGGTTGGTTAAGTATGATGGCAGACAGGTTAGTAAGTGTGATGAATGTCTCGCCATCTGGAACGCTTATTGAGTATTGATCATCTTCTACGATCACAGCTACGCTCAACGACGGAAAGTTTGGGTCAAGCCCTAGAGGTGAGTGAACGCACGATTCGTAGTGACCTGGCTTTCCTGCGCGATCGGTATGGTGCACCGCTGGTTTTTCGCAAAAGTAAGGGGTGGCATTATACTGATCCGAATTGGCGGCTACCCACGATTCCCCTCAGTCGGGGTGAAGTTTTTGCACTGACGCTGGGTGCGCGGATGCTAGAGAGTTGTCCTGGATCGGTCTATGCTCCAGAGTTACGATCGGCGATTCAACGTCTAGCGGAACGATTGCCAGAGAAAACTTGGGTGGACCTACAACAATTAGCAGATGATCGCGTTAGTTTCAGTACGGGGGAACTGGTTAACCTTAACCCAGAGATTTGGCACCAACTAGAGGATGCTTGCCAAGGGCAGTATCAAGTGCAGATGTCCTACTATACGGCGGGTCGGGCGCAGGTGTCGGAGCGTATTCTTGATCCTTATCTGCTCTATATCTATCGGGGGACAAATCCCTATGTCATTGGTTACTGCCATCGACGGCAGGCGATTCGTTGGTTTCGAGTTGATCGCATTCAGGCGTTAAAGGTGTTAGACAGCCACTTTGAGCGTGATCCGAACTTTGATGCGAAGCGGCATTTGGATGAAATTTTCCAGTGTGAGGTAGGAACGGATGCTGTTGAGGTGCGGATTTGGTTTGATGCACCGACGGCTCCCTACATTCGCGAACGGCGTTGGCATGTGACGCAAGTGCTAGAGGAACATCCTGGGGGGGCAGTGACCTTACAGATGCGGGTGGGGGGACTCAATGATGTAAAGCGCTGGGTGTTGGGTTATGGCAAAGGCGCGATCGTGTTGGCTCCACCGACGTTGGTGGCGATGGTGAGGGATGAGGTCATGCTGATGGGGCAGCACTATGGGGGAGCCGATCAAATTTTACAGGTGGAGGGCTAATTTAGGTCTCATGTACTATAATGTCTCAAATTACAGACAGGAGGTTGGGGGATGCTAATGACTGAAGCTGACTTGTCTTATCAAGGGTTGCAACTGCCCTATGTAGAGTTAAGCTTTCCGGTAATTGGTCAAACGCTACCCGCCGATCACGGATATGGATTGTATAGCGCGATCGCTCATCTCTGCCCAGAGATTCATGAGCAGGAAGGCGTAAGTATCCAGACGATCGTGGGTAAGCCAGATAAGCAGGGTAAAATCCATCTGTCTCGTCAGTCACACTTAAAAATTCGATTACCCTATGATCCTATCAAGATTGGTTTGGTTTTACCCTTGGCTGGTCAAAGCTTAACCATCGGTACTCATACCATTCAATTAGGTATTCCCCAGATTCATCCACTGCAACCGACAGATAAGTTGCGATCGCGCCTTGTTATCATCAAGAAGTTTCACGAGCCAGAACTCTTTAAGGAAGCTGCTCAACGACAATTGGATGCATTGGGTATTCAAGGAACGCTAATTTTACCCTTGAATGAGGCAGGGGAACCTAGCCGCAAAGCAATCAAAATAAAAACCTATTCGGTCGTTGGTTTCAGCCTGATTGTGACTGATCTCAACGAAGAAGATTCTCTTAGATTGCAAGAGGTGGGGCTAGGCGGTAAACACCGCATGGGGTGCGGTATTTTTACGGCCTTTCCTAGTGCATGGAGGTTTTAGGATGCTTAATCTCCCAGAGAAGCTTCTGGCCAAAAGTAAGCGTGGAGATCGAGAAGTCACGCTCAAAGAACATCTTAATGACACGGAAGCCTGTGCGACTCAGATCTTTCGTTTAGAGAGTCGCTGGGGGCGCAATTGGTGTCGATTTTTTCAGCTAGATAACGAAGCCAGTCAGCAGAAGTTTTTACTGAACCTGCGAGTGGCTGCATTATTTCATGATATTGGCAAGGCAAATGCGGATTTTTATGCTGCCGTAACTACGCCGGGATTCAAGGCCCAGACCCTACGCCATGAGCACCTGAGTGCGTTGGTATTGTGCTTGCCTGAAGTCCGAAAGTGGTTGACGCATAATCCTAACCTGGATGTGGATGTGATTACAGGGGCAGTGCTGTCTCACCATCTCAAGGCATCGGAAGGGACGGTAACAGTAAAAGGAGATCAAGAGGAAAGTAATCGCCTGAAAAATTACCGTTGGTGCCAACCCTCATCTGATTCTGGTAAAGCCTCTGTCTTGCTCTATCTGAAACATCCAGAGGTAACTGTAACGCTAACTAGAATTACTGAGCTTGCCCATTTGCCAGAAGTTCCTACCCTGCCGAATGCTCAGTGGCAATCTGGCTCAATTTGGGAGTCTGTTTATCGTAGTGGCAAACAAGCTGGAAGTCATTTCAGGCGTGATCTTCGGAATAACCCCGATCGTCTGCATCTCCTAGTCGCTGTGAAAGCAGGTCTAATTGTGGCGGATAGTGCCGCTTCTGGGCTAGTGCGGGAAGGCAAAAATATTGAGGACTGGATTAATGAAGTGGTTCATGCGGAGGCGATCGCTCCAGAAGACATTGCCAACGCCATTATTCATCCCATTGTCGGCAAAATCAAAGCCCGAAAAGAGGACAAGCCTTTCGATCACGATGCCTTTTTAGCTCAACATACCCCTGCCCAATTGCAGGACTTACAAGCTCAACTTTTACAAGAATTCCAGAAGCAAATTCCTCAACAAGGCTCTAAAGCTTTACTTTTAGCGGCCTGTGGGGCTGGCAAGACCTTGGGAGCCTGGAAGTGGGCCGAGCAACAGGCTAAAGACTTTGAAATTGGTAAGGTCATTTTTCTGTATCCCACCCGTGGCACGGCAACGGAAGGGTTTCGGGATTATGTGGGCTGGGCACCGGGTACGGAAGGAGCACTGGTGACGGGGACGGCTCGGTATGAACTGGATGCCATGCAAGAAAATCCCAGTGAGGCGATCAAAGGTAAAGATTTCCAGGCAGATGAGCGGCTGTATGCTCTGGGCTTTTGGTCGCGTCGCTATTTCAGTGCTACGGTGGATCAGTTCTTGAGTTTTCTGGAACATAGCTACCAGAGTTTGTGCTTGTTACCTGTGTTAGCAGATAGTGCGGTGATTATCGATGAGGTGCATAGCTTTGATCAGAAGATGTTTCAATCTCTGGTCTGTTTTTTACAGCATTTTAAGATTCCAGTGTTGTGCATGACGGCAACTCTGCCACCCACAAGGCGGAAGCAACTAGAGGATATTGGTCTTCATGTCTACCCAACAGTGGACGATCGTTATGCCTTGCCCGATTTGCAGGAGAAAGAAGAACATCCCCGCTATTTCTTGGAACCCGTAGCTAATTTTGATGCCGCCTTTGATAAAGCTGTAGCCGCCTACAGAAGCGGGGAGCGGGTGTTGTGGGTGGTGAATACGGTGGACCGTTGCTTGGCGATCGCCCAACGATTAAACCTAGCACTTCAGGATCTCAATGCTGAGGTATTGACCTATCACAGCCGATTCCGCCTTAAGGATCGGCAAGCAGTTCATGCCAAGACCATTGCCGCCTTTGCGTACCAAAAAGATGTGGGGGAACGAAAGCCCGCCATTGCTGTTACCACTCAGGTTTGTGAGATGAGTCTGGATTTAGACGCGGATGTGTTGATCAGCGAAGTTGCCCCTATTCCTTCCCTTGTGCAGCGCTTTGGGCGGGCTAACCGTCACCTAGCAAGGGGGCTGGAGTTCCAGGCTAAGCTCCACACCTATTTCCCGGTAGGGACGCTTCCCTATAGCAAAGAGGAACTAAAAGATGCTAAGGAATTTCTGGAATCTCTGGCCAATCGTGCGATTAGCCAACGGAATTTAGCAGAGAAGTTAGAACAATACACGCCGCCCGAACGGATTAGCGATCACAGTGCCCGATTTTTGGACAGCGGCTACTATGCCATCCCTGGCAGTTTCCGCGAAACTGATGATTATGCTGTACCTTGTGTGCTGGATCAAGACTTGGAAACGGTCAAAGCGATTCTTAAATCCAGCAAGAAATATGAGAAGGAACCTTATCTGATTAATATCCCCAAACGGTGGACAAGCGATCGAACTGCGGAACATTCCTGGTTGCCGAAGTACCTGCATATTGCACCGTGGGAAGGACACTACAGCGAAAATCAAGGCTTTATTACAAAACCGTTGGAGGATGTCGAACTTTAATTGGTGCAAACGCTGGATAACCCTCTCAAATAAATCCATTAGTGAAAACAAGAACAATGGCAGCTTACCAAATCACCTATCCTCATATCGAGAAACTAGACAATCAGCCTGCCCGATTGCAAAGCCATCCACGCATCCGGGTGGCCCATATTGTCATGGATTATCTAGCGCATGGCTGGTCGGTGGATGAAATGTGTCGTCAACATGCTTATCTCACTTTGGCGGAGGCTCATGCGGCAATGGCCTATTACTTTGATCACCAAGCCGAAATTGATGGAGAGATTCGGGCAGAGTGGGAACAGGTGCAGGCGGATCAGGCGCAAGGGCATCGATCGCCCTTCTATCTGCGGATGAAAGCACAGGGAGTGTTGTAAATGGCGATTGCCCTGTATATGGACATGACTCGAAAGCGGATCAGCTAGGCGGCACGATCGGGCAATATGTCACCGACCTGGAACTCATTGCCCAAGCCTCAGAACGAGAGGACTGGCAAAACGTGGTTGAGTACATTCCATTCAAATAGCTATCAAGGAGGGTAGAAATTTTGGCAAAAGCTAAGCAGAAAGTAGCAACTATCGACAAGCTACAGCTTGACTACCAACTGGCTGAGTTGCCATCATCTCAGCATCGGGCAGGGTTAGCCGGACTGGTGCTAGTGGTGCAATGGCTTCAGGATGACCCAACCTTTCAGGAAAAAGTGGAAGCTGGGGCAATTTGTCGGCTCACCCGATTGGATGACAATGGGGCAACGCTGGAGATCAATCAAGCAGGCTTGGCAGCGCTATTTGATGAAATTTATGCGGCACACAGAGATGAAAAAGCTGAGACAAAACTTCGCGAGAACAAAAAAGGTGAAGTCAAAGAACCCATCAGGATTGAGGAGCACGACGAGATAGATCCAAAAACTCAGAATCCCAAAGTTGATCGAAAAACAGGGCAGGTCAAGAAAAAGACTTTTTATATCTACCCTGTGACCATTCCCAAAGGCTCTTTTCTTGCCACTGAAGAGTACGATACAACTTTTAATTATCAATCAGATACGGGCATCTGGATTAAGCTTTGGCGGGATGGAATTTGGGAGATTCTTAAGGGTAAGCATACATCACGTCTTCCCTTTCACCACAGAGCAGAAGGTTCGTATGAAAGCGATGCTATCGAGCTTTGGGAAAAATTGAGCAAGTCTCCGGAATCATCCGTCAAGCTACCCGGAAGCTTTTTTCTTGGAGCACAAGAAACTAATGCGGAAGGTGTTAAATTTCAAGATAAACTTTGTTTTCAATTCTTGCTGCATTTCTGGTTTTATGCTGCCTTTATCTATATTCCTCAAATTGTCAAACTTGAGAAGGACAAAGAACAGAAAAAGTATGTTGAGAAAACCAGTTTTTTCGGTTACTCAATAGCAATTCCAGATGTCTCAAATCTAAGATTTTTTTGTGATGATCTAAAAGATGTTTTGCGAAGACGAGGCATTGAATCTATTGCATATCGTCCTCGTGATGTAGTCGTAGATTTAGCTGTTGAAAGTGCTCTTGACGCATTAAAGCAACTGAAGGAACGATTAGAGGTTATAGAAGGGGATAAATCTATTGCTGACTTGGTTTTAGGGTTTGATGTTATTCATGCCAAACCAGGAGAAGATGTCAAATTACTTGGAATCACCCGGATTAAGCCAGACCCTGTAATGGTTGATGATTATGCTCAGTTTCGAGGTGCATTTAGAAGTCCTATATTTCGGCGACAATATCTAGGTAATTTGGTTGAGCGGAAGGAATGGTATATCGGGTTCGATGCTTTACTTTGTAAGATTCCTTATGAACAAAGCATTGAGAACCATTATTTTCGACATGATGTTCGCAAGAAAATCGCATCCATTATTGAACAGGAGAAGCAGGATATGAGCGAAACCGCAACCGACGTGGCGATCGAGCCAATGATTTTTCAACTGGTTCAAAACTATGTCAGCCGTAAGCTAAACGCTAAATATGGCCTGAAATGGGAAAAACACTGGACAGGGCTGAAGAAGGAAGAATTAGAGAAGCAGGCTGGATACGATGAATATTCCAAGATGAAGGCCAAAATTGCCAAAACGGCATTTTTGGACATTCGCAGCCGTACAGAGCAAATGGATTTTATCAACTACTTTGTCTCTAGTCTTTGCTCTGTGCCTCAGCACATGAAATCCGATGATTTTGTCACCCTTACTCAAGCGTTGTATCAAGACACTGACAAAGTCCGCACCCTTACCCTATTAGCTCTCTCAGCTAATGGCTAAATGCTATCTCACACACGAAGGAGAAAATTTTCATGAACAAGAATTTGTTTGCTACGGTTCTGACCCAGAAGTGTTGAATGATAGGAAATGTGTTAAAAAATAGCCTCTAATCGTGTA
>JBBILC010000177.1:0-7884 GCA_037445115.1 Coleofasciculaceae cyanobacterium bin_20
ACTGCATTCTGTCCCTTTTTTCCATCGCTTAACCTAACTTTCAACACTTCTGGGTGGTACTGGCTTAGGCTTAACCTTAGTAAAACATCAGGTTGACCTTCTGGGCGGTGTCATTCAAGTTGAAAGCCATACAATGCATACCTGCTTTACGATTGAGATTCCCTATATAGCAGTCCCAAGTCATTCGCAAGATTAAGTCAAGACAGAATAAGCCGGGAGCAAAAATTATGGTCATGCTTATTCTCACAAATCATCTAGGATTGCTATAGTAGAATTTGAGATTACCTGCATGAGGCTAGTGATATGGGAAAGTTAGCTTAAAAGAAGTTGGATTATCAAGCTTAATGTCGAATTTTCCTAATAGTTGACCTGCTAAGATTTGAACTAATCGAAGCCCCATTGATTGCATATTCTCCCATTTGAAATCAAACGGCAGACCAATGCCATTATCCCATACAGTTAATATCAAACTATCAGTTTCTGTTTCGTCGAGGCAAATGCCGATTTTTCCTGAATATCCCTTTGGAAAAGCATGTTGTAGAGCATTGTTGATTAGTTCATTCAAGATCAATCCCAAAATAATGCTTTGTTCTAGACGAATTGTTGCTTTTGAATCAATCACGATCTCATAGGTGATATTTTGGGCAAGAATCGAATAGGTGGCAAAAATATTCGTGAGTAATCGTTCGACATAGGCTGCAAAATGAATATGCGTAAGATCTTCCGATTGATAAAGATGTTCATGAATTAAGGCCATTGTACTAATGCGATTTTGGCTCTCAATCAGGACATCATAGGCTGTTCGATCCTGGATGCGATTGGCTTGTAAGGACAGTAAACTAGAAATGATTTGCAAATTGTTCTTAACGCGATGATGCACTTCCGATAACAGGATCTCCTTCTCTTGCAGGGATTGTCTGAGAGCCGCTTCTGTGTGTTTAAGCTCAGTAATATTTGCACAGGTCCCCACTAGGCGATAAATACGCCCTTGACTATCCTTGAGTGGGGTTAAGCTAGTTTGCCACCAGTATTCTTGCCCTTGAAAGGGTAAGAGTTCTTCGTAGGTAATAGCCGTCCTCAGTTCAATACACTTTTGATACTGCTGGCGGACCCAGGTGGCGGCAGCAGGGGGAAAGATTTGCTCCGGTGTTTGCCCAAAAAATACCTCTGTCTCCATTCCCAGTAGCCTAGACTGGGCAGGGTTGATACTCACATAGCGAAGATCCCCATCGGGTAAGACATCAATCACAAAAATGCCATCGTGTACGGATTCGTAGATACTACGCAAGAAATTCTCCTGCTCTAGGAGAGCTAATTCCACATGCTTACGATCGGTGATATCTTCAGCGACGCCAATAAATCGTAAGGTTTGTTGAGCAGCCGATTGTACCGTTGAAATGCGTGCCCGAATCCAGCGAATAGCCCCATTGGGTTGAATAATGCGATATTCACGCTCAATAGATTGCCCCTGAAATTGTTCTTTAAGGGACGTTCGAACCATCTCTAAATCATCCGGATGAATAGCCTCAATCCAGTCTTCTGGATGCCGATAAAGGTCGTCACGGGAACGTCCCCATAGATCTTCGTAGGCCGGACTAATGTAGAGAAATTCACCTGTGATCGATCGAATGAAGAAAACCTGGCTAATGGCAGTCGTGATCTCGTGGAATTGTTTTTCCATCTGGCAGCGTTGGGCCTGCTCTTGGGCTAGAACCTCCGCCTGTCCCGCGAACGATTGTGTTAAGGCTTGCACCCGCTGGTAAAGGTGTTCAGGGGTGAAGCAGCCGAGCAGATCCAGGGCCGTCACGGTGCCCGCAAAGCCACCGGCCTGGGTTACCGCAACAATGGGTAACCCCGCGACCGACTGTATTGCTGTCCAAACTTTGTCTAAGGGAGTTTGAAGGGGTAGGGTGAGGGGCACAGGATGCATCAGTCTGCTGGCGGTCACAGCCTCCGGAGTGAGGGTCGAGGGGGCCGCCGAGAGCAGGGCCGAGGCCGTTAGCAAGCCGATCGGGAGGGTTGCCGATCGCCCTGGCAAGTGTTGGTTATGGGCCGCTGGCATCACCGCAGCACAGTAACCAGGATGGGCCATCATCGCGGTGGCCACTTGACGGTAGGTGGCAGTGGGGCATACCCAGAGGCTCGGCAACGGTTCCAGATCGGCCAGGGTATAAGCTGCCAGAAAGGTCAAAACTTCCCATTCCGCCCAGAGGCGATCGAGACTAATGATGCCCAACAGTTGACCGCGATCGTTCTGGGCCAATAAGTGCGTACTGGCTTGGGCTTGCATCTGCTGCATCAGGTAGAAAGCATTGACCTGCCCCGTTGGAGGGACGGTAATCACCGCTTGGGACTGATAGTTGACAACCGTCACCGGATCATCCCAGGGATTGACTTGGGCGATCGCCCGCACTCCATCCGCCGCTGTGAAGCTACCCACCAGTGTGGTCGCAGTGAGAATAGGCAGAATCGGCCAAGGGGACTGGTGCAAGCGTGCGAGCACCGATCGCAGCGGTGCCTGGGGGGACACCCCCCGATCCCAGGGGTGCAGAATCGAATCAATCGCAATCAGCATCGTCACTGTGCTAGTTTTGGCACGCCTGAACTACACTGGTGTGCTGTCAGCCGTAAACTGTCGGGTTGCCGATAGGCGTCAAGACCTTTTGCCAGCCCTCTCCCTGCAACAGTACACTCAGGATGAGCGGGACGCATCCGTTTCTCCCAGGGAGACACTGCACGAACGGGCTGAGCTGGTTGGAAGTCCTCATCTTAAGCTTGACGCGGTGCTAGGGCAAGGGAAGCTGAACAGGAGAGCAGTGCGATCAGCGCGCCGACCTGCCAGTCAGACGGTCTACCGTATACAATCCGAATACAGTCCGGGTTTTGACGGTTATACATGCAAAATAGGAGTGTGGCCTACTTTGGTGCCATAGATTACCAAATTGCTTGCTTTGCAGCCCTTATCCCATTGAATCAATGATGAGCCAGTACGATCAAAATGGAATAGATCAGCCGCTAGTGACATTGAGCGATACCAGGCAATGATGCCAGAAAAGCCTAGTTTTTAGGTATTACAAAATTGACCCGAACTATGGTAATGCTTCCTACATTATGGCCCATATTTTAATTATTGATGATGATCCCGTTATTCGATTGTTGTTACAAAAAACATTTCAGAGATTGGGATATGGGATTTCACTGGCAGTGAATGGAATCGAAGGGTTGAAGATTATCGAGAAATCCTATGCAACGCTGGATGTGGTCATTTGCGATTGGATGATGCCAAAGCTAGATGGATTAGAGGTCTGTCGGCGGGTCAAGGCTAACCCGCAGTCGGCTTCTCTCTTCTTTATTTTACTGACGGCTAAGGGAGGCATTTCTGATCGCATCCAAGGCTTGGATGCTGGTGCCGATGATTTTTTAACCAAGCCGATCGATATGGGTGAAATGACCGCAAGGATTCGGGCGGCTTTACGCATTTGTGATCTGACGCGGGATCTCCAGGAACAAAAGCAACTCCTGGAAAGCCAGTTAGCGGAGGCGGCTGCCTATGTTCGCTCCATCTTGCCACCACCTATGACCCAGCCCATAGCTATTAATGCTCAATTTATTCCCTCCATGCAACTAGGAGGAGACTGTTTTGACTATTACTGGTTAGATCCCGATTATTTAGTGGTTTATCTATTGGATGCCTCAGGACACGGAATTGGCGCGGCATTGCTCTCCATTTCGGTTCTGAATATGCTGCGCTCCCAATCCTTACCGGATGCAAATTTTTATCATCCTGGTAGTGTGCTCCAGGCGCTTAATGAAAACTTTCAAATGGATAAGCATGGTGAGCGCTATTTTACGATCTGGTATGGAGTATATAATCGTGTCAAACGACAATTGACCTATGCCAGTGCGGGCCATCCACCCGCCATCCTCATTTCTGGTCAGTCCGCCCCAGCGACTCAGGTCCAGTACCTAAAGTCGTCGGGAATGCCGATCGGGATGTTCCCTGACATTCGGTTTGAGAACAGCTATCACACGATCGCGCCCGATAGTTCGCTCTATATCCTGAGTGATGGGACTTATGAAATTATGCAGCCTGATGAAACGATTTGGGGTTTAGATCAACTTGTTGAAGTCTTCAAGAGCGCACAAGTCAAGCAAGATCGCGATCTCGATACCATCCTTGCCCACATCCAATCTGTCAACCAATGCCAGGATTTGGAAGACGATCTATCCTTGATTCAAGTTAACCTGGATTAATATCCTGAATATTTCCCTACTGTGCTCATGGATTGGCTGTTGGTACCGCTCAATTACGAGTTTATACGCCTTGCATTAATTGCCGGTTTACTCATCGGCATTCTCTGCCCGATCGTGGGGAGCTTTCTGATTGTGCAACGGATGGCGATGCTGGGGGATGTGGTTGCCCATGCCGTATTACCGGGACTCGCGATCGCCCATTTCTTGGGGATCAATCTTCTGTTGGGTGCCTTCACCTTTGGAATCATGAGTACGTTTCTGATTGCCTGGATACCGTCCCAAACCCGTGTCAAGGCAGATACGGCAATGGCATTAACCTTCGCCAGTTTCTTTGCCTTGGGGATTACCTTATTCACACGCTTCAAAAGCTCTCTGGATTTAGAAGATTTACTATTTGGTAATATCCTCAGTATTACCGGGGGCGATATTGGCGAAATAATTGGGATCGCGATCGTCATTCTCCTGGGCATCAAACTTTTCTATAAGGAATTGTTGTTTTTTACCTTCGATCGCCAAGGAGCTGAAGCAATGGGGTTACCGGTGAAGGCCCTGAACCTGGGGCTGATGGCCGGGATTACCCTCACGATTATTGCCAGTATGAAAGCCGTCGGTGTGATTTTAGTCATTGCCCTGATGGTGGGGCCTGCGGCCACGGCCTATTTATTTGTCAAAGAACTTCACTGGATGATGCTCCTGGGAGCCGCCTTGGGGGCGATCGCCAGCACCCTGGGTTTGTATCTCAGCTATTACCTGAATCTTCCCTCTGGTCCGGCGATCACGTTGACCGTCTTTGCGGGCTTTACCCTGGCGATCGGGTGGACTTGCTACCAATCAGGGTTGCCACCGGGGAAAGTGGCACCGCCGCGATCGCGCCCCAACGGCGATCAGCCATGATGGGGAAGGCTAAGTGCCATGATCTGTGAGTTGCCGTTCAGGGCGGTTTGCCATGTCCTTCCAGTCCGATCCGCGCCGCCAGCATTTAGAAATTTCAGTGAGGGCTTCCCATCCCCAACTATTGGCTGGTCTAGATGACTGGCTACAACGGGGCCTGATTGCTGATGCCACTGTGCGTCGTCTATGCCAGGAGCACCTGACCTGCCGTTTACCGACCCTCCAACCCGATGCCGCCGATGCCCCCAGCCCGGTGGCAGTCCAGCCTGAAACGCGGATAACGGTCAATGCGGGTGCCCGCGATCGGGACTTGGCTGCCCCAATCCCCCCATCGACCGCAGGGGCAGCTTTAAGTGCAGCCGCAGACCGTGCCCTCCCAGTCGCGCCGCCGCCCGGTGTGATCGCCCGTTTTCTCCAATCCCTGATGGCCGAGTTGAGTGTGCTGTGGCTATTGGGGCTGGGGGTGTTTTTAGTCGTCGTGTCGTCAGCCGTGTTGGCCGCCAGTCAATGGCAGCAGTTTACCCCCACGGGCCAATACGCCATCCTGTGGCTCTACACCCTGGTGTTCTTTAGCGCAGCGTTTTGGACGGTGCGCCAGCCCAATTTACGCTCGACGGCCTGGATGCTGCAATTGGTGACCCTACTCTTGATGGCGATCAATACCTGGGCGATGGATGCCTTGCGCCTGTGGGCGAGTCCCTGGGGGTGGCTACTGGGGGCAATCGCCAGTCTGAGTCTCATTGCGATCGTCCAATTTCTGACCCACCGCCCCCCTAGGGAAGGCGCAGCCCCACCTCGCCCTCTCCTACCCGCCATCAACTACCTGGCGTTGAGTGGTTTGCACTGGGGTTGGGCGATCGCGGGCTGGCCCCTACTGGCGGTCTACGCTGGCGTTAGCCTGACCTTCCTGCTCACCGTCGTCCGTCCACCCCGCCCTGTCCCCGTGGCCTCGCCGCCCTCAGAACCGCCCCCCCTCACCCTGGGAGCTGCCCTTGTCATCTACGGCCTGTTGGTGTTGTGGGTGCGGGCTGTGTTTGTCCAGGGGATTGCAGCAGATCAGACGGGACTCGCGATCGGGGGAAGTGGCTGGCTCCTGGCCTGGTTAGCCCAGCGCTACCGGCGGTTGGCCGACCCAGATCCACCGCGATCGTCCCTGACCAGCGCATCGGATCGTTCGGCTAGTGAGGTCGCGATCGCCCCTGCACACCTGGCCGACCACGCCCAACTGTGGGAACGGGCTGGTGGTGCCTTGTTAATCCTGGGTTGGTTAGTGACGATCGTCACCCATCCGGGTCAAGCCCTAGGGGTGAGTGGCCTGATCCTGTGGGTATTCCACGATCGCTTAGGGCGACAGGGCCGTGCTGGGGATAGTCTCGTCCTGTTCCTGATGGGCCTGCAAGGATGTTGGCTGATCTGGCGCTTAGTGCCGTCCCCCCTCCAACGGACGATCGTGGCGGGGCTGGTGCAGTGGGTGGGGGCCGAGGCCATGCCCAGTGTCCTGGTGGGAATGGCGGGGTTGCCCTATCTGGCGGTAACGGTGGGGTATTGTGACTGGCTTCGCCGTCGGGACCGTGCCCAGGCTGCCGCCTTTGGCGAAGGGTTAGCCCTGGTGTTTGGCGGGATCTTGACCTTGTTCAGCTTGGCCAACCCGATCGTGCGATCGCTCAATCTAGCCACCACAACCGTCCTGTTGATCGCCGTCCTGTGCCGGCGGCGTACCCTGGCCCAGGGCCTCGTTTACCTGACCCTCAGTGCGGGCATCGCCACCCTCTGTTCGCTCCTGGATCTCTGGTTGCCCCAGATGGACCCGTGGCAATGGAGTGTGGCCTTGTTGGGACAAACGATCGGCCTGTGGGGGGTGAGCCTGAGCCGGTTGGGTGGACACTGGCGACGAAGTACCTGGCACCTGGGGCTGGGGTTAGCCGGGTGCAGTTACCTGCTGCTGTTGGGCTGGCGACAGGCGGTGAGTCTGGGCAGCACGGGCACCCCGAACGCGGTTCACCCCGGTTGGCCGCTGATCTGGGTGGTGGTTCCCTTGGGCCTGACCCTGATCACCCGTCGGGCAACCCCGGCCCCCCCCAGGGTGACCGTGCCCCTGACCGTGGTGACCTTGGGGCTGTGGCAAGTCCTGACCCTGCCTGATTTCCGCATCCGGCTGCTGGGGCTGGGGGCTGCCGCTGTGTTGACGGCAGTGAATGCCTCCTATGCGCCCACGATCGCCCTCACGACGATCGCCCTCGGCTTGGGGCTGGCCACGGGCCTGACTCTACTCTGGGAGGGCTGGCCCGGTTTACCGCCCTTTGCTGCACCCGCCTGGTTACTGATCGGCTCACTAACCCTCGCCCTCCTGTGGGGGGGCTACCGCTGCCTGTCTCGGTCTACCCCAACCCCGGCCAGCTCACCCGCGTCCCTGCTCTGGCTCTATGCTCAAGCGGCAGACTTCTGGGCGATTGTGCTCTATGGCGTACAAATCCTGGGACTGTTGCTTCAGGTCACAGCCCGGTATACCCCCACCAGCCTTGCCCCCCAGTTGGCGTCCACAGCTACCGGATGGGTCCTGAGCGCCGCGATCGTCACCGCTGTTGCTGTCGCCCTCCGTTGTTGGCCGTTGGGGGATGACCTCGGCCTGTACGCAATGGCCGTTCCCCTCGAATTCGCCCTGGCCGAAGGGGTGGCGTGGGGGGGGGGTGGCGCGCTCGATCTCGCCGTGGCCAATGTGCTCATCGGTGGGCTGTTAAT
>JBBILC010000178.1:0-7880 GCA_037445115.1 Coleofasciculaceae cyanobacterium bin_20
ATTAGTGTGTCTATTTTTAGAAAATAAAATCTTAAGATTCAACACTTCTGGGTATTTTTCTGTGAGTTCCTCTGAGGAAATTCAAGCTAAGCTGGAGCGATCGGAGGCATCGTTACAAGCGGCGAGGCTACTTTTGGCATCTGAATTACTTGATGACTCGGCATCTCGTGCCTACTATACAGTTTTTCATGCTGCATCAGCCCTCTTACTCTCCAGCGGTCAATGGTTTCCAATTTCCTTAAACTCAGGACCAGCGCCTTTCTTCAATCCGTTGCACAGCAATTGTTGGGTGACTGACTGTAATTTAGAGTGATTTAATATTGTCTGAAGCTCCTCAATACTCAAGGGAGGAGTGCGACGATGAAGCATGGCATGGCAATTTGGGCAGACGGGACGTAGGTCATTTATCGGATCAACCTGATATTCCTGCTTAATCTCCGACAGTGGACGCAGATGGTGGACATGGATAAAACCATCACCTAACTCACCATAGACTTGACCAAAATCAAAACCACAAACAAAGCAGCTTACACCGTAGTATTCAACACAGCTTTTGCGAGCTTTAGCGTTACGCTCATAGGCATTAACTGTCACTTGCTGTACTGCACCTTCATAATATTCTTTATTCTCCGGAACCTCTTCAGGTGACAGAAAACTTTGGGAATTAGAAAAATTCTCCCACACTTTCTCTAGCTCTAATGCAACCCTATCAGGCACTTGCACTCCTGACATTTGGATATCCCAGTGCATTTCCCTCAAAGGTTCTGTATCTAACAACTGACGCGGTAAAACATCACCTTTAGCAGGACTTAGCAATGTGTCAAATCGAACTCTAACAAACATTGTAATTTCTCCGGAAGATGCTTTCTCGCTGTCCCAATGCAGATCCTCGTAAGAACCTTGAATAACATATCCTGATGCAAAAATTCCTTTAGGTTCTTGCCCCAACCTCATAAAAAAGACGCGATCGCCGTGTTGAAGACGTTTAGAATTACCACAGCTCCAACGAGTAGTGACTAATTTCCCAGCCTGAACTGATTGCGACATTTCTTCAATATCCTTCCAAGGCCACCGTTTAGGATTCCAAGCTAATAGGAAAGTTGCCATAAGTAATTGGGATGAAGTGAGTTTTCCTGCCAAAGCTGATAAGCTTTTCGCGCTTGCTCTTGCCTCTCAGGTGACAGTTCACCATACGCTTTCTAAAAATCAGCCGTCGCAAAGGATTTCATTGAGATCCGACACGTTGTTTGCTGCAATATCTTTCTCAGCTTGAGCAATGAGTCGATCTAATTTTCCTGATACTAAATCTGCTTCAATTTGTCGATCCCACATCTCATCGAGATAGTCTTGAAGCCACTTTGCCAGGTCACGAAGTTCGCTTTCTGGTAATTGCTTGATAGCGGATTCAACTTCTAGGCGCGTAGTCATACGACATTTCACATCTCAACAGCATTTCTATATTATCGCCAAATTTGGAGCTAGAACCACCCCTTGGAGCAGGAGCAATCGCCCGCCTCATCCAGTGCGTTTAGGTTCCGTAGCCTCGTCTGAATCGACAGTGATGCGATCGTACTTCCCCAAAATGTAGGCTTTAAGTGCGATCGCGCCAAGAAGTATTACTTGAATCAAGTCACATAACGGTGAAGTTAAACTGCGGCACCTACCAACTCGCTTGTCCTTTTCTCTAGAATCGATCTACACTAAAGTTTATAGTACAACTATCTATCCTATGACTGAGATCATTGAAATTCCCATTGAACTTACCCAATTCCAGCTACCTCAAGCTGTTCAGGCACGCTTGCAATCTCTTTTAGATTACCAAGATGCAGGTAAAAAGCTCTCACAAGCAGAACGACAGGAGGCAGAAGGACTGGTTGAACTAGCAGAATTTTTATCCCTCTTACGTTTGCGTTCAACGCGGGTGATGAAGCAATCATAAATGACAACAATTCCCGCATCTCTGCGTCGATTAGTGATTAATAGGTCTGACAATCGATGTGAATATTGCAAGATATCGCAGCTTGGGCAAGTTGCAACTTTCCATGTCGATCATATTGTTCCTGCTGTAGCAGGTGGACAAACCACTGCTGATAATCTGGCGCTTGCGTGTGTCTCCTGCTCACTCCGTAAAGGTGCAAGGCAAGTCATAGAAGATCCAAGGACTGGAGAACTGGTCTCCCTCTTTAATCCTCGACAACAGAAGTGGGAGGAGCATTTTTCTTGGGATGATGTCCAGGTTTTTGGATTAACTGCTACGGGGCGGGCTACAGTGGACGCGCTCGATTTAAACAGACCAATAATGTTAGCCATTCGGTCTGAGGAGAAATTACTAGGTCGTCATCCCCCATAAATTAGCGCAGACAGGTATCAACTGCCCGCACAAACTCAGAGCCTAGCCCTAACGTTTGCGCTTCATACCACAGTCTATTCATTTGGATATAGGACCACCCCTTGGAGCAGGAGCGATCGCCAACGATCAGCTCTAATAGAGTTGAGTCTTTTCGCGATCGCCCGCCTCATCCAGTGCGTTTAGCTTCCGTAGCCTCGTCTCAAGCGACAGTGATGCGATCGTACTTCTCTAAAATGTAGGCTTCAACGGCGAGTGCGCTCAACAGTATTACTCAACTCAAGTCACATAACGTTTCCAATCACCCGCCGTAGATAACTCAGAATTCCTACCGATAACCTCTCAGCGATCGGTGTGCATTGGGGTTGCTATGCGGCAACGCCTCTAACGCCTCCCGATGCGCCAAACAATAAGCCCAAAGTTCTGCCTTACTCATTGCGTTATAGATCTGGCTTCAGATAAACCTCTACAGCCGTTCCCTCCCTAATGAAGTACTGTCAAGCCTTGTAAACAAGGGGCTTAAGCCCCTTGTCTGTACCTCACTAAATATGGAAGTGCTGTATCGACTATCCTGGGAAATGAAAATCTGCAATTCCTCGCTGGCAAAAATATAAATATTGCCCGATCGCTCATTAAGGCAAAATAGATCGACATTCCGATAATAGCTTGATAGCATTTGACACACGCGGATACAAGCTACAGCCGCTTTCTCTCCAATGAAGTACTGTCGAGCCTTGCGAACAAGGAGCTTAAGCCCCTTGCCTGTGTCTAACCGCTGATTGGCTGACAAAGCTCGAACCATCCTCACCTCAACCCCTCTCCCAGAGCGGGCGAGGGGCTTTTGAAGCAGGTTTTAGGTTAGAGCTACTGTGGATAGGTCATAAAATTAGACAGGATAGGTCATAAAGCTAAGGGCACTTCGATTAATCTGGGATGGGAGTGATTCAACTGCCCCAATCGACGAGATAATGTTGCGTGGGATCGCAGGATTGGTATTTTTCGAGGTGCCATTAAGAGGGACAAGCATAAAAACAAAGAGGACAGGCTATAAAAATAAAGACAACCAGCTATAAAAAACAAACAGTATGGGCTATAAAAACAAAGAGGATAGGCGTCTCGCCTATCCCACAATAATGCTCTTGAAAGCAAGATTGCAACGGGCTTACTATTCAGCCGCGTCGTCTGTACCTTCGCCGAGGACAAAACGAGTAAACCGGCGAACGCGAATATTCTCCGACAGTTGCGCAACGGTTTGTTTGACTAATTCCTCAACCGTCATGCTTTGATCGCGGATGTAGGGCTGATCCATTAGACTCAGTTCCTTGAGTCGCTTCTCAATCCGCCCCTGGACAATCTTTTCACGAATGTTCTTGGGCTTGCTGGCTAGGTCTTCCCGACCCATCTCGATCTCGGTTTCACGATCGACAATCTCCTTGGGAATATCGTCCGTGCGCACATATTCCACATTGGGACAGGCGGCAATTTGCATTGCTACATTGCGCACCAGTTCACGGAACTCTTCGCGGCGGGCTACAAAGTCTGTTTCACAGTTGACTTCAACTAGAACACCCACCCGGCTACCCGTATGGATGTAGCTGTCGATAATCCCTTCTGCCGTGGTCCGTCCGGCTTTTTTCTCAGCAGAGGTAATGCCCTTTTGGCGCAGCCACTCGATCGCCTTGGTCATGTCGCCGTCATTTTCCTGAAGGGCGACCTTACAGTCCTTCATGCCTGCGCCCGTCTTCTCGCGCAGTTCCTTGACTAATTTGGGGGAAATGTCTGCCATGATTCCTACTATCTCTACTTATCTCTACTGTCTTTACAGTGCGTATCTCTAGGGTGCTAATGCTTGAGGGGAATGGGCCAACCATGCCCAGTTATCAGCTTATCCCATTGCGGCGATCGCCTTGGGCCGAGGTTGTCGCGATCGCCGTCCTGATGGATGGCACCCATAGCTTGGGCGGGTTCACAGGGATTGCCCATTTCCGGCAAACACTTGGGTACAACCCGCCCCTACAGGGATTGCCCATTCCTACATGGGCCTGAGGGGACTAGGACTCTTCGCTGTCTTCGTCGTCGCCAGCGTAGTCACTTTCGTCGTATTCGTACTCGTCCTCAGCACCTTCGTAATCTTCGTAATCCTCATCGTAACCCTCATCCAGTTGACCATGCCGCCCTTCGTAGATGGCATCGGCCAGCTTGCCCACGATCAGCTTGATCGAGCGAATCGCGTCGTCGTTAGCTGGGATGGGGATATCCACGAGGTCAGGATCGCAGTTGGTATCCAATAGGGACACGATCGGGATGCCCAACTTCTGGCATTCCAGGACAGCGTTGTACTCCCGCCGTTGATCGACGATTACCACCACATCCGGCACCTTACGCATGGTTTTAATCCCACCCAGGTACTTCTGAAGCTTTTCCAGTTCCCGGCGCAACATGGCTGCTTCCTTCTTAGGACGCAGATCCAGGTTGCCAGTTTCCTCCAAGCGTTCCAGGTCCTTGAGGCGATCGACGCGGGTTTTAATTGTGGCCCAGTTGGTTAGCATCCCCCCCAACCAGCGCTGGTTGACATAGTTCGCACCGCACCGACTGGCTTCCTGGGCAATGATGGCTGCCGCCTGCCGCTTGGTGCCAACGAACAGGAAACGCTTACCTTTTTCCGCCGCCGTCCGCATATATTGGTAGGCATCATCCATCAACTTGGCGGTTTGTACCAGGTCGATGATGTGAACGCCATTGCGGGCGGTATAGATATAGGGAGACATGCGGGGATTCCAGCGTTTGGTCTGGTGACCAAAGTGAACCCCTGACTCCATCATTTGAGCCAATGAAACGACGGGCATATTGAATTCTCCTTCCGGGTTAAACCTCCACCCAGGGGGATTTCTGACGAAACACCCGAATCCCCAGGTGTGCGAGTTAATTTGACAATTGCTAATCATAACATGAATTATGCGCCTGTCAGGCTGGCCGGGACTTCGGGATTTCGGGATTTCGGCGACAGGTTGGGGCGATCGGACCGCGAACCGACAAAACGGATCAGCATATCCTGTTCAATCGATCGCGGGCGCATCACAACGGGGGGCATTGGGCAGCTTCAAGAGTTCCCCCAGGGAAAAACAGATAAAGGGATTTGCGGGAACCGGGACCTTGCCCGTGGCGATCCAAAACCGCAAACGACCGGGATCAAACACCAACTGCCGCAGCGCACCATTACCGCCAATGCTGGTATCGTCATCAAACACCTCAAGGGGACTGGCTGTCAGGGTGTTAGGGTCTGTCCGATCGCGTAAAATCTCGACAATCGTTTCAGGCCCCAGGGTGCCATACCGGGAAAAGGGACCCTCTGGTTCTAACAATTGCTGGAGTCGTTGGTAACGAGAGAGGGACGAGGCCGTCAGCGAATCCCGGCCCTGGGTGTCTTCGGCGAGAAAGTGGTTAGTCATATACAGCACCCCATTGCGATCCAGTTCCCGCACCCCCATTTCCCGCCCCAATAACTCCAACACCAGTGCCTGCCGTGACTGGCCATCGGTCACCATGATTAAATCGGCCCGCATTCGTTCATGGGCTGCGATCAATGCCTTGGCTTCTGCGTAGGTGTGGGCATGTTTCATCACCTGGGCCTTGAGTTGCACATTACTCACTCCCCGTAAGGACAGGTCATCGATCGTGGTGGGATGGGCCGTATCCAGGGAAATCGTAATCCCCTCCGCATTCAGGCCATCGTTCGGCCAGATCATGCCGGGTACCGTGATATAGACATGGGGAATGCCGTCGTTGGGCTGTCGGACAAAGACCGTTGTATTTTCAATCCAGTAATTAATCGGACGATCATTGTTATCGAGCGTGCGTCCGTGATACAGATTGCCATCGAGCGTGGCATCCCCCACAGCAGCAAAATTGGCACAGCCGTCGTGAAACAACAGATTGGGCACCTGATTCCCCAAAAACTCCTGGTACACATCGCCAAAGGCCAGCCCCAAACAGCCCTCGATCGTCATGCCAAGATCCGCCGTGGCGGCGGTCAGCCCCCGGCATTCCTCCAGCATATCGGGGAAGGTCCGGTGGGCGGCCAGTCGTCCCAGGGCCAAGCCGCGTCCCAGAAATCGTAGTAACCGTAGGATCTCCGGTCCCAGACTGGCAATTTCATCGTGCAAGAACCGGCCATGCTGCCAACCCATTTGATAAGGGGTGCCCTGTAGCCACACCACCTTGATGCTGCCCCGATCCTCGCGATGGGGCGTGATCGGGGTCCAGCTGCCTTGAGCGGGTTGCCAGGTTGGGGCGGCGACCCGTGTAGGATCAGCAAGGCCGGGATCAGCCCCAGGCGAATCGACGACTGGCGGAGCAACGACGGATGTCGCTGGGGATTGGCGCAGATGAACCTGACTGAGGCTGGGAAGTATTCCCCCACCCAGCAGCAACACCAGACACAAAGCCCCGATCAGCCAGTACTGAGGCCAATACCAGGGGAAGGAACGCTTGCGATGCACGATCGTGCCTAGCCAAAATCAACAGGGTTCATGGTCGCCCCCATTAAACCACACGATGACAGAGCGGTTAGGCCACCGCCAACTCTAGACTTGCACTAGGAATACCTGGGATAAAATTCGTCGGTCGGATCAGGGTTGCCGTTACTGGGTTAGTTTGCTCGGAGATGATCGTTGGCTGTTCCGTTGGGAAGAAGCGAAAGCCCGAAATTTCTGAGGCAAATGTACTATAGTCGGGGCTAATCTCGATGCGATCGCCGGCCCTGAGATTATTGGCTGAAAACTGCATGGGGACATTTAATGGGGTACTAAATCTAAAATCTGGCGCGGAAAGATTGCCAATCCGAAAACTGTGATCCGTAGCCGTCCAACCATTGGCGTCGAATTGAACCTCATCCCAGGTGCTCGTGTTATAGGTATCCCCAGAGCCTTGGGTCGGTGCTCGTAGGTTGGGATTAGTAATCGGATCGGCGGGGGGGTCCGCATAGGTATAGCGGACAGATACCGAGCCAACCAGATCACCAAAAATGACTGTTGTTGCGGCATTCCCATTTTCCACAAAATCAAGCCTAAAGCGATTATTTTCACTAATCTCTTCCGCAAAATAAAGCCTTTGGCTAAACCCCAGGCCACTAAAGTCATTGGGGTCAATCTGAAAGTTAACCCGCTCGGCAAAGCTAGCACCGGTATAGGCAAAGGTTGCGAAATACTCCCCATTCGCTGTCTCAATGGCGAAATTATCCGTACTGGCGGTCCAACCAGCCCCTTGCGGTTGGGATTGTAGATAGGCGTTTAGGGCTGCATAAAAAGCCGCTTCTGTAATCAGTCCCGCCGCCAGTTGGGCACTCAGTTCACCAATGACGTCGGGTGGGGGTGTCCACGGGCTGTTGACTGCCTGCACGTTGGGGCCAGTCGGACCACCCCCAAAGGCTGTTGAATTAGCGGAGAGCCGACCAGTTAAATCTAATAATGGCGGGGGTGGATCAGCTGGTGGGTCAGTTGGTGGGTCAGTTGGTGGGTCAGTTGGTGGGTCAGTC
>JBBILC010000179.1:0-7822 GCA_037445115.1 Coleofasciculaceae cyanobacterium bin_20
GGTTGATCACCTTGGCCTGCTCCGTTCCCCCCGTCATCGAAGAGATCAACAGGGGTGCGCCTAGGGCTTTCCCGAGAAATTGGGTCCGAATATCCAGATCAGCCAGGTCTAACTCTGGCAGACAGCAGTGCTGAAAACGATAGTGCTCTAGGCCCGTTGTCACCTCTTGGCATTGCACATCCCCTTCCAGGCAAATGCGAATGTGATCAGCCTTACGGGTTTGGGTGGTGGCGGGGGGGGAAGCGGGCAGTTCAACGGTCATGGTTCAGCGTTACCTTTGGCAAATCCCTAGGGTGAGTCTGCCACCCTGGGTGGAATAATGGCACTAGTTCACGACAGATGTCTAGACGTTGAGCCTGCCCAGAAACGTCATTAATTGCCCTTAATTGCCATGAAACGTCGCTCGTTCTTCTTTGTCCTGGCCACGATCGCCGCTGGGTTGCTCCTCCTGGGAGGGGGCGGGGCCTATGCCATCCTGTCTGCGGGTCCCCTGAGTTTGGTCCGAGGGGGTGTCCGCAGCCAGCCCACCGCCGCCTGGCTCGTGGCGAAGCAAGCCCCCTTGATGGTGTCCCTCCTGGTTAACCCCGATCGCTTAGCAGCAGCGGGTCAGGCCGCCGTGGCACCGGCCCAACGACGGCAAGTCCGATCGGCGTTCGGGAAGCTGCAACAACGGCTCCTGGGGGGCAGTGGTCTGGATTGGGACTACCAACGGGATATTCAACCCTGGCTGGGGGAAGAAATCACCTTTGCGGTGATGACGCCGGATATTGACTACGATGCCAGTACGGGACTCCAACCCGGCTATTTAGCCACCCTCGCGACCCGGAATCCGGAGCAAAGCCGGACCTGGCTGCAACGGTTTTGGCAACGGCAGGCCGGGGCAGGCACCGAGTTGGTCTTTGAAGACTACAAGGGGGTAACGCTCATCTATGGGGATGTGACTGGCCATCCCCCAAGTCCCGACGATCGTGCCCAGGACGATCGTGCTCAGAACACGCCCTTCGATCGCGATTTCATGCGGACCCTGGCCACCGCAGTGGTGGGCGATCGGTGGGTGCTTCTGGCCAACAGCCCCAAGGTATTGCGCGATGCCATTAATAACCTGCAAGCCCCCGACCTCAATTTGGCCCGTACCCCCACCTATCAACAGGCCCTCGATCACCTGGCCTATCCCCGGATTGGGCTGGCCTATGTGAACTTCGGACAACTGCAAGCCTGGCAGCAGGCGATCGGGCGTCCCAATTCCCAAGCACCGACGGCAACGGCGGGTCCCCGTTACGGAGCAGTGGCACTCAACCTGGGATTGACCCGCCAGGGCGTCCGGATCGATACGGCCCTCCTGCCAGCGGTGGGCCAAACCCTCCCCAGTAAACCGGCGGCCCTCCTTGCGCCAGTGGCCGCCCTCCAGTATGTGCCCGCGTCGAGTGCGTTAGTCATTGCCGGGACCGATCTCCGGCAATTCTGGCGGCAACTTCAGGCCGATCTCCAGGGCTATCCCCCGGTGGAACAGGCGGTGACCCAACTGGTCCAGAATCTACGCCAGCGACGGGGGGTAGATTTACCCGCCGATATCTTTAGTTGGGTGCAGGGGGAGTACGCGATCGGCCTCTTGCCGAAAGCCCTATCAACCCGTGCGGAAGGAATGGCCCCGCCCGACTGGCTGTTCATTGCCCAACGCTCAGCCCCCATCGAAACGGCGATCGCCCACCTGGATGCAGTAGCCCAAGACCAGGGGTTTAGCACCGGCCCTTTTCCCCTGGGGGACCGTCAGGTGTATGCCTGGACGCGCCTGACGACGACAACCCAGCAGCGTTCTGCCCGTCGCGATGAGGAGAAACCAGCGATTCAGGCCGATGTCTTGGGGGTTCACACAACGGTGGGCGAGTATGAGGTATTTGCCACGTCTCTAGAGGCGATGAGTGCGGCCCTCGCCACTGCGTCTATGCCTACCGATCGCCAGTCCCCCCTGGCAACAGCGATCGCCCAACTATCTACCCCCAATGACGGCCTGATTTATCTCAATTGGCAACAGGAACGGACGGCGATCATCCAAAAGCTCCCCATTTTTCGGCTCTTAGAGTTTGCGGGTAAACCCGTGTTTGATCACCTGGAAACCCTGGTATTTACAAGCTACGGCAGTGATGCAGGCATTAGGGAGGGGACGGCCTTCTTGAAATTACACTAGTGCAGCGCATAATTTAATGATGCAACGTTTGTAGTTCCGGCTTTAGCCAGCAACGCCTCAAGTCATTCTGAAATTCGGATAGGTGTCAGGTCGATGCGGTTTAAATCATCCTCCCCCAATGCCCTACCCCAAGTCAACCTAGTGCCCATGCTGGATGTCCTGATGACAGTGCTGACTTTTTTTATCATCATTGCCATGACCCTCACGGGGCAGCAAATGATCAATGTCAAGCTACCGACCAACGATCGCGATCGGCCACTTCCAGCCGCGCCAACGGCTCCGTCCGTTGAACCATTGGTCGTCGGGTTGGATGCTGACGGGCAGGTAATTCTAAACAATCAGAAGATCAGTAATCAGGACTTAGCAGAACACATGCGGGCCTATCTGGCGGCCAATCCCCAGGGACTCGTGGTCCTGCGGGCCGATCGCGATCTGAGCTATGCCCAGGTAGCGGCCCTACTGAGGATGATGCGGGCGATCGGGGGCGATCGGGTTTCCCTGGCTTTTGAGCGTTCCTAAAGCCTTTTGGATATTGCGAGGCTCTAACATAGAAGCAAGTAGCGCGGCGAGTCTGCGTAGGAGGGTTCTATGGCAAAACACGACAAGAAAAAACCGGCTGGAGCTGTCAAAGGGAGCAAAGAGGGCAAGGCGGCGGGTGCTCAGGCCACCCCCGTAGCCACCCCCGAAACAACGGTAACGCCTCAGCCCAAACTGACCAACAAGGAATATACCCAAACCTTGCGTCAGCTACAAACCGAGCTATGCCTGTTTCAGGATTGGGTTAAACAAACAGGCCAACGGGTGATCGTGGTATTTGAAGGTCGCGATGCGGCAGGAAAGGGCGGTACCATTCGGGTATTGACTGAGCGCGTGAGTCCCCGCGTGTTTCGGGTGGTGGCGCTACCGGCTCCGACGGAGCGCGAGAAGTCCCAGATGTATATCCAGCGCTATTTGACCCACTTTCCCGCAGCGGGTGAGGTGGTGATCTTTGACCGCAGTTGGTATAACCGGGCGGGGGTGGAATATGTGATGGGCTTTTGTACTAAGGCGCAACACCAAACATTTTTGCAAGTTTGCCCAACGATCGAGCATTACATTATCCAGAGTGGCATCATCCTGGTGAAGTACTGGCTGGAGGTGAGCAATGAGGAGCAAAAACGGCGATTTGAGGCCCGGATTGACGACCCCTTACGTCAGTGGAAGCTCTCAGCAATGGACTTGCCTTCCCGTGAGCGCTGGTATGACTACTCCAAGGCTAGGGATCAGATGCTAGAAGCAACGGATACGGATTGGGCACCCTGGCACATTATCGACTCGAATAATAAGAAGCGGGCACGGCTCAATTGTTTGTCCCATTTCCTGAGCTTGTTCCCCTATGAGCCGATCGCACGGGAGTCAGTGCCGTTACCCGATCGCGATCTGAAACATGCCTACGATGACCAAACACCGATGCTAAACCGTCGCTGGATTCCGGAAAAGTATTAAGGGAACCTCGATGAATGGAGGCGGGTGGTGGAGCTGCCTGCCTCAACTGCGCTACGGGACACGGCTATCCCAGCGGCTGCAAGCTTATGCCATTGTGACTAATGCTGACAGGGCGATCGCTTGGGCAGCGGGCATTTGACCATAGCTAAACACACAGGGAACCGCTGGCGACACCACGGGCAGTAATTGGTCCATCACATAGGGACTCCCGTAGATCACCAGCCCCCGTAGGTGTTGACGATCGCTGAGGGCCTGAAGCCAGGGTTGGATCGTCGGCAGCAGCGTTGCACTGCCCGGAACGGGTTACCCCGCACAAATAACTGCACCAAGGTGGGAACGGGGTCCAGGCTGGCAAAGTTGGGGTCCCCCAGGCTTTGATCCACCAGATGTAGCCGATCGTAGCCCCACTGACTGGGTAGGGTAAGGGCTGGGGTGTGGCGATCGAGGAAAGGACAATTCAACGCGCGATCGATCACAATCAGATTGCGCCACGATTGGGGTGTCTCCGCCCGGAGCAAAGGTTGGTTGACCCGCACCCGGTTAGATGCTGTGAGGATTTGTTCCACTAAACGGAGGCTAGCAGGTTGGGCTAGGGCACGGGTGAAATCCCCCCCCAGTCCTGTCTGGGCCGCCATGACCTTCTGCTTCGCCCGCCAAATCCGTTCCACCGAGGCCAGAATGCGATCGCGGCTAATGCGCCCCGCCGCCACTGCCGCCCCAATCGCCGCCACCGCCCCCACCGGATCAAGGGGCATCAGTAAAATATCCGCCCCCGCCTCCACCGCTAGCACCGGTGCTTCGTTGGGGCCATAGCGCTTCGCGATCGCGCCCATCACCAAGGCATCCGTGACCACCAAACCTTCAAACCGCAGTTGATGGCGGAGGGCAGTGGTCAGGGCTGGTTTAGAAAGCGTTGCGGGATAGCGAGGATCGAGGGCGGGGATTTGGACATGGGCACTCATCACCGCATCCACCCCGGCAGCGATCGCCGCCGCAAACGGGGGCCACTCCACCTGCCCTAGGCGTTCACGGCTGTGGGGCAGCACGGGAAGCTCTAGGTGGGAATCGATCGCCGTATCCCCATGCCCAGGGAAATGCTTCGCCGCCGTCAGGACCGGATAGGCTTGGGCACCCTGGATAAAGGCCGTGGCCAGTTGGCTGACCAGCCCAGGGGTTTCGCCAAACGCCCGGACATTAATCACGGGATTGGCCGGATTGTTATTGACATCGACGACCGGGGCCAGCACCCAGTTCAAACCAATCGCCAGGGCCTCTTGGGCTGTTGTGGCCCCCATCTGCTGGGCTAAGGCCAGGGCCGTCGGTAAATCCTGCTGGGCGATCGCACCGAGGGCCATCGGCGGGGGAAACCAGGTGGCCCCGGCAAAGCGCTGACCAACCCCCTCCTCAATATCCGCAGCCAGCAGCAGCGGCAACTTGGCCTCCGCCTGCAATTGTTGGGTCCGGAGCCAGAGTTCAGCCGCACTGCCCCCCAGGAGGATCACCCCCCCCACCCCCAACTCGCTCAACCAGGATTGGAGCGTGGCAGCGGCAGGTTCCCAAGCGGGATAGCGAATTTGGTGATCGAACAAATGGCCAGACGCCCGCACCACCAGCATTTGGGCAATCTGGGTAGTCAGGGGGAGATCTTGAGGATCGGGGAGGGTCAACATGGTCATGGGAGCAGGACGCGAAGGACCGATCGCACGCAGCATTATGCCTCGGCGTCGGCACTGTCTCGCTCAACATCCCCGGCCTCATCGGGTGCGCCTGTCGCAGACTGGGACAATTGGTTAATCAGGGCCAGCACTCGGTTCCCCCGTTCGATCGAGCGATCTTCGAGAAACACAACCTCTGGGGTGCGCCGTAGCCGAATGCGGTGGCCCAGTTCACTGCGCACATGGCCGGTTGCTGCTTGGAGGCCCTGCATCGTCGTCGCCCGTGCTTCATCCGTGCCATAGATACTGACAAACACCTTTGCATGTTGCAGATCCCCCGACACATCCACATCGGTGACACTGACCATGCCCATGCCCACCCGTTCATCCTTAATCTCGTTTAGTAGCATTTGGCTGATCTCGCGCTTGATCAACGAAGCGACCCGCGAGACACGACGACTGGTAGCCATAATGACTCCTCCCCTTAAGTGAAATAACGATCGGGTTCACGCTGACGCGTGGTCAGTCACGATCCTGGCAACTTGCCAACCGCTGTCCCCTGGGAACGATCGCCCCTGGGTAGGCTAGGTGGCCGCTAGCAACTGGGCAAGTCAGGCTAGCACGTTCCCGGCCTAGACCGCTCCAACGCCTAGCATGGCTCGCAACGTCAGGCCAATAAAGACTACACCCGATAGTAACAGGCCGACTAGGGCGATTGCGGTGATGGGACGCTGCATCAGGGGAGCCAGCCAGCCAAACAAGGCAAAAAAGACCCCCAAACAAATGGTGATGAAGTAGCGGAGAAACCGGGTTGCGTTGTTAAGGAAGTCCTGCATAGCTCAATATTACTGCGTCTGGTCTTATCTTAACGGCTATGGGGCAAGGGACCGTCGCCATTCCCAATTGCCAATTCCCAATTCCCAATTGCCAATTCCCAATTCCCAATTGCCAATTCCCAATTCCCAACTTAAAACTTAACCTGAGGGGTTACCGCTCCGGTGGTAGGCTGAAAAGATACTGTGGGCACGCTCAAAACGCTACGTTGTGCCTGGAGTGATTGGGTCTATCTTTCCTCTTTGTGACTGAGTGCGATCGTCCTATGCCTGCGTCAGGTCCCTACCGCAGCCGCTTGTTTAATGTTCTCCATCGCCAGACGCGCCAGTGGGCGGAGCACTCCACCCAGGTCTGGCGGCATTTCAAGGTGGCAACCCTGTGGAGTGTGCAACTGCTGCTCTATCCCGTCTATTGGGTGTTCCAAACGGGACGGGTTGTCGGTAAGCAACTCCAGCAGGCCGAACGACAGGTGGCCCACTTCCGGCTACAACTGGAGGCCCGTCGGCAGCAGCAACCGTCCCTAACGGCGGATACGGCCATTCACACAGTGCTCCAGGCCGTTCAGGCGATCGTTGCCCCCACGGCTCTGCCGTTCCCGGCTTCCCTCCCTTCCCCTAGCGTGTTCGCTGGTTCTGCTCCGCTGCCCCTGCTTCCCGCCATAGAGAGGGAAACACCCCCGACCAGCCCCCCTCATGACAATCCCGGATTGCCAGCGCCATCAGGGCAATCAGCCCTAGCGCTACAACCCAATGGGATTCGAGCGATCGCCAGCTTGGTGACCACTCGCACGTTGGTTCTGGTGACGGCTCAAAACGAGGTTCTCGATATTTTGACCCCACAACAGCAGCAATGGCTGTACCAACGGCTGGCGGATGAGGTTGCCCGTTATCGGCGCTATCAACAGGTGGCCCAGACCCCCCACTGGCAGTTTCAAATCCGTCTGTTTCCCCCCAAGTTGCGCCAAACCCAGTTCCCCCCGGTTCGCTACTTCCGGGCATTGATGGGCTGGATGCAGCAAGGACCCGTTGCCAAACTCACCAATCTGTTTGATGAGGCCACCCTGGTCACGGACGATCGTTGGGACCGGGCTAACCTGCTCACCCTCCCGGCTTTACCCACCCTGGGGGCATTGGGGACGACGGTTCCCGGCATCCCATCCCTGCCGCCGCCCCCCTCCTGGCTAGGAACCCTGCCCCAGTCGGCCTCAACCCTGCTCCAAGCCTTGCTGCAACAGGAGGCGACCCGCACATCTGGTCCCGTTGCCGCGATCGCCATTGATTTACAGTGGGAAGCCCCCATCGACCTCTGGGCCAGTCCCCCGCCAAGGTTGACCGAGGCGGCCCCACCCCCCCAGGCAACCCTGGGTATTCCCTGCCCTTTCCCACCTTCGCCGTTGGCGTCGGTGCCCCCCGCCCTCCCCCCTAGCCCAGGAGCAGCGGTTCGGCTTCCCGCCTCGCCATTACTGCGATCGAGGTTACGTGCCTCAAAAACAGTTGCTAAGGCGACCAAACCCGTCCCCATCAGCCAGTGGCAGGCGATCGTGCGTCTGATGGCGACAACGCCTGTGGGAACCTCCCTGCCCGTTGGTCGGCCCCCGCTTTTCCCGCCCACCGTCCCCGTCCCGGTCCGGCGATCGTTGCCTAATTGCCCAACCCCCGCGCCC
>JBBILC010000180.1:0-7776 GCA_037445115.1 Coleofasciculaceae cyanobacterium bin_20
GGCTAGTGAGGTAGCGGTTCTCATTAAGCCCTCCTTTTTGCTGTGACTAATTACCATAAAGTTTCGCAACGTTGGGAGTAACGACATGAGGCGTTACCGGCTAAAGCCTGAACTACCGTTGCATAATATTATGCGCTGCACTAGTTTTCTGGCTCGATCGTGGGCACATCAATGGCACTTTCGAGTTGGTTGACCTGCGCATCTTGCTGTCGCATGGCTTCCAATGTCGTCGGTATGCCCAGGTTGAGAACTTCCTGATCGGTCGCCAGGTTAAAAGTATTAACCGACCAATGATCCCCCCGTTTAATGACCTGAAGCTCAGCAAGGGCGACGCCCCGTTCACACTGGCCTTCGAGTAGGTAGGTCGCCGTTGCCAGAGCCGTCATACTCCAGGTTTCACCGGGTAACCCAGGCCCTGCCGAAAGACTGTCCTTCGTCACCATTTCACCGCAAGATACCAGGTTCCCCAACAACCGTTTCCAGGGCGCAAACACCGTATTTAGATCCTCTCCAGCTACCGTTTCTAGTAACTGGGGCGTTGCACTGCGGAGTCAGGCATCAGCCTGCCAATCTCCGTAGATTCTCCTGCAAAGCCACTATGCGAACGAAAAACCATTGTGGGACAAACCGGATGCCTACCCCTGAGACCGCCGAGATGGCTATCCCACGTTCAATTTGCGATCTACTGAATCTAGCCAAATTAAACTTGACAGAGCACTAGGGAACCTCGATTAATTGAGGCGGACGGCGGAGCCGCCCAGATCAACTCCTTAGTAATTGCGTGGACACAGTTGCGAAAATGGGTATTTTTCGCGGTGCCCACTAGCAGATATCATCTTTCCCTACTCATCCCAGGCCATGTCTACGATCGCCCCCCCACAGCCCCTTCCCCCCACCGTCAGTGGTTTAGACCGGGTCCGTATTGTTCTGGTTGAGCCAGCTGGTGCCCGTAATGTGGGTTCGGTGGCCCGGGTGATGAAAAACTTTGGGCTGCGCCAGTTGGTTCTGGTCAACCCCCAGTGTGATCCTCAGGGGCCGGAGGCACGGCAAATGGCGGTCCACGCGGCGGACCTCCTGGCCCAGGCCCAAACGGTGACTGGCTTACCAGCCGCCCTGGCCGGTTGTCAGCGGGCGATCGCGACCACCGATCGTCCCCGCACCCTCAATATTCCCCTAGAATCCCCCCGTGCTGCCCTACCGTGGCTCCTGGAGACCCCTGCGGCCCTGATTTTTGGGCCAGAGGACCGGGGCTTGAATAACCAGGAACTTAACCATGCCCAGCGGTGGGTTGGTATTCCCACCAGCCCTGATTACTCTTCCCTCAACCTGGCTCAGGCGGTCGCCGTCTGTTGCTATGAGTTACACTTAAGCCAACCGCCTTCAGGGATTTCCCCTGTGCCCGCGATCGCCCCAGCCGGAATCTCGACAGAAAACTTAATCAAATCCTGGCCCCCGCCGACGGTGACAACAATGGCTGCATCCCTTGCCAGCCCTGAGCTAGCGGCAACTCTGGAGGAATTGGCGGCCTATTATGCCCATTTAGAAGCCGTCCTCCTGAAAATCGGTTATCTTTATGCCCATACTGCGGCGAGTCGGATGCAAAAGTTCAAAAGACTTTATAACCGCTGCCAACTTTCCGCTAAGGAACTGGCGATGTTGCGTGGTGTGTTAAGACAAGTCGAATGGGCGATTAGCACCCCGTCAGACCCGCTTCCCCCTGGGGCCAGCACGCGAATCGCCGTTAACCCCGTCCCAATTGCCGATACTTTGGATCAGTCTGGCAGTGAATAGAGCACAGAATCCCTCCTCTAACCCCCAGTTCGGCGCAGAGTCAGATAACCTGGCTCCCCTCCGTCCGCGTCGTCGCGCACGTACCCGCACGGCCCCTAAGGGGCCAAACCTCTCTGTGGTTGTGCATCCCTCCGCACGATCGGCCAGTCAACGGAGCCAGGGAGACCCACCCCCCCTCTCCAGTGATCCTCTCCAGCGGGCTAGACAGCAACACCGCAATTCTGGACGGCTGAGTGCAACGGGCGAAAGTTCAGCCCAAGGGTGGGACCCGCTGACTGACCTGGTTGGGCCACCCCCCAATTTACCGGGACAGCGGGGTCGGAGTCGCCCACGCCCCACGGCTGAACCAACCCGCGAGGCAACGCCAACGGCTGGTGATCCCCGGCGACGGCGATCGCGCGGACGACGACGTGCCAGTCTTCCCTTAAGCAGTCACGCGAACCTCGGCCATGCCTATGCAGCCCCTAGCCCGCAGACGAGCCAGCGGGCAGCTAAGGCATCGCCCCGAAATAGTGCGGCGGCGCGGCAACGATCGCGGCTGATGGCTCCCTTTCTGTATGCTCTACGGTTATTGATTTTAGGCGTGGGGCTGGGGGTAATTGCCGGAACGGTCCTGTCGGTATGGGACCCCACCGGACGCTATATGGGCTTAGGACCCGCCGGGGAGACAGCCCTGCCCACGGAAACGACCCCCCAACCCGAAGCGTCCCCCGCGATCTTACCGGCCCTGGATCTGGGCCAGGAAATGACCGCCCTGAAGCAACAGGTGCAAACCCTAGCCAGCAGCCAACCGGATCTGACGCCGGGCGTGTTTCTGGTTGATCTGGACACCAATGCCTATGTGGATCTCAATGGCAGTATGGTGTTCCCCGCCGCCAGCATGATTAAGGTGCCGATTCTCGTGGCTTTTTTCCAGGATGTCGACGCGGGTAAAATTCGGCTGGATGAAGAATTGGCTTTGACGGAGGATGTGATTGCAGAAGGATCGGGGGATTTGCAGTACCAACCGATCGGCAGTAAGTATTCCGCTTTGGAAACGGCCACCCTGATGATTGTGATCAGCGACAATACAGCCACCAATATGTTGATCAAGCGCATGGGTGGCCAGCAAGCCCTCAACCAACGCTTCCAGGACTGGGGCCTGCCGAATACGGTGATCAATGCCCCCCTCGCGGATCTGACGGGAACGAATACAACCACGCCGAAGGATCTGGTGAGTCTGATGGCGTTGGTCAACCGGGGCGATCTGGTCTCCCTGCGATCGCGCGATCGCTTGTTGGAAATTATGCGTCGAACGGAAACCAATACGCTCCTACCCCAAGGCTTAGGCCCTGGTGCCACGATCGCCCACAAGACCGGGGATATTGCCTCAACGGTTGGGGATGTGGGGCTGATTGATTTACCCGATGGCAAGCGCTATTTGGCCGCCGTCGTGATGAAGCGTCCGGATAATGACGATCGGGCACAGGAGTTAATCCGGCAAATTTCTAAGGTGAGCTATACGGCCTTTACCCAGGCCACGCCACCCCCTAGCGCACCGGCCCCAGCGGCCCAGCCAGCCCCTAGCCCCAATCCAACGGCCCCCCCAGCAACGGCGTCACCCCTACCCACGAGCGAGCCGATGATAGAGGGGGGGGCACCAGCCGCCATCCCATCGGAACCGAGTGCCGATACCCCCCCAGAGCCGTAATCTGTTTTAGTAACGTTACGCTACTGAAACCTTGTGGGGAGTCGTTGTGTTCTTGAGTGTTGTGATCCCAACCTATAACCGCCTGCCCATTCTGGAAAAGTGTTTGCGGGCGCTGGCCCAACAAACCTGGGAGGCAACCGTAGGGATTACGGGCTATGAGGTGGTGGTGGTGGATGATGGCTCCACTGATGGCACGATCGCGTGGCTGCTAGCCCACCAGGCGGAATTGCCCCAGGTACGCTGGCTGGTCCAGGAGCATCTGGGGCCGGCGGCGGCCCGGAATCTGGGGGTGCAAGCGGCGAAAGGGGAATGGATTGTTTTTATTGATAGCGATCTGGTGGTGACGGCGACCTTTTTGCAAGCCCATGCCCAACGTTTGCGCCAGGAACAGGCGCGGCTGGGGATGCCCGATCTTGAACACTTGCCTGTTTTTACCTATGGGCGGGTGATTAATACCTGTAATTTTGATGTACCAACGACAGAGCCGTATAAGGTGACGGATTTTTCCGCTGCCTATTTTGCCACGGGGAATGTGGCGATCGCCCGTCACTGGCTGGAAACAGCGGGCCTATTCGATACCCAGTTTCAACTGTATGGTTGGGAGGATCTGGAGTTAGGGGTACGCCTGAAACAATTGGGGTTACGGTTACTGAAGTGCCCAGAGGCGGTGGGTTACCATTGGCATCCGCCCTTTACCCTTAGCCAGATCCCCAGGTTGATCGATCGGGAAATCCAACGGGGCCGGATGGGGGTCCTGTTCTACCAAAAACATCCCACCTGGGAAGTCCGCATGATGATCCAAATGACTTGGCTACATCGGCTCCTCTGGGGGCTTCTATCCCTAGGGGGAAGGCTGAATGAAAAGACAATGGCTCCCCTGTTGCAATGGCTGATCGATCGCGGCCAACCCCAACTGGCCCTAGAGGTGGCACGGATTTTTCTGAACTGGTATAACGTGCAGGGGGTGTATGCCGCCTATCACGAACAAGCCGCCATCACGGAGGGATAACCGCCAGGATGCAGGCAGGGATAGATATTGTCATCCTCTCCAACGGGCCAGGGGAATTAGCCACCTGGGTTCGCCCGGTTGTGCAAGCACTGCGGCGACAGTTGGGGAACGATCGCACCCAAGTCCGCATTTCCGTGGTGTTATCCCCCTGCCCCAATGCCAGCGGTCGGGAAGCGGCGATCGCCCGGTCCTATCCGGAGGTCGATCGTGTCCAGGGGCCGGAAGCGTTTTTTAACTTTTTGCTCTGGGGGCAAACCGCCGAGAAGTGGGATTGGCGCGATCGGGGCGTGGTCCTTTTCCTCGGTGGCGATCAGCTTTTTACGGTAATCATCAGTCGCCGGTTGGGCTATCGCAGTGTGGTGTATGCCGAATGGGAGGTTCGCTGGTTACGGTGGGTCGATCGCGTTGCCGTCATGAATACCCAGCTTCTCACGCAACTCAGCAGCCCCGATGCCGCCAAATGCACGGTAGTGGGTGACCTGATGGCGGATGTGGGCCAGAGTTTGGGTCCGCCTGATGCTGCCCGCACGGATGCCGCCACGCCCCCCACGATCGTACCCCCAAGGACCCGCATCGGCCTGTTGCCCGGATCAAAACCGGCCAAGCTCGCGATCGGCGTTCCCCTGTGCTTGGCGATCGCCGATTATCTGCACCAGCACCGCCCAGAACTGGAATTTTTCATCCCCGTGGCCCCCGCCTTGCCCGTGGCCACCCTTGCTCGTTTTGCTGACCCCACCCACAATCCCGTCATCGCCAAATTTGGCAACGTCACCGCGACCCTGCTGACGGTGGGAGCAGAGGCCCCGGCGTTGAAAACCCCCTCTGGGTTGACCGTGCCCCTCTGCACCGAGTTCCCCGCCTATGCCCAATTGACCCAATGTGCCCTGTGTTTAACCACGATCGGGGCCAACACGGCGGAATTGGGAGCCTTAGCAGTGCCGATGGTGGTCCTGCTGCCTACCCAGCAACTAGATGCCATGCGGGCTTGGGATGGCCTACCAGGCATTTTGGCCAATCTCCCAGGGGTAGGTTCCCTCTTTGCCAAAGCCGTTAACCGGTTGGCTCTGCGGCAATTACAAGGTCCCCAGCGACGCTTCCTGGCTTGGCCCAACATTTGGGCGGGGGCGGAAATTGTGCCGGAATGGGTGGGTCCCCTCCAACCCCAAGCAGTCGCTACCCAGGTGTTGACCTACCTGGATCAGCCCGACCGGTTAGCCCAAATGCGCGATCGATTGCGCCAGATACGCGGCCAACCAGGGGCGGTGAACAAACTGGTCGAAGTGGTGATGACGACCCTGGGCGAGGCGGCGGGCAAAGATCGGGAGCGGGGGTAACCGGAGGGCACGCTCAAGGTTAATCGTTATCCCATCGCTCATTCCCCATCAGGTCACCAATCCGGTCCCGTAGGAGGAAGTTATTCCTTTCGAGTTCACATTCCACACAGACCCATTCCCGCGCCGGGATATACTGGCAAAGCGAATAAATCGGCTGTTGGCGACTGAGGAGACCGCGATCGACCAGATGGCGAGCTTCCTCCTGGATCACGTCGAGAGAGTAGCGTACCGATAACGTGTTAAGCATAATGCCAGACCGCCTTTAAGAATCGTGCTGAGGAGAAGTGAGTAGACTGTTAACTGAAGCCGGTATCCCAGATCGGCGATGCCCAATGCTTCTGTAGTCCACTATACTGAATCGTTTTTATTTTCAGGTATTTATTTCGCTAATAATGTTAATAAGTATTTTCAAGTCAAGGAATCCTGACAAATCTGCCCTAGAATGGGTAGCCCCAATTCAGTAGATTCTCCTGCGGAGGGGCTACGCGAACGCAAAGCTGGTGTGGGGTAGGCATCCTGCCTGCCACTGAGACAGCCGAGACGGCTATCCCACGTTCAATGTGTGATCTACTCAATTTATCTCCTAGCTCTAGTTCCACGGCTACGCTGGCCATCCAGTGAGGTGTGGCGACCTGAGTCGTCCCAGCCTATCCCAGTCCTGCGATCGCGCCAGCAGGCGGTGAGCACTGGCAGGGGTGGGCAGCCCTCCCGGCAACCAGAATTTAGGGTATTCCGTATCCTCAGAGGGCGCTGGAATTGAGGCTTTTTTCCTCGTTGGGGGTCAGGGGTAGGTGCAAACCACACTCTTGCTTGAGTCCTTGGAAGCGGGTATCCCGTTCATGCTCATCGGTCGCTAGCAACGGGCGGCTAGAGTGCCAGTCACCTACGGTGGTATACCCCTGATCAAACAGGGGATGGTAGGGCAGATCGTAGGCCATCAGATAATCATAGATATCCTTGGCGTTCCAGGTGATAATCGGCAAAATCTTGTATAGCCCTGACTGTTGCTCGATCGCGGATAGGGATTTGCGGTGGTCGGTTTGGCCGCGTCGTAAACCCGCCAACCAGGCTGTGGCCTTTAGCTCCCGTAGGGCGCGTTGCATCGGTTCAACTTTGCGCATCCGATCATACAGGTTGAGGGCTTCTACCGTGCCTTGTTCCCAGAGGCGTCCGTGTAAGGCTTCCATCCGCGCTGGACTGATGGGGGATTGGTACACCTTCAGGTTGAGGTTTAACCGCTCGGTTAATTCCTCGGCGAAACGATAGGTTTCGGGCGGCAGATAGCCCGTATCCACCCAAATCACCGGGATTTTGGGGATCACTTGGGTGACCAGGTGCAACATGACGGCGGACTGAATGCCAAAACTGGTGCTGAGGACGAGGCCGGGACCGAAGGTGGCGTCCGCCCATTCAATAATGTGTTTAGCGTCTAGGTCGGTGAGTTCTTCCCGTGCCCGATCGATGTCAAACTCTGGTTTTACAAGTGCTAGGTTGACCAAGTTCGTTCTTCCTTAACCTTTCAGACAGCGACAAATTAAAGATCTTTGGGCAGATCCTTACCTAAGGGTTTAGGAGGCGGCGGGGGGGGGAATCGTAATATCGATCGCCGTCACCGACTTCGCAAAGCTGAGCGACTCCAGGGGCGGTTGTATGGCCGGGGAATTGCCCACCACTAATGTTACCAAGTTATTGAGATCTAGGTAGGTACGGGCAACCCGCTGGATGTCAGCAATTGTTGTCCTTTCAACCCCTTGCTGGTAGCGGAAGAGGGTATCGGGCGGATATCCGAAATAGGCATAGCGCAAGAGCCGCGAGAGGGTCTGGCTGGGGCTGGCAAAGTTGAAAACGAAGGCGTTGAGGACGGAGTCCTTGGCATAAGCCAACACTTCTGGTGTGATGGGGGTTGTCTGGAGTTGCTTCAGTTGCGCCCGAATCGCCTCAATAAAGGGGAC
>JBBILC010000181.1:0-7276 GCA_037445115.1 Coleofasciculaceae cyanobacterium bin_20
GGAGCCTGATCAGGGACCGGATAGGGTAAAAGAATCTGACGTTGCGTTTGGGCAATCACACCAGATTCGGGCACAGTCCCCGTGGCGATCGTGGTACCGCCCTGTTTGAGCGTCCAGTTAATCCGGGGTCGTTCTGATGCGCCACCCCCATTCTTGACCAAGAGTTGCATCGCTTGTCGTTCCGCATTCCAGCTTGCCCCTTCGACACTCAATGCCGGGGACAAGTCCCCCTGGTAAACATAAAAAGTGGCTCCAATCCGGGCTTTGATACTCACGGTATAGGTCGTATTATCAGTGGCCACCTCGGTTAGGTTACCCCCTTGTAATGCCTCTGTGAAAATCACGGCGCGATACTCCCCTTCAGCTAGATTAGGCGGGAAGTGGGAAATCAGACGGATGCGACGGGTGGCCCCTGGAGGAACCACCAATTCCGTGGGGGAAAATTGCAAATAGGGGGTTAAGTCGCCCATTGCTTCACCCGGTTGCAGGGTTTGAAAGCCGCTATCGGTATAGGTAAAGGGTTCGGCGTAGACCCTGGCCCGGAACACCTGATCCGTGACATTGGTGACATTCAGAACCCCTTGTGCTTCGCCCCGTCTGGCCGTGGTTTGTAGGACTAACGGCGAGAGACTCATTTGGGCCAAGGCCGCCCCCGGGCACAGCAGCAGGCCAACGGCCAAGCAGGTGGGGAAGAGTCGTTGCGAGAGCGGGGCGATCGTGAACGCCGTCATACCCATTCACTCCATCAGTGGACACCAAGCAATAAACTTAAGCTGGACAGGTCCCTAGTAACTCCAAGAGCAAATTCTGCAACGTTTGTAGTGCTGGCTTTAGCCTGCAACGACTAAAGTCGTTACTACCAACGTCGCTAAACTATATGTTTGCGGGACTAGGGGACCAGCGTAAATTGCACTTCGTATTGATAGTTACCAGGCGCATAAGGATTATTTGGCAGTAGACGCGAGGCCTGCATATTGACCGGCAGGGTGTAGCTACCGGGCGCTAGCGGAGCTGTTAGTGAACTACCACTGGATTCGCGAGTCGCGTATTGATTGGTACTGGGATTAATGATTTCGGCATACCAACCCGATCCTGGGGGATCAGGGGCATTGTCGGGGGACTGGAGGAGGGAAACCCCATCAACCCGAATCGTGACCCCTCCATTGCAGGTAACGGGCACCGCCGCTGGCACACCACCCAAATTGGCGAAGGAGGTGAGGGTGGCTAAACCCGATACGATCGTCGAATAGGCCAACACCCCTGGGGTAATCTGACCCACAGTACACACGCCGGGAACTGTCCCATTAAAGGGAACATTAACGGTTTGGGCCAAGGCTAGCGGGGACAAGGCAAAGCTCCCCAGCACCGTCCCAGCTAAAGTTAAGCATAAAAAACGTAACATCAAATTTCTCCTGGGATCAGTCGATCGTCATCCGTCTATCTGTCTGTCGATGGCTAGGGAACCAGGGTAAATTGCACCTGGAATTGATAGTTCCCAGTGGGGAGGTTATTCGGTGGTGTGCGCGTCGCCTCCATATCAACACGGAGGGTATGATTACCAGCAACTAACGAGGCATTCTCAAACTCACCACTGGATCTCCGAAAGGCAATCTGGTTCGAGCTGGGGCTAATGACCTCGGCATACCAAGCAACACTGCTCGGATCAGACAAATTGGTCGGCCACTGGCTCAAGGAAACCTCATCGACCCGGATGGTAACATCCCCGACGCAGTTGACGGCCACCGATCCCGATGTTGGGGTGCCACTGCCGCCCCAAGACCTTAAGAATTGCTGGCCACTGATCGGATTCAGGATCTGTCCCAGCATCCCTGGGGTAATCTGACCCACGACACAAAGGCTAGAGATGTTGCCACTGAACGGGACATTGACGGTTTGAGCGGTGGCAATAGGGGCTAGGGGCAGACTGCCCACGACTGCCAATGCCGAGGTTAAGAATAGGGGTCGCAACATCAAATGTCTCCTGGATTGCAGTCAATGTTTATTAGGCCAGCGATCGTTATGGTTGAGTGTGCTTCCATCAATACGCCAATCACCTATCTCAAGCCGCCAGTTTCAGACCATCAGTTTATGGAGATACAGCCGTTCCCTCTCTAATGAAGTACGGTCAAGCCTTGCGAACAAGGGGCTTAAGCCCCTTGTCTGTACCTCACCAGGTATGGAAGTGCTGTATCTTGTTATGGAGATACCTTGTTATGGAGATATCTTGGCGCTCATCCTGCTCGGCCTCGCATCCCGATCGCCCAGTCGAATTTCCGTAACATTACGGACCATTATGCCCAATCTGTTCCGTAAAACGATCGCAGGTTACGAATTATGACGTTTCTCAGGGGGTGACCGTTAAACTGACCTCATACAGGTAATCACCAGCCAAAAAATAGGTGGAGCGTTGGACCTGCATAGAGAGGGCTACTTCATTCAGACCGATCGGCAGGTTCAGGTGAGGGATGGAATCATCACTGGCTACCTGGGTTGTATTGAGGCGCATCACGGTCCGCTTCACCGTGTCACTGGGATCGGGTGAAACCCCAGAGCGCAAAACAGGTGGGGTAACCTGGAGGTGGACGGGAATATCGGTACGGATTTTGACCGTGGCTGGCACCGTTGTCTGTAAAGCCGTAAAACTATTGGGTGCTAAGGCTAAACGGCCCGGAGTGGCTGCTTCAACGAAGACCTCAGCCTGCGCTGGCAGCCCCCCGCCAGCGATCGCGACACCCAGTATAAGTAGGGCAGAAGTCCCCCTAACAAGCGGATGAGACATCAAGCAATGATGAGTTAATGGCAAGATTCGCTCTCCCATCGTAGGACGGCTATTCAAGTTCCGGTTATATCCTTTTCTAACCGCGATCGCTCATCAATGGGACACCCATTCTGGCCCTAGTGGTCTGTCAATCTTGATTTGGTAGGTTGGGTCAAACGCCGTGCGACCCCAAAAAGCCAGTGAACGTGTTAGGTCGCACCCACTCGACACCAACCTACAACCCCTTATTTCAGGACTGACAAAGTACTAGGCGTATACAGCCGTTCCCTCCCTAGTGAAGTACTGTCAAGCCTTGTAAACAAGGGGCTTAAGCCCCTTGTCTGTACCTCACTAAATATGGAAGTGCTGTAGTCAACATAAAATTTCGCAACGTTGGTAGTAACGACTTTAGTCGTTGCGGGCGAGTACTCTGTTAAGCTTCACTGGGTCGGTTGAGGCAGACGCAGTACACCCCAACAAAACAAGGGAACGGGTTGGGTCTTAGTAAACTCGACACCAACCTACAATTCCCCAACCTTAGGGATGATAGACCTCTAGGGTTGACTTCAAGGCTTTCTGAGAGAATAGGGAAGACATTCTGAGAACCAGCCCAACCTATGACCCTGCAACTGCGCGTCTATGTACCGCCCCATCCCCTGATTAAACATTGGCTGACCGTCGCCCGTGATGCCGACACCCCCCCCGCCCTCTTCCGCACCGCCATGACCGAACTCGGACGCTGGCTTACCTACGAAACCCTGCGCGAATGGCTCCCCACGATCGACCTCACGGTGCAAACTCCCCTTGCCTCCTGTCCGGCCACCGTCGTTGATCCCCACGCAGCGATCGCCGTCGTCCCTATCCTGCGGGCGGGGCTGGCCCTGCTGGATGGTGCCCAATCCCTGCTGCCCCTCGCCTCGGTGTACCACATCGGCCTCGTGCGTAATGAAGAAACCCTGGAAGCCAGTTGCTACCTGAACAAGCTCCCCGATCGCCTGCCCGACGGGATACGCATTCTCATCCCCGAACCCATGCTGGCCACGGGGGGCAGTATCAGCTTCGTGCTGGGGGAATTGGTGCAACGGGGGGTAGATCCGGCCAATGTGCGCATTATTTCGGTTGTTGCGGCCCATCCCGCCCTGAAGCGCCTGAACGAAACCTATCCCAGCCTGCAAGTGTATACTGCCGCCATTGATGAACATTTAAACGAACATGGTTTCATCGTTCCCGGCCTGGGGGATGCGGGCGATCGCACCTTTGCCACCTGAAACATCGGCAGGGAAAAACCGTCAGGCAAAAAACCATCAAAAGCAGCCCTCTGGAAATTTCTATCCCTTGATTGCAGCTTTTTCCAGACGGCTTCCTTGCGAAAAAAATAAACACCCCATCTCCGGCCTGATCCTTTAGAATCACCGTTGCATAGGGTGTTTGAGTTTGCCATAGCTAGAGAATGCCCTCGTTTGCCCAAAATGTTTCAGGGAGTAGACAAAATGACTCACCGTTGGCCATTTTCCTACGGAGACACGCCGCGCCCAGCCCTGCCCCCTGCCCCCCACGCCACCCAGGGTCTCACGAAGTCCCTGATTGCCCTGCCCACAACCCTCCTCCTCTGGGTCAGCAGCCAACTCCCCCTCGCCGCCGCCGGGGAACCACTTGTTCCCCTTTCCCCCCTCCCCAACTCACGACTCATCGCTTACAACTCTCCCCCTCCCCAGCAAGCTGTTGACTGCGATCTCCTCGTCGTGGGCGGTGGTTTAGCCGGGACAGCCACGGCCTATGAGGCCCTCCTGGCGGGGCGCACGGTCTGCATGACAGAAATTACCGATTGGGTCGGTGGTCAAGTCTCCGCCCAGGGAACCTCGGCCCTGGATGAGGCCAAAAAACAACGCAGCCTCGAATTTTTCTCCAGGGGCTACAACGAATTACGGGCACGCATCCAGCAGCACTACGGCAAACTCAACCCCGGTGACTGTTGGGTGAGTGTGTCCTGCTTCCTGCCCAGCGATGCCCACGCGCTCCTGTGGCAACAGTTACAAGACGCAGCAAAAACCGGGCGCGGGACCCTGCACTGGTTCCCCAACACGGTGGTTAAGGACCTGGAGATCAGCCCCGATGGACGTTTGATCACGGCTGCGATCGCCATCCAACACCGTCCGGCGGCGGGCACCCCACCCCTGAACACCGAACCCCTGTCCGCGATCATTGAGGATGCCTACCGCTACGAACCCTCCGATCGCCTTGACAAAACCGTGATTCGCTTCACCCCTGCCCTTCAGGCCAAAACTGGCGATCGTGACTGGTACGTGATCGAGGCCACGGAAACTGGGGAACTCATTGCCCTGGCCGGGGTACCCTATCGCCTGGGCCTGGACCCCCTCTCCGCCCGGAATCCCTCCTCCCCAGTGGCCACCAACGATCCCTACTGCACCCAGGGCTTTACCTACACCTTCGCGATGGAGCAAACGGCCACGCCCCAGCCCCAGCCCGAACCCGCCTTTTATCGCCAATACGAACCCTACTACAGCTACGATGCCCAGCGGGCCAATAACTTTCACTTCGTCTTTACCTATCGCCGGATCTGGGCACCCGATGCGGCCAACCGCCCCACCAGCCCTGCCTCCGGAGCCAAGGCCATCCCCGCACCAGGGGATATCTCCATGCAAAACTGGACCTGGGGCAACGACTATCGACCGGGCACTGCTCAGGATAATTTGATCTATACCCAGGAGCAGCTACGGCAAACGGGACAACTGGCTCCCGGCGGCTGGCTAGGGGGACTGCGCACGGAAACCCTACGGCGGGGCGAGGAGCACGCCCTCGGTTTCTACCACTGGCTGGTAGCGGGCACCACCGACTCGATCCTGGGACCGGAGGCGAAACAACTACACCCCAACCACCGCCTGCTCACGGGCCTCGACTCCCCAATGGGCACGGTGCATGGGCTGTCCAAATATCCCTATATTCGGGAGGCGCGTCGCATCATCGGTCGTCCGGCCCCCGCCTATGTCGATGGTTTTAGTATGGATGAACTGGATATCTCGCGCCTGGACTACCGCGATCCCTACTACCGAGAGGCCCTGCCGCCCGGACTGTATCGGCAACTCTGGGCGATTTTGGCGGGGTTAGAGTCCATGCAGGTCAGCCAGGGGGTGATTTCGCCAGAGCAGGTCACCCGCCGCACGCGATCGACCATTTATCCCGACGCGGTGGGCATTGCCCAGTACACAATGGACTTCCATCCCTGCCTTACCCTCTCTCCCCCAGAGGCTCCGGGTAACACGGAACGGGAAGGGGTCCGGCGTGCCCACGGCCAAGCCTATCCGGCCCAGATTCCCCTACGGGCCATGATTCCGCAGCAAATTGACAACCTCCTGGTTGCGGGTAAGAGTATTGCCAACAGCACGATCGCCGCCGCCGCCTATCGGGTGCATTCCTTCGAGTGGTCCGTGGGGGCCGCAGCGGGAACCACCGCCGCCTTTGCCCTGAAGGAAGGGATGCGTCCCTATGAACTGGTGGACAATCTACCCAACTGGGAACCCCAACTGGCCAAACTCCAGCAGCGCCTCCAGAAAAATGGCAATCCCACGGCGTTCCCGAATACCTCGATCTTTAACTTCGATTGGGAGGAGTGGCGGGTTTGGTAAGCACCCGTAAAATTCCAACTTCAAACCCCAAAACGCAAACTGCCAAACTCCCCCGTCAGGCCAGCAACGGATTCGCTATCCTAAGGGCTGTAAGCTCCCACAGGTAATGATGTTTTTCTATGGCTCCCTCCTCTTTCCTGGTGAGTACCCTGCTCAGTGTTACGCTGCTGGGCTGTGCGACCACGGCGGCTTCTGATACCACCACCCCGGTGCCATCTGTCGCACCGACCTCCCCCTCGCCGCCTATCCCAGCGGTATCCCCTGCGCCTGCACATTCAGCCCTGCTCGGACAAATGCTACCCATCACAGCGGAAGCCACGATCGCGGGTGAAGTGATTCAACTAGAAGTGGCGAAAACGGCCTACGAACAAGCAATGGGCCTGATGTATCGGGCTGAGTTGGCCGACGATCGCGGGATGTTGTTCCCCTTTGACCCGCCCCGCATGGTTAATTTCTGGATGAAAAATGTACATATCCCCCTGGATATGGTGTTCCTCAAGGACGGCAAAGTGGTGGCGATCGCGGCGAATGTGCCCCCTTGTACGGTGATCGACTGTCCCCTCTATGGACCCAAGCAACCGGTGGATCAGGTGTTGGAGTTGCGCGGGGGGCGGGCTGAGATGCTGAACCTCCAGGTGGGCGATACGATCGAACTGCGGTTTTTGTGAGGCTGTCGGGGAGTTGGCGATCGGGGGAGGCGGCGATCGGGGGCGTTGGCGATCGGGGGCGTTGGCGATCGCGTGTCCGGGATGACTGCCATAGGCAATGACCGCCATGAGCAATGACCGCCATGAGCAATGACATTTGATGACAGCCGAGACGGCTATCCCACAAGATTAAAGATGACAGCCGAGACGGCTATCCCACAAGATTA
>JBBILC010000182.1:0-7254 GCA_037445115.1 Coleofasciculaceae cyanobacterium bin_20
TCCCCCACTCCCCTACTCCCCACCTCGACATCTTCAACCTGCGGGATAGCGTCATCAACGACTACCGCGACTACATCACCAGCTTCCTCAAAATCCAAGACCCCCGGCTTGAAACCTTCATTCATCAAGAACTCGATCGCGGCGAACTCTGGCCCGATCCCCTCATCCAACTCAACCCCGCCTATAAACCGGGCGCAGCCCTCCCCGACCTCATCCAAGAAGGCATCCTCCACCCCGACTGCCAACACTACTTTCCCGATTACATCGGCGATAGCTTCGCGACGCCAAAGGCGTATCGCCGCTTCCATCTACACCAGGAACAAGCCTTTCGCACCGCCCACCGCCAGGAACCCTACGTCCTCACCACCGGCACAGGCTCCGGCAAAAGCATGACCTACGTCGTCCCGATCATCGACGATCTGCTACGTCATCCCGACATTGACGGCGTGCGGGCTATCCTCGTTTACCCCATGAACGCCCTGATCAACTCCCAAAAACAGGAATTTGATAAATTCCTCAGCAAAATTCCCAACACCCCCATCCGCGTCGCCCAATACACCGGCCAAGAAGACCTCAGCCAAAAAACTGCTATCCAGGCGAATCCGCCCCAAATTATTCTCACCAACTACATGATGCTAGAGCTAATGCTCAGCCGCACCCATGAGGATAAACTGGTTAGCGCTTCCACCCTCAAATTCCTCGTTCTGGATGAACTCCACACCTATCGCGGTCGGCAAGGGGCCGATGTTGCCCTGCTGATTCGCAAGCTGCGCCAACGCTGCGGCCAACCCCTCCTCTGTATCGGCACCAGCGCCACGATGTCCACCCAGGGCGATCGCCACCAACGCAACCAAACCGTCGCCGCGATCGCCAGTAAACTATTTGGCGTTCCCGTCCCGGCTGACAACGTTATCGACGAAACCCTCCAACGCACGATCGAGCGACCTGAACCCACCCCCAGCGAACTCCAGCAAGCGATCGCCGCTGGCCTGCCCCCCAGCGAACAGCAAACCCTGACCGCCTTCCAAACCCATCCCCTCGCCGCCTGGATCGAAATGACCTTTGGTCTCAAAACCGAAGCCGATCATCTGGTGCGCCGTACCCCCATCTCCCTGGCTACCGGTGCCCAACAGTTAGCCGACCTCACCCAAACCGACCCTACCACCTGCCATACCCTGCTCCGGCAGATGTTTCTCTGGGGCAGTCGTACCAAGGGCCTCGCCTTTCGCCTCCATCAATTCATCTCCCAAGGCGGCAGCGTCTACGCCACCCTCGAAAACCGCACCACCCGTCACCTCACCCTCGAAGGTCAATACACCACCACCGACGATCGCCTGCTCTATCCCCTCGTCTTCTGTCGTGAATGCGGCCAAGACTATTACCTCGTCACCTACGATCGCCAACGCCAGCATATCCTGCCCCTGCTACCCACTGCCCTGAGTGAAACCCGCGATCGGGACGATCAGCAAGCCGGGTACCTCACCCTGCACGAACCGGGCCTCTGGGATGAACGTGACACCGATCTCTTACCCGACACCTGGTTCAAAGAGACCAAACGCCAAGGCCGGGTAGCCAAATCCGAATACGTCCCTTTCATCCCGCAACGCCTGCACATCCGCTCCAACGGTCAGGTCGTTGATTCCCTGATTGACGGCATCACCACTTGGTTTACGGCCAAACCCTTTTTGTTCTGTCCTAACTGTGGTGTCGTCCACGAGAAACGCAAAAACGAGTTCACCAAACTTTCGCGTCTCAGTAGTGAAGGTCGCAGCACCGCCACCACCCTCCTCTGCCTGTCCACCGTCAATCGCCTCCAGAGCAGCAACGCCGTCCCTGCCGAAGCCCAAAAGATCCTCAGCTTCACCGATAACCGTCAGGATGCCTCCCTCCAGGCAGGTCACTTTAACGATTTCGTCCAAACGAGTCTGCTGCGCACCGCCCTCAACAGTGCCCTCAAAACCCATCAGCACCTCACCCACCAATCCCTCCCCCAAGCCGTCGTGGCGCAAATGGGTCTCACGCAAGCCGACTACGCCAAACAAGTTGCTGAATTTGGGGCCGGTAAACAGCGCAATGAAACCGCCTTTTGCAACCTGATTGAATATCGCCTCTACGAAGACCTGCGCAAGGGCTGGCGCATCGTCCAACCGAACCTGGAACAGTGCGGCCTCCTGGCGATCGCCTACCAGGGCCTCGACGAATTCTGTGCCACCGCCAGGGTTTGGGAAAAACATGCCCACCCGATCCTGAGCCAAGCCACCCCAGAGCAACGTTTGAGCGTGGTGCGTGCCTTCCTCGATCAACTCCGCAAAGAGCTGGTGCTGGATGCCGCTATCCTCCAACCCCAACGCCTGGAACAGTTAAAGAAAGAGGTCGAACAAGCGATTAAAGAACCCTGGGGATTTGATCCAGCAGAATACCTCCCCGCCGCTCGCTGGGCCGCAATTAGCCCCAACCGTTCCGACAAAGACCCGGTAAAACTAACGCCCCGCAGCAAAATTGGTCGTTTTTTGCGATCAGTCCAAACCTGGCCGTGGCGCAATCAACCGCTTTCAGAAGCAGAATATGACAGCCTGATCAAAACCCTCATTGCCGCCCTTGCTGATGGCGGGTACCTCCTATACAAAGACGGTTACATCCAGTTGCGGATCGACGCCCTGATCTGGACCGCCCAGCAAGCCAGCCATATTCGGCCCGATCCCATGACCTCCCGCCGCCTCCAGGGTACCGAAGATGTCCAACTGGAAGTCAATCAGTTTTTCCAAGCCTTCTACGATCGCAGTGGCCCCAGTGTCCGCAATATGGAAGGTCGTGAACATACCGGCCAGGTTAAGAATGCGGATCGCCAAATCCGTGAGGCCCGCTTTCGGGAGGGCAGCCTCGCCACCCTATTTTGCTCACCCACAATGGAACTGGGCATTGATATTGCCGATTTGAATGTTGTTCACCTGCGCAATGTCCCCCCCAGCCCTGCTAACTATGCCCAGCGCGGCGGGCGGGCCGGTCGCAGTGGTCAAGCTGCATTTGTGATTACCTATGCCTCGGTTGGTAGTGGCCACGACCAATACTTTTTTAAGCGTCCGGATCAGATGGTAGCCGGAGCCGTCATGCCGCCTAAACTTGAACTCGGTAACGCTGACTTAATCTGTGCCCACCTCCATTCCCTCTGGCTGGCCCATACGGGTTGCCTGTTGGGTGACTCAATGAACCAGATCCTTGATCTCGAACGCGAGGGTTATCCCCTCAAGGACAGTGTTCGCGATCACCTCACCTTAGCACCCCATGCGATTGCTCGGTGCATTGATGCTGCCAAAACCATCCTGGCAGATAGCTTCTGTCAAGCTGATCTTCAACGTGCCCCTTGGTATGCTGAAGACTTTATCCGCAATGTAATCGAAAATGCGATTGCTAGCTTCAACAGCGCCTGCGATCGTTGGCGTACCTTATACCAGGATGCGATTACGCAACTGCAAGCTTCCCGGCAAACGATTGACCGAGCATCACAAGGATTAATCAACCAGGAAGATCGAAAAAATGCTGAAGCCCAAGAGCGCGAAGCGAAACGACAGCGAGATTTATTGGTGGGTCAAGTCAACCAGGGTAGTCCTAAATCCCAACTGGAATTTTATCCCTATCGCTACTTTGCCTCTGAAGGGTTTCTGCCTGGTTACAACTTTCCTCGCATCCCTGTCCGTGCCTATATCCAGGCAGGGGAAACGGGAGAGTTTATTGCACGGCCTCGTGTGGTGGCCATTCGTGAATTTGCTCCTCGCAATATTCTTTACTACGAAGGCAGTAAATTCCAAATTAATAAAACTCGCATTCCGGTTAAAGGCATTGAAAGTAGCTATGAACGACTAGCGCTTTGTCCCCAGTGTGGTTATTTTCACCAAGGCGATCACTCAAAACATGACCTTTGCGAGTATTGTGGTAGCAAAATTACTGCCGATCGCTATGATAATCCCGCCATCCTTAGTCATGTACTCGAAATGGAAACCATGTTAACGCGACGGCGCGATCGCATCACCTGTGATGAGGAAGAACGTCTCAAGTATGGCTACAACATTACCACCCACTTCCGTTTTGACGCTCAAAAACAAGAAACCGCTACGGTCATCGCCCAAGATGGTACGCATTTGCTCAAGCTCACCTATGGTGAAACGGCTGCTATCTGGCGGATTAATCGTGGTCTCCGCAATAGCCAAGAACATGGCTTTACCCTTGATGCTGCCACAGGCAAATGGGAAGATCAGAAAACCGATGTCAATGCTGCCAGCATTCATCGCGAAGTGCATCTCATGGTCAAGGATTCTAGTAATGTTCTTCTCATTCAACCCCTGTTAGTTCCCAAAACAAATGCTGATGCTTTTCTGGCTAGTTTACAAGCGGTCTTAGAACGATCCATCCAAGCTGTCTATAAATTAGAAGAGGATGAGTTAGCCTCCGAACGTCTGGGCCAAGGTCAATACCTCCTGTTCTGGGAAGCATCAGAAGGGGGTGCAGGTATTCTTTCCCAAATCCTTGAAAATCCGAGTGCTTTTCAAGTGATTGCCCAGACGGCTCTGGATATTTGTCATTTTATTCAAGAAAAGACGGAATGTGCTAAAGCTTGCTATGAATGCCTGTTGTCCTACCAGAACCAGTTTGATCATCCTCTCCTAGATCGTTTCGCCATTAGACACTGCTTAGATCAACTGGCAACTAGCACAGTTCAGCGTCATTCGTCAAATCGATCGCGCCAAGAACAGTATGAACAATTGCGCCAAGAAACCGATCCAAATTCAGATTTTGAGCGAGCGGTTCTTGATGCAATCTACCGGCAAGGCATCAAACTACCGGACGCTGCACAAGCTCTCATTCCAGAGACTAATATCAAACCTGACTTTCTTTACCGAAATCCCCAAATAGCCATCTTTTGTGATGGCTCGGTCCATGATCATCCTGAGCAGCAAAAACAAGATGAAATCGCCAGACAAAATCTTACCTATGAAACCAGCTACCAAGTCATGACCTTGAAATATAACGAAGACTGGCAGACTAAACTTAATTCACTAAAATCGCTTTGATCCATGCCGGTAAACACCTAAAATTTAAGCTACCCGCAGCCGCCCCTGCTGCAAGCCCTGAAACACGCGATTCACCAAGTCATGCTCCTGCGGCTCAATCACCTCTTTGTTCAGTAGCGCCATCAATAACTCCTGATCCATGCGACTGATGCGACGGGTCGTGAAGATCTTGTCCACCAGTTGTTCGAGCGATTGGAAGGAAAAGAGTGACGCTTGCATGACCGAATACCTGAACGTTTTCTCGATGTCTTTAGTATCGCGCCCATCCCCATCTGCCTCAGTGACGATGCCGCATCCACACCCGTGATTTTGCCGTCCCGACCACGTGATGGCCTCCGCCCCGCCTTTGTGAGTGAAATCACTGAGCAGCCCTAGCCCCACCGCGATCGTCATCCTGAGCGGTCGCTTCAAACTCGACTCTGAATACCTCACAACGCTCCTCAGCGACTTCCGTTACCTCGCCCAACATCCGCCAATAATCCCCTAAACTCACGGCTCATGATACTTGGGATACAACATCGCCTGCACCGGCTGCCCACCCCGCAAATGCTGCACGACAATATCCGGTACCTCCACCACCTGCACCCGCCAATACCACACATCCTCCGGCAACACCCGCACCATCGGCCCATTGCCACACTGCCCCATGCACGCACTCCCCTGAATCTGCACATCGGGTAACACATGCCGCTGCAAAGCGGCCAACACATTCACCGCCCCCTGCTTACGACAGGCACGCTGCTGACAAACCAAAACAAGGCGAGGAGATGCTAAGTCAGTCATATCAGGAAATATTCAGTCATCTTGGAGCAGCGGGCTGATTTCTACGATGCGGCGGCGGCGTGGGTGTTACCTTTGGTAAAGCGATAGGGGTAAGCATCAGGACCATTCGGAAGTGGTGTCGGCTTCCGGCTTATTTCCTTGTATTACTGGAATATGGGCGGGTGACAGGGCAGCGCGTTTGGTAGTTGCAACAATTCTCCTAACGAGAAACCCACAAAGGGATTTTGGGGGACTGGAACCTTACCCACTGCTAACCAGAAGAGTAAGCGTTGGGGGTCAAAGATCACCTGGCGCATCACACCATTGGTTGCAATACTGGCATTGTCGTCATAGGTGTTCACAGGACTGGTTTTTAATGTGTAGGGATTAACCCGATCGCGCAAAATTTCGACCATCACACGGGGTTCAATTTTGCCATAAAGCGAATACGGTCCACCGGGTTCCAATAACTGCTGAAAGCGATCGTACCGACACAGACTGGATGGGCTGGATGGTTCCCGATCCTGATTCTGCATTTTAGGAGAAACAAAATGATTGGTCATATAAAGAACCCCCTTAGCATCAAGTTCTCGAATGCCCATGTCTTGTGCGACTAGCTCGAATACCCCAGCTTGGCGCGACACACCATCAGTAATCATGATCAGATCAGCCGCCATCCGGCGTTGGGATTGCATGAAGGTGCGTGCCGCTTGGTAAGTACTCGCTCGCTTCAAAATCTGTGCCATCATTTGCACATGGCTACGACCAGCGATATCGAGCTTGGTAATGTTCCGAGGATGGGCGGTGTTGAGAGAAAGACTAATTCCGGCTGCATTCATCCCAGAGTTAGGCCAAACCACACCGGGAACAGCAATGAACATATGGGGAATCCCATCATGGGGTTGACGGATAAACACCGTGGGATTCTTGAGCCAATAGTCGATCGGCTGGTCATTATTATCTAGACTGCGCCCGTGATAAAGGCGGCCATCGACCGTTGCTTTGCCCGTGGCCACAAATTGGGAACAGCCTAGGTTCCCCCGGAAGCCGCTGCTCGGACCATCCCCCTCATTAAAGATTCGAGGTAAGGTATCGGCAAAGTATTCTTGTAACACGTCTCCAAAGGCGAAGACAAGGCAGCTATCCATTGTCATGCCAACATCTTTGGTAGCTGCCACTAATCCCCGACATTCTTCAATCACATCACTGAAGGATCGTCGTTTCGCAAAGTTTGCTAAGCCGAGATATTTACCTAAAAAGCTGACGGTGCTGAGCAATGAATTGGGTAAAGCAGCAATCTCATTATGGAGTAATTTTCCATGCTGGTATCCCATTTCGTAAGGGGTACCCTGGAGCCAGACCAGTTTGATGATACCCAGAAGTGTTGAATCTTAAGATTTTATTTTCTAAAAATAGACACACTAAT
>JBBILC010000183.1:0-7216 GCA_037445115.1 Coleofasciculaceae cyanobacterium bin_20
GGATTAGTGTGTCTATTTTTAGAAAATAAAATCTTAAGATTCAACACTTCTGCTCTTTGGTAAAGCGTGGAACTCGGATCATTAACTCTTCCCATCAATCTCCTGAATCTTCTAAGCAAATTAAAATACCAACAGATTGACCGTTAAAGGTAATGACATCACTTTCTATCTCAGCTAGTTGTAAATAACCAGATAAGTTATCTTTCACATCATCAATAGAGGCTTGTTTCATTGTTCTTTCCTAGCGTGTTTAGCTAACCATCCTATCGACTCGGACTTTTGGTGGATAACGCGATTTAGATTAGTTAGTTTTTAAGGATTGGAGTAGATGACTAGGACGAGCAGCTTTTACATTTGGGTAGAGATCAGGATGATGGATAAGCATATAATGCTCATACTCATACCAATGCATTTCTCCTTTCTCTTCATTACAGAATCGACAGATAACCCATAAGTTCTTAAAGTCCATCGCTAACCAAGGATACTGTGCCCTCGGCAGTTTATGATCAATTTGCCTTCCACCTCTCTCAGGATAAAAATCCTCACAAATTGGACAGCGATGATCAGAGTTATCCCTCACCCATTGTTTACTGTGTTCTGTCGTCCCATAATCGAGATTGATACCGTTTACATATCGCCATCGATCAAATTCTTGATATTTTTCTAAATCATAACTAGTCAATTTGTTATAACGCTTACCGCCAATCTCACGAACAAGCTTAAAAAGCTTCTTTAGATCACAGCCATCAAGATTCATGGTAAATCACCTTTTCTTCTTAGTTCTATATTGCCTTTTATGTCCATAGTTATTTTTCTGGCTAAAGTCAATAACCTCAATTTCGGTATCGGGAAAGTGTTTATCAATTTCCTGTTCTATTTCATTTATCTCGTGTGCTAGTCTTTGATGTGTTTCTTCTATTTCCTCATTGGCAAGATACTTGTTCCCAATACGTTCTGCTTCTAAGAATAACTCTCCAAGTGTAAGTTCACTTAGAGGAAGTTTGTTCACCATCTCATCGATTTTTATACTGAGTTTTATGACATTCTCCCAGCCTACATTCTTATAACCGTTATCTTTAAGATGCTTCTTGTCCTCATTGCTTAATTTATTGCGAATTAAAGAATTAGAAAGCTGAATCTCACGATAGCTCATCCCATTGAAGCTTCTGTTTTTAGATCTCTGTTTAGGCATAATCTCTACTTATCCTTGCATTCCTTTCAGCCACTTTGCTAATGCTTGACGAATTTCACTATTTTCGTATTTTAGCAGTCCTTTAACTTCAATAGCTAATTGCAGTTTAATCTGATCAACAAGATTTCTTAAGGCTTTATTGTCTTTTTGCAGGCTCTCATTTGCTTTACTTAATTCAATATTAACATTATTGAGTACTTGATTTTCAGATACTAATCGTTCCATTCCAACTTCTAAGTCAGAGATTCTCTGACTATTTAACTCAATCTCCTTATTTTTCTTTGTTACCATGCCTTTTTGAGCTGCTTGAAGGCGTTGTCGTTTCTCCAACTCAGCTCCTGCAAATTTTGCAGCCACCCTACAGATACTAAGCTCATCTAGTTCACCACTAAAGTCAAGCACATCTAATGCTCTCTTGGCATCTGCTTGCGTCCATCCTTCGTTCACTAGGAGTTTAATCGCTTCAGTCTTATTCATGGCTTCGTACTCTCACTTAAAAATCCTCGATCAATACTTTAAGTATCTGGGATGATTTTATGAGCAAAGTAGCGACTATGCACTAAAACAAGTCGCAAAATCAAGAGAAACTGAGTAGGTTTTCCTTGCTTGAACAGCCGACGCTGACTGTTCTCTAACTAGTATGCCCAAAAAAATAGGATTCTAAACTTTCTTGGCCCGAAATTTTACCTGAAACTTCTAAAACCTTTGTCTGATATGGATTTGGTGGGATAGGACAGTACTCGTCCGCAGCGAGAAAAGGTAACTGAGGATGAAATATCCTTACTGAAGTGCTCACAATCCTACCTAAATCACGTCCTTAGCCAGAAGTTTACCTTCCACCCGCTCGTATTCGTCCTCCACCAGCCACGCTTGGGCTGCTAGATAGTTAGCGTGAGTCACGACCAGCTTATAGCCAGAGGCAGGATTGAAGATCCGACAGGTGCCGTCTCGATCGCCAACTAACATCAGCACCTTGGGGGGAAAAAGCACGGGATCAACCCAAAGTTCAAGAAACTTCCAAGTGCTAGCCTGTGCTGCGAGGGTCGGTACGTGGGATTGCATAATACTCACCAGCGTTCATACTCATTTATTCTGGTCGGCTTTCTGTAAATCCCTCAATCGCTAGAAGCATTCCTTGCGAAGCAGGTTCTAAAACTGTTGCAGCAACTTGCAAATCCGCTAAGGCTTGGCTAAATTCTTCTGAATCGGGATCGGTAGATTCAAGGATTTTGATCGCATTCTGAGCTTTCTCTAAATAGGGTAGATAGTCAGCAATGTGGCGTTTTAGACTCATTAATGCGCGATCGAATAATTCAGTAGTCATCGATTAAATGACCGGGGCTAGCCCCGGTGTTTGTACCATTGATTACAATGTGACTCTTCTGCCCTACCCAAAAATCTCGCCAAAAAAGTCGATCGCATCTTTTAACGCCACAATAAAGCGATCGATTTCCTCATGGGTATTGTAGAAATAGAGACTCGCACGGGCAGTTGATTGAATCCCTAGATACCGATGCAACGGTTGGGTACAGTGATGCCCTGCCCGAATCGCAATCCCGGCTTGATCCAGAATCGTCGAAAGGTCATGGGGATGCACCGCACCCGTCGTAAACGACGCCAACGCCGCCCGACCCGATCCATCCGCTGCTGGCAACGGACCATAGACTTTCACCGAAGGCAAGGTTTGCAACTGGCGGAACAGATAGGCCGTCAACTCGTGCTCATAGGCTTCAATCTGATCCATACCAATTTGGGTTAGGTAATCCACCGCTGCACCGAGGGCGATCGCTTCCCCGATCGCGGGCGTCCCCGCCTCAAACTTGTGGGGCACATCAGCATAGGTGGCATGATCCAAAAACACATCGGCAATCATTTCGCCACCCCCCAAAAACGGCGGCATAGATCGCAGCACCTCCCGCTTGCCATAGAGGAACCCAATCCCCGTCGGCGCACACATTTTATGACCTGATGCCACCAACCAATCACAATCCATCGCCTGCACATCGATCGCGAGATGGGGCATACTTTGACAGGCATCAATCAACACCTTCGCCCCCACCGCATGGGCCAGCATCGTAATTTCTGTCACCGGATTAATACAGCCCAATGTGTTTGATACATGGACAACCGCAACCAATTTAGTGCGATCGTTCAACAGGGATTGATAGTGTTCTAAATCCAACTCACCCGTCGCGGTTAATTCCACATAGCGCAACACGGCCCCCGTCTTCTGGGCCACCAACTGCCAGGGAATAATATTACTGTGGTGTTCCATCACCGAGAGGACAATCTCATCCCCCGCTTGCAGCGTATTCAACCCCCAGCTATAGGCCACTAAATTAATCGCCTCACTGGCATTGCGAGTAAAGACAATTTCCTGATGCGATCGCGCCTTCACAAATCGCGCTACCTTCTCCCGCGCCCCCTCATAGGCATCCGTAGCCTTCGCACTTAAGGTATGAACCCCCCGATGCACATTCGAGTTGTATTGTTCGTAGTAATCCCGTAGGGCATTGAGGACCACCAACGGCTTTTGTGATGTAGCGGCGTTATCCAAATAGGCCAGGGGTTGATCGTGAATGTCCTGATGCAGGATGGGGAAATCAGCCCGAACTTTAGCCGCTAGTGTTTTTTCTTGGGTGAGAGTCATGGGATTGGGGAACAGGGGATAGGGGACAGGGAATGGGAAGTTAGGAGGGAGGAGAGAGGAGAGAGGAGAGAGAGTAACTGGAAAGTTAAACGTTGATGAGACTGGGTTGATAAAAGTCGAGGATCGTTTGCAAGCAGCCGAGGATTAGGGGGATTTCGTTGATGAAATAGAGGCGATTGTCGATCTGGAAGTCGCGATCGCGGAGTCGCAGAAATTGCCACATCTCACCTGTAGTCACACAACCAAAAATAGTCTCTAGATCGGGATAGCGGCGTTGATTAAACTGCTGCACTGCGACCATCTGGGCAGCACATTGCCCTGTACCTGCTTCCATATCCTGCTTCTTGGCCTCAACCAGACAACAAATTGGTTTCACAATAATATCGCTCATTTCACCAAGCGCTAGGATGAAATCACATTCACCCATGAGACCCCGATCACGATCGACTTCCAGGTTCTTACCCGAATAAATCGCGAGTTGGCCGGGATTACGATTGGCAATTTCTACTAATAAGGGCATCACGACAAATTCAGAGCGTGCCTTTTCACTGGCTGATGCAGGGGAAAACTGCCGTGTGAGGGCAAGGGTCTGTTCTAACCAGCGTGTCATCACCAAGGGTGTGACTTCTGGAAATAACGACGATCGCCGTACTTCCAGATCAAATTCGTTTGCCACCCGCTCTAGGGTAAAGTCACTGTAGGCCATTGCTGCTCACCCTCCTGCATCAGAGATTCACCTCAGCTTTCACCGCCCGCGTGAGTTGCTGTCGCAGTGAGGCCACCGGTAATTGTTCAATCACTTCCGCCGCAAAGGCATCCACTAAGAGTTTTTGAGCCATGTTGCGATCGAGACCGCGACTTTGAAGATAAAAAATCTCATCGGCTTCTAGCTGACTGACCGTGGCCCCGTGGGTGCATTTGACGTTATCAGCAATAATCTCCAATTGGGGTTTGGTGTCCACCCGTGCCTTGGGCGATAACAACAGGTTGCGGCTCAATTGACCCGCGTCGGTTTGCTGTGCTTTTTGTCCGACAATTATGGCCCCATTAAACACCGCATGGGCGCGATCGGCAACGATACATTTCTGCAACTGCCGAACGCGACTGTAGGGAAATGCGAGATCGACTGCCGTATGGGTGTCTAAGCATTCTTCCCCAGCCGCGATCGTTAACCCATTCAACGTCGTTTCGGTTTGTTCCCCGGCTTGGGAAACTTCCAGAGTATGACGACCAATCTGGGCTTCTAGATTAATCGCGTGGTTAATATAGCGGCTATCTTTCGCTTGGGAAATGGCGGTTTTGCCGATCTGGAAAGCCGTCGTGCTTTGCCATTGGATGCGGCTATGATTCACCTGGGCATTTTCCCCCAGCCAGATCTCGGTGACACTATTGGTGATTGTCGGCGTTTCGCTAGCCAGTTGACGATAGGATTCCAGCACATTAACCGTACTTCCGGCATCAGCAACCACTAAACACCGGGGTTGAATGAACTGAGGTTGGGCTTGGGGGGCAGTGACAAACAGCAGATGAATTGGGGTTTCCACAGCACAATTTTTCGGCACCCAAACGATTGCGGCTTCTGCCAATCCGATCGTATTCAACGCCGCAAATACATCCCGTAGCCCAGCCATAGCTCCCAGATAGTTAGGTAACTGCCCAGCGAGTTCTGGCTGTTGTAAAGCGGTTGCCAAGTTACCCACAAATACACCCGTAGGCAGTCCCGTTAGGTTCGACAATTTCGCCTGATAGTGGCCGTTGACGAAGACCAATTGACTGCTTTGGGTTTCGGGTAAGCTAAAAGGCGCGATCGTGTCCGGCGTAATCGGTTGAGCCAGTTCACCCGTTCCCGCGATCGTCACCTGAAGCAGGGCCGACAAATCCGTAAACCGCCAATCCTCATCGTGGGTCGTGGGAAAACTCAGTTCTGATAAATGGGCGGTGGCTTGTTCCCGCAATTGTTGTAGCCATTGTACCGTCGGGCCTTCGGTAGCTGCTGCTTCAGCTAACCGTTTCAGGTTGGCTAAGTAGGCAGCGCGATAGGTCGCTGGGGAGGTCACGCTATCATCCGGCGATCGCGAACCGCCCAAACCTACCAAAGCCGGAGACACATGAATCGTCATCAGGCTACCCCCGCTGCTTCTGCTTCCAGCACCCAGTCATACCCCTTGGCTTCCAGTTCCAGGGCCAATTCCTTGGTGCCAGTTTTGATAATCCGCCCCGCACTCATCACATGCACATAGTCGGGCACGATGTAATCAAGCAACCGCTGATAGTGGGTGATCAGCAAAATCGCATTGTCGGGTCGCGTCAGTTGATTGACGCCATTGGCGACAATTTTGAGCGCGTCAATATCGAGGCCGGAATCGGTTTCATCCAGGATCGCTAACGTTGGTTCCAGGAGCGCCATTTGTAGGATTTCATTGCGCTTTTTCTCCCCACCAGAGAAACCTTCATTGACACTGCGGCTCAGGAAGTTGGGATTCATTTTCACCACGTCCAGGCGTTCCTGGATCAGGTCATCAAAATCCAGCGCATCCAGTTCTTCCAAACCCTTGTGCTTGCGATGGGCATTGTAGGCCACCCGCAGGAAATCGAGATTGGTCACACCGGGAATTTCCAGGGGATATTGGAAGGCCAGAAACACCCCTTCCCGTGCCCGTTCTTCCGGTTCTAATTCCAGGAGATTTTTGCCCTGGTAGAGGACATCTCCACCCGTCACCTCGTAATCGGGATGGCCTGCAAGGATTTTCGAGAACGTACTTTTCCCCGATCCGTTCGGCCCCATAATGGCATGGATTTCCCCGGCCCGAATTTCCAAATTCAAGCCTTTCAGAATCGGGGTATCGTCTACGTTCGCGGTCAGATTGCGAACTGATAAAATGACCTCACCGTTTTCGTTAATCACACCTAAACCTCTTCACTAACCTCTTCACTGTGTCTATAATCCAATTCCTGTACGGGTCATTTCGATCGCTGAAAACTAATGCTGTGCCAGCGCCTTCATAATGGCCAACACCGAATAGAGTTCATTCGTTTGGCTTTCCAGATCAAACTGGTCTGAAAGGGCATACTGGGGCGAGTTTACCGGCAAGAGTTTAACAAACATAAAACTGGCTCCATTTGTGAGTATCCCAAAGCAGGGTTTATTGCCATTGGGATGGGCCAGCATATAGGAGAGTAATTGGGCCAATCCAGATTGCAACGAGTAGGAAATTTCCTTCGTTTCAATCACCAGCACCCAAAACCCTTCCTTCAACACCAGTAGATCCAACTGTCCCCGAATCATCACCCCATCGTCCTCACTGACAATCTCCGTTGATTGCTCAGCCCGAATATGAAACGGTGGTAGGAAAAATCCCGCCAAAAACAATAGG
>JBBILC010000184.1:0-7128 GCA_037445115.1 Coleofasciculaceae cyanobacterium bin_20
TTACACGATTAGAGGCTATTTTTTAACACATTTCCTATCATTCAACACTTCTGCTGGTTAATCTGTCCGGCATGGCAAGCCACCGCAGGGAGAGATTCGTATTGCTTAATGAGTTGAATCCCGCTCTGGAGCCGATGTTGGAGAATCAGTAGGGTACTTTCAATCCCTGGGTGGAGATCAACGGCTTTATAGCCAGTCTCATCCAGACGGGAAAAGTTGCGTAGGGACAACACAATTTCACGAATCCGACGACTGCCCTCCTCCATCGATCGCATTAACTCGGCGCTGTCCTGCTGGATATAGTCCAACTCAGTCGCCACTAAGTCGGCCAGTTCCGGCGGCGAAGCCGTTTCCACTTCCGGCAAATCCAGGATGTGGGCGATCGCCTGTACGAGTTGATGACGTTCCGCTGGGGGTAGGGTCAGCCCCGCGCTTTCGTAGCGCTCAATCAGGCGATTGAAGATCTCAAAATAGCGGCTGGCATAGGGAAGATTGGCATGGATAAAGGTATTGGCGTTATTAATCTCATGGGCGATGCCCGCCACCATCTGCCCCAAACTTGACAACTTTTCGCTTTGGATCAACTGGGCCTGGGTGGCCTTCAGTTCCTCTAGGGTGGCTTGTAATTGTTCAGCCTGTTGTTGGGCCTGGACGGCTGCCTGTTGGACCTGGGTGTATAGTTCGGCCTGTTGGATGGCGATCGCGGCTTGGGCCGCCAACTGTTGTAGGAATTCTGTCTCCCAGGACAGCCAGGGGCGGGGGCTGCGACATTCGTGGGCAATCAGGAGGCCCCACAGGCGATCGTGGGGGTGGGGGGTAGTGGTCTCGCCAATCAAAATCGGCACAATCAGGTTGGCCTGCACCTGTAGCCGTTGCAGGAAATTAATATGGCACTCCCCCAGGGTTGAGTTGGCCACATCATTCACTGCCCGCACGCGCCCTTCCAAATATAAGTGGGCATATTCCCCGGAAAAGCAATCATCTTGGCCAATGCTCCCTAACACTGACTGCCATGCCGCATCCACATCTTCGACGACGACTATCCCCTGCCAGTCTGCCTGAAACTGATAAATGACAACGCGATCAGTCTGGAGGAACTGGCGCACCTCCCTGACGATCGTTTGTAGCACGGTTTCTAACTCCAGGCTGCGGTGGATCGTTGCATTGATCCGATTGAGCAGATCCAGCCGCTGAACCTGTTGCTGTAACTGCTGTACCGACATCGATCGATAGGCCGCTGGTACGGTGAGGGGCACAGACGTTGGGGCAGGCACCATTCCTGAATCGGGGTTTGCTGGTTCTGCGTCCTCGCTAATCGCCAAGGGTTGATCGAGGGAAGCTGACGCCTGGGTATGTCCAGTCCACATAAGACAGTAATCTAATAAAAGCTGTTGCTCAAAGGGGCCACCTTACTTTATTCGTGGCTGCAATGCCCCATCGGTAGAAACTACCCCAGTGGATGTCAGCCGTAGTGACACCCCCTATCTTTTCAGTGTAACGACTCGGTGTAGCGATATCATCTGCTAGTCAGGCCATCCCGATCGGTTGTGTGCCTACCCGCCGGGGTTGGAATGGCCAGTCTCCTAGCCCGATGAGCCAGCAGCCCCCCGTTGCCTTCCCTCTGTATCCCTGTCTCATTCTTGACTTTCCTTGGTATCTATGAGTACTCCTGTTTCGATCCCCAGCCCCCATAGTCCGATTCAGTTTGGTACGGATGGTTGGCGGGGGGTGATTGCGGCTGACTTTACCTGCGATCGCCTTGCCCAAGCGGCCAGCGCAGCGGCCCAAGTCCTTTACCAAACCTATGGGCCAGCAACCCAGAGCCGCACGATTCTGGTGGGGTACGATCGCCGTTTCCTCTCGGAGGTCTTTGCCCAAGTCACCGCAGCGGCGATCGCGGCCCAGGGATTGGAACCCCTGCTGGCGGATACCTATGCCCCAACCCCCGCCTTCAGTTGGGCGGCCCACCAACGGGGTGCCCTCGGTGCCCTCGTGATTACCGCCAGTCATAATCCGGCCCACTACTCTGGGTTGAAGATCAAAGGGGCTTTTGGGGGTTCGGTGCCGCCGGAGGTAACCCAACAGGTGGAAGCGGCGATCGCTCCCCAATTCCAACTGGCTCCCCAGGCCGCCGCCCAGCCCTTTCCGACCTTCGATCCCTGGGAGGACTACTGTCGGGCACTGGCGACGAAGGTGGATGTTGCGGCCATCCGGGAGGCGATCGCGGCGGGACGGTTGCAGGTATTTGCCGATGTCATGCATGGGGCGGCAGCGGGGGGCTTGGCCCGGATTTTAGGGATTGACATTCATGAATTGCGTGGCGATCGCGATCCCCTTTTTGGTGGTGGTGCTCCGGAACCCCTGCCCCGTTACCTGGGGAGCCTCCTCAGTCAACTTCGCCAGCAGGCAGAGACGGCGACGGCTGGCACGGTGGCGATCGGCCTTGTGTTTGATGGCGACGGCGATCGCATTGCGGCGGTCAATGGTCAGGGCGAATTTCTGAGTCCCCAGATTTTGATCCCCGTGTTGATTGAGCATTTGGTTATCCGCCAGCACGGTCAGGGTGAAGTGATTAAAACCCTCAGTGGCTCGGACCTGATTCCCCAGGTAGCCGAACTGCACCAGTTGCCAGTCTACGAAACCCCGATCGGGTATAAATACATTGCCGATCGCATGTTGGAGCGGGCGACTCAGCAGCAGCCAGTGCTCCTGGGGGGGGAAGAGTCGGGCGGTATTGGCTACGGGACCCATGTGCCGGAACGGGATGCCCTGCTGTCGGCCCTCTATTTGCTGGAAGCCTGCACCCAGTCTGGGCAAGATTTGAGCGCCCTCTATGACCAATTAGTTGCCCAAACGGGATTACGCTCGGTTTACGATCGCATTGATTTGTCCCTCGCCAGTTTAGAGGCCCGTGCCCGTCTACTGGAGCAGTTGCAAACCCAGCCGCCCCAGGTCGTGGCCGGAAAAACGGTGCAATCGATTCAGGCGATCGATGGTTATAAGTTCCGCCTGGGGGTTGGCTACTGGTTGCTCATCCGCTTTAGTGGCACCGAACCCTTACTGCGCCTCTACTGCGAAGCCCCCACGGCTGCCCAAGTCGAGGCAACCCTGGCTTGGGCCAAGGAATGGGCCTTGACGACTCCTTAGCTGGGACTCCTTAGCCGGACCGATTCGCTGTACCTCAATGTTGGGTGAGAAGCCTCATCTTGAACCATGACCATTCTTGTTGTCGCAACCGGTAATCCTGGCAAACTCAAGGAACTAGAAGCCCACCTAGGTGATTGGGACTGGCAATTGCAGTTGAAACCCGAAGACCTGGAAGTGGAAGAGACGGGAGATAGTTTCGCGGCGAATGCCTGTCTTAAGGCGACCGCTGTGGCTCAGGCAACGGGTCAGTGGGCGATCGCCGACGATTCTGGCCTAGCTGTCCATGCCCTCAATGGGGCACCGGGAATCTACTCGGCCCGTTACGGTGCCACGGATACGGAACGCATTGAACGTCTCTTAACCGAGTTAGGGGATACGACCGATCGCCGTGCCCAATTTATCTGCGCCATTGCTCTGGCTCGTCCCGATGGCACGATCGCCTTGCAAACGGAAGGCATCTGTACGGGGGAAATTCTGCGATCGCCCCGTGGGACGGGTGGCTTTGGCTATGATCCGATTTTCTATGTGCCGGAGCATGGGTTAACCTTTGCTGAAATGGCCCCTGAACTCAAGCGATCGATCAGCCACCGGGGGCAAGCACTGACCACCCTCGAACAGCAAATGGCTCACCTCCAACCCTGACATTGGTCCTTGCGATTGGTCACTGCGATCGCTCTCTCCGGCACCATCAACACCCCCTTTGAACCCGGTGACTATCGCCAAATTGCGGTGAAAGTGATCGACGATCGGGGTAAAACCTGGTTGACTGACAAAACTCTGGGGGGGACGAAACGCAGTCTAGAAGGGAAGCCTAGCTTAGCTCTGGGGTGGCGTATCGGGGCCGCACGCTGCCCGTGGCGTGGCGGAAAGCCAATGGCTTCGCTTTAGAGGCATCCCGCCTGCGCGACCCCTAGGGCGCTATCGCAGTTATGTGCGTGATCGCCCTCACCACGTTGTTCTTGGTATTGCAAGGGGTACGGGTGGTCAGCAGCAGCCAGCGGCGGCAAGTGGATGCCCACTGGGAGCGGGGCATGAGTTATCTCAAAATGATATCGAGCAACTGATGCTCCAGCAAATGTTCCGCGCACGGGTCTTCGAGATCTTGGAAATGCTCTAGCAGCAAGGCTGATGACGCAATATGGCGGGATATTACCGGTCCCCTGTACCATATTTGATCATCCACTTATCTTGAGTATGCGTTTGCCCTAGTGGTTCAGCTAATTGCCTCATTAATTGCTCAACCTTAGCTAAATCCTTAAGGCCGGGTGCGGTTTCGACGCCGCTGGACAGATCAATCCCCTGGGGACTAACCCACTGGAGCGCTTGCCGCACATTGGTGGGGGTTAAGCCGCCTGCAAGGAACCAGGGATGGGGGAGGGTCAAGGCTTGCAGATGTTCCCAGTTCAGGGTATGGCCGGTTCCGCCAAATTGGCGGGGATCGTAAGCATCCAGGAGGAGGGTATCAATCCGGTTGGTGTAGGGAGCGATTTGGGCCGCGATCGCCGCCGCATCCCCGGGGCTGCGCACTGCCTTGATGACTTCCTGTTGGGGAAAGCGTTGTCGGACCTGTTGGCAAAAGTCCGGGTCTTCGTGGCCGTGGAGTTGGATACTAGTCAATTGCCCGATCGCCACGGTCGCCCCGATCGTCTCTAGGCTGGCATTGACAAAAACGCCGACCCGATCGACCTGCTGCCCCACGGGATCGGCTAAGAGCGCCGTGGCGATCGTCTGTAATTGTTCAAGGGAAAGATAGCGGGGGGAACTGGGGACACAGATAAATCCCAACGCCGTTGCGCCCAAATGGGCGATGGCAATTCCTTGATCGGGTTGAGTAATCCCACAAATTTTGATGCGCACAGATGTACAATAATCCGTTTTTTAGCCTTGCGAGTCGGTGTCCAAAGCCTGCCAACTCAGTTTGACTCTATCACCGATGGGGACTGCACTCTAGGGTTCAGTAGCGGTCAAGCGCTGTTTGCCCATCGAACCCCTGCGTCGCACGCACACCCAGGCCATCCATACCTAGCTTAACAACGAAAGCTCATTCACCACGGTGATCCGGCCCCGTTGCAACGCCCGCAATAAGCGATCGATTGAATGGCGTTCATCTTCACTGAGGGACTCATCCAGAATAGCGGCCATCAACCCATAGCGATCGGCAAGGGTTAGCTTGCCCGTGCTACTGACTTGGGCAAATAACTCAGAAACCGCAGATGGCAGTAAACGAATCGGGGGGGTCATAACCGTAAATCCTGCACTGCTCCCAGTATGCCCCTGATCCTGATGAGCGCCTGTGATACCCTCACTAGGGCTGTGTGATTCAGTCACCCTGGGTAAGGTGATAGCGGTCTACAGGCAACTGTGAAGTAGACACCGATCGCCAGTGCGCTAAGTCACTTTACTAAAGTAAAAATTTATGAAGTTTTTGGGCGACTGTCAACGGTACAGTCCAGGTTAGAAATGTTATCTTTTTAGCTTAGGTTTGGCATCAACGCTCCGTGTCCCATTGCCGCAGACTGGGGGTCTCAAAAGCCCAACACGATCCCCCGCTGTTGCCACAACATCCATAGGCCGCTCACCCCCACAAAACCCAGGACAACCTGGCGGAATTGGTCCGCACTCATCCGCGCCAAAATCGGTTTACCGATCCAGTTCGCCGGGATTGCGGCAAGGCCGATCAGCAGACCATAGAGGAAATAGGGCAGGGTAAGAATACCAAACAACAGGTACGTCACCATTTTGATCACATGGATGAGCACCACAGTGGCCGACTTCGTGGCAATTAACTGTTCTTTTTCGAGGCCGTAATGGAGATAGACGGGATTCAAGATGGGGCCAGTGCTACCAATGAGGCCGGAAATAAATGAGTTGAGAAAGGATAGGGGTAGAAAATGCCAGTCTTGAATCTTGAAGGTATAACCCGGTCCACCCACCCACGCATTAATCGCCATTAGAATCAGGGCGATCGCAACCAGGGCCTGTAACCCCTCCACGTGAATCTGAGACAGCAGATAGGACCCTAAGGTGGCCCCGACCAAGGTACCTGGCAGGTGCCATAGGGTGACTCGCCAGTTGATCGATCGCCACAGAAATAGGGTTCGTTGCAGGTTACCCACCAGCATCCCGATCGTGATGGTGGGCGCGATCGCCTGGGAGCCGAACAGAAGATTGACGACTGGGATGAGGATGAGTGGACTGCCGCCACCCGCCAACAAACTCAGCAGCCAAGAGAGAAAGCTGATCAGGCCCAAACTGACTAACGCGATCATGCCCCTGCCTTTGACCAGAATAACTTCTTTACTTTAACTGATATGAAGGGAACCTCGATTAATTGGGGCGAGCGGCTCCCCTGCCTGCCTCAACCCCTGATGATTGCGTGGGCACAGTTGCGAAAATTGGCATTTTTCGAGGTACCCTGAACAAATAATGTATTTTTTGTGAAAAACTATCCCGGCAACGTGGGCATCATCCCAACGACATGAACATAAGCCAATTTGATATCGTGTAGTGGAGTTGGCAGAGGTTTGACATAGGTAATATAATCGCTGATATTATTAAATCACTCGCTCCAATTGAAACACCGATGCAAGTCCTATTTCATTTCTTTGAAAAAATTCGACAATCAAACAAGAAATTTCTGGTTCTTCTAATTACCCTGATCGCGTTAACGTTTTTTCTGGCCTTACCAACAATCTCCAGGACTGGAGAAATTATTACGGCTGGGTTGATTACCTTGATCATTCTAGCAGGTATCTATACAACTGTTTATCGGAAGAAATATTTCTATCTTTCTGGAGGTATTGGTGCATTAACAATTTTATTTCATTGGTTATCTGTATTTAGAGTTGATATTCTTGTTGCTGACAGGTTAGAATCTTATTCCTCTTATTTTATCTATTTTTTTAATATATTGAGACTGATCTTGTATGCAGAAGTGTTGAATCTTAAGATTTTATTTTCTAAAAATAGACACACTAATCC
>JBBILC010000185.1:0-6944 GCA_037445115.1 Coleofasciculaceae cyanobacterium bin_20
TTGGCCTGGAAGCTGAACCGATACTGGAGCCAGAGGCCGACTTTGGCCTGGAAGCTGAACCGATACTGGAGCCAGAGGCCGACTTTGGCCTGGAAGCGGCCACAGGTAGCCCGGAAATGGCCACGGATGCCCTAGTCGATGCCCTCCTGCAAGCGGATCTGGAAGCCGAGCTATCTACCCCTGAACCCACAGCCCCAGTACCGCCAGCGGCTGCGGAGACAGATTTCGATGATCTGTCATGGATGACGGCTGCCTCCGATCGGGCAACGGAGGAGAGAATGGATCTGGATCTGGAGCCTGCCAACGGGGAGTCGGATTGGGATGAGTTATCGGCCTTTGCTGATACGGCGCAACCGTCTGATCCGTGGGAAGCCGTTGAGGCCGTCGCCACACCCGATTGGCTAACAGAGGAAGAGACCCCTGCGGCGTCTCCAACCCTAGAAACCCCAGAGATTTTGGAAGAATTTGATCCCAGTTTATTTGCCGATGAGGTCGGGAGCACGCTAGAGAATACTGGGATTGCCACCCCCGTTGCGGATGCTTTCCTCGGTGCCTTCAACGAAGATGAGCTAGCCGCTGCGCCGATCGCCCCGGAAGCAGATGTGGAGATTCCTGACACTGCATTGTCCCTGGATACCGAAGCCGCCTTTGCCGAATTTGACGCGGCACTTTTCCCCGATGAGACAGGAACGGAAGCCGCCATGTCTGACCTGGATCTAGGGGGACTGGGTGAACCGACTGACACGGCTGAGATACCAACGACAGCCGATCCGCTGGCGGGGTTATTCTCGGATACGGGCCTGTCAACGGCTGAGCTGACGGCTGAGATTGAGGATTTTATGCCAACGGCAGTTCCGGAAGCGGAAGCAACCGCCTCGCCCACAGATGCCTATGATCCCCTAGCAGCATTGTTTGATGAGTCTGGGGCTGAGGATTTCGCCAATATCCTGGACGTGCCTGAGGGGCTAGAGGGAGAGGACCCGCTAGCGGCCTTTGATGTTGATCCCTTTGCTGACGAGTTTAGTGATGCCGAGGAACCCACCTAAACATCGAGGGGTGTTCATTAACCTAGGGATTACCTACGGTTAAAAGCCGGAGAGTAGCGTAGGTCAGGAAGAGCCATCTTCTGGACGCATCTGTAAACTGATCGACCGCTATGACCCTGAAACGTAGAGATCTCCTGGCCTTCTTAGGGGTAACGGTGGGGAGTGCCACCCTCGCTGCTTGGGACAAGTTTGCGGGGCTGCCCAAAGGACACCCCACACCCAGCTTGAAACTGGAGGCTGCTCCAGTCCATGCAGCACTGCCCGAAGGCGCTATGGCGCGAGTCATACCATCCCTGCCCTTTCAACCGGTGTTGGGGCCTATCCCCCTGCCCACTGACGGTATGGCCTCCGACAACCCCACGGCCTACCGTACTTTTCAGGTACAGGATGATGTCGTTTTACCCGATGGGTTTACCTACGATATTGTCGCCACCTGGGGCGATCGCTTGGGGGATGCCCGCGTGGGTTACAACAACGACTTCCTAGCGTTGCTGGAAACAGGACCGAATCAGGGCCTCCTGACGGTTAATTTTGAATACATCAGTCCCCACGTTTGGATGGAAACCTATGCAACGGTCATGGGTGAGTCCTTACCCTTTGCCGAGTTGAAGGCGGCGATCGCGGCTGCGGGCAATCGCGGTATTAATGCCTTTTCCCTGCCAGCGGACGATCACACCAAACAAGTGGTCCGGGTGGTGTGTGAGGCGGCCATGATGGATGTTGGGATTGGCGTGATGGCGCTCCGGCGAACCCCAGAGGGACGCTGGGTAAGAACGGCAGCGGTCAGCGATCGTCGGGTGACAGGTATTTCTGGCCTCACTGATGGGCACTACCTTAAAGCCACGGGGCCTGCCGTTGCCGTGTTCACCAAAACCAGCAAGCAAGGGTATGACGATCGCTTAGGCGATCGCGTCATTGGCACCTGTAGCAACTGTGCCGGTGGGACGACCCCCTGGGGCACAGTGTTTAGTGCTGAGGAGAACTTCCAAAATTTTGTCCCGGAAGCGGTTCACGCCGATGGGAGTGCCTTTGATCCCGGTGCGGCTCCCTGCAAGATTACGGAGGAGGAGATGCTCGGTGTGGGCAATGTCTTTGGGCTGGCGGGCAATAAGTACGGTTGGCTGGTCGAAATAGACCCCATGAATCCCAATGACTATGGCACCAAGCACACCTGGTTGGGCCGGTTTCGCCACGAGGCCATTGCTGTGCGGACCGAGGCGGGTAAACCCCTGGCTTGCTATTCGGGCTGCGATCGCCGGGGAGGCCACCTCTATAAGTTCGTAAGTGCTGAGACCGTGCGCGACCCCCAGGATAAGGGCAACTCCCGTCTCTTTCGCCAGGGAATGCTCTATGCCGCTAAGTTTCATCCCGACGGGACCGGTCGCTGGATTGCCCTGAAACCCGATACGCCCGTGAATCCTGATCTGCCCAGCATCCATGCGGGGGGGATGATTCCCCTCCCCCAACGTCCTGACGGTGGGTTCTTCCGGGCCACTGCGGACGAGCAGGCGATCGCGTTTCGGCAACAGTTTCCCACCTTAGGCGATCTTTATACGGGCACGGCCCTGGAACAACAAGGTGCGATTCTCATCGATGCCCATTTTGCCGCCAACGCCGCCGGGGCCACCTGCACGGCGCGACCGGAAGATGCCGATCTCCGGCCCGATGGGACCCTCTTTATTGCCTTCACCTCCGGCTCACCCAGTAGCAGTGATGGCAGCCCCGACCTACGCATTTTTCAGGGACCCGATGGCCAAGCCTACGAACACGGCTGGTTGATGAAGCTCATGGAGGCTGGTAATGATCCCGCAGCCATGACCTTCCGCTGGACCATGCTGGCAATGGGCGGTGAACCTGCCGATGGGGGCGCGGGCTTCTCGAACCCGGATAACCTGCTCTTTGATGCCCATGATAATCTCTGGATGGTCACTGATATCTCTAGCGATAAGCACAATCAGGCAGTCCCGGCGGGTCGCTTGGACCAGGCGGGTAAGCCAATCAGCCAATCCAACCTACGAGGCCTTTTTGGCAATAACTCGATCTGGATGATTCCGACCCAAGGTCCGCAAGCAGGGCATGCCTATCTCTTCGGCTATGGGCCAATGGAGTGCGAAATCTGTGGCCCCTGGTTCAGCCGCGATCAAACGACCCTGTTCCTAGCCATCCAGCATCCGGGCGAGATCAATGGAACCCGGCGCAATCTGGCCCAGGAGACCCGTCCCTTTGCCCTCCGCACGATCGCGGGTACCGAATTTCTCCAGTCCCGACAGGTCCCGATCGGCTCCAACTGGCCTGGAAAAGCCACCAATGATCCCCCTAAACCAGCCGTGATTGCGGTGCGGCGCTTAGACGGCCGATCGCTGACCTAACCTCAGCTCAACCAATACTCAGAGGTCCCGCCTTGTGGGGTAGGCGTCGCGCCTGCCCGCTGTTTCGCACCCCGCTATCCCACACTCAAAGGTCTCGCCTTGTGGGGTAGGCGTCGCGCCTGCCCGCTGTTTCGCATCCAAATACGACGGAGAACCTGCCACAACGCCCCAAGATATCCCACAATGGAACAGGACCTTTACCCCACGAAGACGGACAGACAGGGGCAAGACCTCCCTTTCCCTCGTCGCCTGTCGATAGGAACTGTGTATGGATAGTAATAACCTACTCAAACAACTGCTGATGATTGGGATTGGCACCACCTCCTTGGTAGCGGAGAAGATCCGTGAGGTGAGTGATGAATGGGTGAAAACTGGACAACTTGACCCGGAGCAGGCCAAAACCTTTGTAGATGACTTCATGAGCCAGTTTAAGGCCGAGCAAGGCAACCTCGAAGGTCAGATGCAACGGTTACTCAAAAACACGCTCCAGGATATTGGTGTCGCTAATCAGTCAGAAATGGATGAGTTGCGTGGGCGTATCGATCGCCTAGAACGGCAGGTCCGTGACCTGGAAAACCGTCTGTGGAAATAGCCCCCTTGGTCCACTGCAATTTGGATAAACCATGCGTCAAGGAGAAGCCATTGTGCGCGAAATTTTAATCAGTATTAGTGTGATGGTTGTTTGTTGTGTCGTATTGATTGCCGCCCAACTGATCGGCGATCGCCAACCGGCGATCGCCGACACCAACTCCGATCGGCCCGCAGCGGTTCAGATAATCAATGCTGCCGCAGCCACTCCCCCGCCCCGTCCCCCTGAAACATCCGATGCGCCCTCAGCCACTCCTGAACCCGTGACGATCGCGCAAGCCCCGAAAGAAACCACCACTGCTAACGCGCCTGGAGATGAACCTGTGACTGCTGATGACTCGATCGTAACCCTCCCCTCTGGCCTCCAGTACGAAGATTTACAAGTAGGGGATGGCCCCAACCCCCAACCTGGCGATCTCGTCACCGTACACTACACGGGGACCTTAACCGACGGCCAACAGTTCGATAGCTCTCGCGATCGGGGGCGGCCCTTCCAGTTCACGATTGGTGTTGGCCAGGTCATTAAGGGCTGGGATGAGGGAGTTGCCAGCATGAAAGTGGGGGGGCGTCGCAAGCTGATTATTCCTGCTGATTTAGGCTACGGGGCGCGGGGGGCTGGCGGTGTGATTCCCCCCAATGCCACCCTTGTATTTGATGTTGAATTGCTAGGCGTGAACTAGTGAAGCCCTGATTCGGCACCTATCCAGATAACATCGGCCCACTTAACCCAATGCCCAGCATGACTGCCACGTATACCGTCAAGATCCACGATCGCTTTACCGATACCCACCACTGCGTCCAAATCCCCGACGATCGCTACATCCTTCACAGCCTGGAACACCAGGGAGTCACCCTGCCCTTTGCCTGCCGGAATGGGGCGTGTACCAGTTGTGCTGTTCGCATTATTGCGGGCGACATCTATCAACCGGAGGCAATGGGCCTATCCCCCCAGTTACAGCAGGAAGGCTATGCGCTGCTGTGTGTAGGCTACCCGCGATCGGACCTGGAACTGGAAACCCAGGATGAGGATGAGGTCTATGAGTTACAGTTTGGCCGCTACTTTGGCAAAGGGAAGGTCCGCCTAGGATTACCCCTTGATGAAGACTAGATACCGTAAACCTAACGTTTCGCCATGTTGGTAGTCACGACTTTAGCCAACGCGAGCTAGAGCCAGCACGACAAGCGTTGCCTGATCAGAACCGCGATCGGGCTGGCATAGCTGACATAAAAAAACACCACGCCCCGCCATGAGGAGTGGTGTTTCGTGTGGCTATCCACAACTGATTCGGAATTTTGACTAATTCAGAATTTTGGGTTACCCCTGAGCTAGATCGGTATACCTTGGGCTTAACGGATCAAACTGCGCAATGCCGCTTTTTGCTGCGGTGAAAGCTTTTGGGCGGCCTCACGGGCCTTCTCGGCTGAATCCAGGGATTGCAGCAGGCTGAGGAGTTCTGCTTCCAGGTGATCCGCCGTGGGCGAAGGAGGCGGGTTAAGAGTTTCCACAACCTCCGGATGGTCACAAGCCCCCGCACTGCAATTCAGCCCCAACAAATGCCAGTAGATAGTGGGCACCACACTTCCCCGCTGCTTGATCAACTCATGATTGAGGGTTTGTGTCTCCAGATAGGCCGTAACCGACGGATAGAAGGTCGATTCGCGGGGATAGGGGACCGTAAAGCAGCCAAAGAAGTGGCGGTATTCCTCTGAGTCGAGGATGGCGGTGATACATTTACCAACCCCCCCGTGCATTAAGATATCCGAGTAGTGACGGATTTCCTCTTGATCGATCGGTGCCCGTCCCATGAAGTGCTTAAAGCACAATTCCAAAAACTTCAAATTGGAGGAATTGTGATAGAAGGAATTGAGATAAACCTCGGAATGGGCCAAAATCTTGAGGAAACGACGAACGCCAATTTTGTCCGATAAAAAATCGGCTTCAGCTTGGGCGAGAATCTTACGCTCATAGGCGTAGGGTTGACGTTCTAGCACCTGCCGATAAATTTGCACAAGGGCGGTCTGCCGTTCAGCACGGGTTGAGTAGCGGTTAACCGTGATTGGGGTGAAGTGATATTCAGACATCATGATCGTTACTCCTTAGGTGGGTAGACCGAAATGAGGGTATCGGCAGATGCAAACGTCCTTAACCTGCGTTCCCTGATGACCTAAGCATGGGCTTGTAGCGCCGAGATGACCACATCAATATAGGGATGAATCAGTCCACTATCCTGACTGGGCAGGGTTTCGTTAATAGCATCCTGAAGATAGCGGTAGGCGGTACTGCAATGAGCGGTGCGTTTATGGGCCAGCAAGATGGTATCGAGCCAGACGATCATCTGCTCCTTGAAGAAGATTTCATCATCACGGAGGACGGAGAGGGCAATATAGCGCAGGACCTCGGCCATATCATACTTGCACCGCTGGCCATGTTTTTGGATCACCTCTGGATGGACCTGCGCCAGTTTCCGCAGAGCCGTAATCACCAATTGTTCGCTGTGCTCCCGCAGTTTGTGGTATGTGTCGAGCCGAGTGCGATAGGTTTCCACATACTGCTCTAGCGGTTGCAGTTCCTTCAGCGATAGGTAGCGTCCATCGGCATCCAGAACATTCTTTTCCAGCGTGTGGTTGAGGGTATGCATAGAAATCATCAACTCAGTAAGAGGACAGACAAGGTGTGGTAGTACTGCTGGGGAAATCGCTCGGTTAAGGGCAGGATGCCAACTCGGCGGAAAATTCTCGCAGCAACACCCTTAGGGTGCAATAGATCTGGGTGAGCAGACACTCTCTTTTGAATCTATGCTCAGACTGCCCAGCCGGAGCGACTAGTTCAACACCTCGCAGCGATTCTTAATAGTTCTTTTTAAAAGTGCTCAGATCAGGTTGCAAATTGTATCCTTAATGACGATCGCGCGGCTGTTCCTCTCCGTGGGAAGGCGGAGGG
>JBBILC010000186.1:0-6914 GCA_037445115.1 Coleofasciculaceae cyanobacterium bin_20
GGCAAGTATTACCACGATTACCCAGACAATGGCTGAGGCACTTCAGGTTGAACCGAAGGAAACCGAAACCTTTCGGGTGGCCAGTGGGGAACTGGTGGTGTTGCCGATGGGGCAGGTGCAAGCCATTACGGTCAACGGGCGGGTGATGAAGAATCTGCGGGTCGCGATCGTGGCCTCAGATGAGGACATGGGTCTTTTGGGGCAGGATTTCCTCAACCAGTATCAGATCACGCTCAAAAAAAGTGTGATCGAGTTCCAAGCCCATTAAGCGACTGTTGTTGCTCCCCCCTAGAATTTGGCCAATATCCTGCCCTGAGCGACTGATGACGCTACAGCGTAAGACTTTAAGAACTGGTTGAGAGGACCGCGAAAATATAAATCTTGCGCTGACAACCCAGGTAATCTTGTCGGCTGGGGCAGTTGAACGGCCCCCATGTTAATTAATCGAGGTGCCCTTTAATTTTAAGATAACTGTTTAATCAGATGCGCGACCTGTTGGGCACTGTCGGGAACTGCGATCGCCCGTGCCCGATCAACCATCTGAGCTAACGCCCTCTTATCGTGGAGCAAACTGAGGACCTTTTCCTGCAATAAAACTGGGGTTAATTGACTTTGCGGTAGCCACAATGCTGCACCCGCATCGGCAAAAATTTGGGCGTTATAGGTTTGGTGATCCTCGGCGGCATAGGGATAGGGAATGAGAATTGACGGCGTTCCCGTAATCGCTAACTCGGTTAAACTACCTGACCCCGCCCGACTAATCGCCAGATTTGCCCGCATTAACAAACTCGCCATCTGATCCGAAAACGGCAAGGCCAGATAATGGGGATGCTGCAATACCGTGCGATCGGGGTCTTGCTCCCCCGTCAGATGCACGACCCAAATCCCCGCGTCTAACCAGGCTGGGGCACACTGGCGCACCAATTGATTGACCGCAACGGCCCCCTGACTTCCCCCCACAACGACAAGCAAGGGCGCATCATCAGGCACTGCCAACGGTAACGGCGCTTGGGTGGATTGGAAAAACTGCGATCGCACGGGCGTGCCCACGGTCACTGTTTGCGCCTGGGGCAACCGGGCCGCCGCCTGCGCAAAGCCGATCGCCGTCACCGTACACCAGCGACTCAGCCAGGTCGTGACCTTGCCGGGAATCGCATTCGACTCATGCAACACCACCGGTAACCCCAGCGATCGCGCCGCCAAAATTGCCGGAGCCGCAATATAGCCCCCGGTCGTAAACACGCCACAATACTGTCCCTGTTTTAACCAACGCCGAATCTGCACCGTGGCCAGCGCCATACGCCCCAGCAGCCCCAGGGTTGAGAGTCCCAGCCGTTGCTGAATTCCCCCAATCGCGACCGTTTTCAGGGGATAGTGGGGAGGGATCAGGTCAACCTCCAGGCGATCGGGCACCCCTAACCAGGTGATCTCATAATCAGGAAGCGCTTCGGCAACCGCTAAAGCTGGGAAAAGATGCCCCCCGGTACCGCTAGCGGCAATTAACAGACGTTTGGGCGTAGTTGGCGTCACAAGTATTTGGGTTCAGATGCGGGTCAGGATTGAGGTTCAGCTTATCGGACGACTGCGGGCCTTGGCAACTGGGTCCCGACGGCCCCTTGGTCCTAGCTGCCACAAGGTTGGCTCCCTGCTTAAGCCCGATCTTGTCCCGATCGCCCAGCTAAGCATAACGGTTTATCCAAACCTGATTACGATGCATCCCGTTCGCGCCGCGCCTCCAGAGCAGAATCGGGGAGTTCCCCTAAAGCCGCAATTGAGGGGGCCGTTAAGGCCACATCAACCCATGCCTCCAATTGCTCGACGGTTAACTCTTGGACCCATGCCTGTACCGGGGCGGGAACCTCACCAAAGCGATGGGTTAAAATCCGCAGGATTAATGCGGCTGCCTCTTCCTGGCGACCTTCCTGGCGACCTTCCTGGCGACCTTCCTGGCGACCCTTGAGTTCACCCTCTTGGAAAATCTCTTGATAAATGACCGATTCGCGCATAATCCCCTCCCGAAAAATCTGACGGATTAACCCCTTGTCAAATTTTAAGCCAGCTAATAATTGCACGTAAGTAGAAACTTGTTGCCGTTCTGGCTCTGATTCTAACTGACGCACCCGTTGGGCGATTTGGCTTAGCCATTGCTCTGGATCAGGCTGATTGATCAAAACAGCAAAGGGGAGTAGGGCCGGATCAGCCAGCAGGGGTTGGGGGTCCTGCTCCCAAAGGCAAAGAACCTGATAGGGATGGACGGTCCCCTCGCAGGCAAAGCAAGTTTCAATCACCATATCTGCTGGCGGGGGCAGGAGTAAAACCACCACTTGAGTAACGGGCATCCGATAGCGGCGATACAGGCGCACCCAATAGTCCAGCATGCGCAGGGGCAGGGGCGGATCTGACTGGAGCAGGGTTTGGAACTCCAGATGCAAAATCCGGTTTGGAGTGCGCAGGAACACCACGGCGTCAGCCCGGAGGGGTTCGATGCTGAGTTCGGTTTTGAGGACGCTCACGCGTTGGGGGGCCTCGCCGAGAAGCCAAGCCGCGATCCGGTCTGGGTATTTTTCGGCCAGGAGTTTACAAAGATTGTCAAAGGACATGGGGGATCTGACGCAACTATACGGTCATCGCGGGTGTTTTCTCCAGGATGAGCTTCGATCGCTGCAAGGGTTCGGGCACCGGGACCGGATAATGACCGTTAAAGCAAGCGGTACAGAAATGTTCCGGGTTATCCTGGGTCGCCTTCAGCATCCCTGCCTGGGACAGGTAGGCCAGACTGTCTACCTCAATTTGTTGCGCAATGTCTGCCACCGATCGCGTGGCGGCAATCAGTTGATCCTGGTTATCGGTGTCAATGCCATAGAAACAGGGATGGGTGACGGGCGGCGATGAAATGCGCATGTGGACTTCGGTTGCGCCTGCTTCCCGCAACGCTTTCACAATTTTGCGGCTGGTGGTCCCCCGCACGATCGAATCATCCACCAGAATCACCCGTTTCCCCTGGAGGACATCCCGTAGGGGGTTAAGCTTCATGCGAATGCCCTTTTCCCGCATCGATTGGGTGGGTTGGATAAAGGTGCGGCCCACATAACGATTTTTGATCAAACCCTCAGCGTAGGGGATACCGGATTCCTGGGAAAAGCCGATCGCCGCAGGCACGCCAGAATCGGGCACCGCAATCACCATATCCGCATCCACCGCCGATTCCCGCGCCAACTGGCGACCCAGCAGCATCCGATAGCTATAGAGACTCTCCCCCTGCATGACGCTATCGGGACGGGCAAAGTAGATCATCTCAAAAATACAGAGCTTGGGTTGGGGTTGGGCTACCCAATGGAATGAGGCTAACCCAGCTTCGGTGATCCAGACCATTTCACCCGGTTCCACATCCCGTAGGTATTCCGCCCCGACGATATCCAGGGCACAGGTTTCCGACGCTAGCACATAGGCCGGAGCCGAGTTCAATTCTCCCTGGTTCAACGTGCCAATCACCAGCGGACGAATGCCGTTGGGATCACGGGTGCCGATTAATCCCGCTGGGGTGCCGATCACGAGGCTAAAAGCTCCCCGACATTGGTTAAACGCGCTAATTGCCCCCTCCAGCCAATCCTTGCCGGTATCGACTTCCTGGGCGATCGTCAGGGCAATCAATTCTGAGTCCGTCGTTGTTTTCAGGTCACACTGCTGTTGCTCCAGTTGTGTCCGGAGTTCAGTGGTATTGACCAGGTTGCCATTGTGGGCAAGGGCAAGGGTACCGAGGCGCGTTTCCACGATCGCCGGTTGAGCATTGGCAATCCGGCTCGATCCCGTGGTCGAGTAGCGAGTATGGCCCACCGCCAAATATCCCGGCAAGGTTTTGAGGATGGTTTCACTAAAAACCTGGGAAACCAGGCCCATATCCTTGTGAACATAGATCCGGGTTGATGCGGAGCCGATCGTATCAAATGTCGCAATACCCGCTGATTCCTGACCCCGGTGCTGCAAGGCATACAGGCCAAAATAGGTTAGGGTGGCGACATCCTCCCCAGGGGCATAGACCCCAAACACCCCGCAAGCTTCTTCCGGTTTATCGGCGCGATGCGGTGGCAATGACGCCCTGGGATGCGCTGGTTGAGAGCCTACGTGAACAGACGCGGGCAGGGCAGGGGTTGCGAGATCGGGGAGATTCGCTGGTGCAGAGGCGACGCGAACAGGCTGATGAGGCATCATAGATTTAGAGTAAGGGCGTTAAGAGCAACAGTTGGGCAAAAGATGCAGTGGGGGAGGGGACCGGTTGCAGACAGCGCGCTGCCGATCGGCATGACTTACGACCAACCTGGGTGGGGTGACGGCTTTGGCTACCCCCCCTCGGCGGACCAGTAAACACAACCTGGGACCGTGCTTCTATTGTCTCTCCTAAAGCCAGTGAAGGACAGTCCGGTAGGCCAAGCAGCCGCACGGGAGGGGTGGGTTGGGGAATTGTTGTTTCCAGGGATGTCGCCAGGATTGTTAAGCCATACTTAAGGTTCTCGCTTTTAACGTTAACCTGAGGTTAGTGATTTTCGCTACTGTTTTGGCGGCAAGACCTTCAGGGCTGGATCAGGTTATAAAACTTTATATTTCCGGAACATAACCCAATTTTGGTGTGTCTGGGTGAGGATAAAAAAAGGCGGTCAACGCTACGAGCGCTCAACCGCCACTCTTCTCACAACAACCCCCGCCCATTTTGGCGGGTTTTTTTATAAACGGCTATGCCTAAGGCTCAATAATTTTGTCGCCGGAGCCAAAACGCCTGTAGCCCTGCCTGCTGGGCACCCTGGTAGTCGGCCCGGTAGCTATCGCCAATATGAATGGCCTTGGCAGGGGGACACTCATGCTTCTGGAGGGCGATCGCGAACACCAGGGGATCGGGTTTGGCCGCACCGGCAGCCGTGGAAATGGTCACCGTTGTGAAAAATTCTGCTAGCCCCAGCGTTTCTAGCACCGTAAAGAGCCGTGAATCAAAATTGGACAGCACGCCCAGTTGAATCCCGGCCTCTCGCCACTGGGCCAGGGTCGTCGGTACTTCCGGATAGACAAACCAGGGCTGGGCAGTGGCAAAGTGGTCATAGAGCGCCTGGAAGAAGACGCCAAAGTCTTGGAACTGCTCCAGGTAGCCTGCTGCGTCAAAGGTCTCAATGGCCAGGGTTTGCCACCATTGGAACTCCTGTTGGTAGAGGGTATCTGGTTCACCCCCTGGGAAAGTCATTGGGGGAGCGGCGGCAAAGGCTTGAACAAAGGCACGATCGAGCCTCAGTGCATCGATCTCAACGCCAAACTGGCTGGCCACCCCCTGGTAGACCATCCCCACGCTGTCACGGACACCAAACAGGGTACCGACGGCATCCAACAGGATCACAGGTGGCCGATCGGGCCGATCAACCAGGGCACGATCGAGGGTGGCAATCGTGCGGGGGGAAGGATTGTTACTCAGCATCTACAGTCCTCAGACGCGCTTAGGATCAATGCCATTGGCTCAATTCATCTGGCCCTAAAGGGGTTTTCGGGGCTTCCGGCCAATCGGCCCCCACCCGAATCGTCATATCGGACTCAATATCCCCGATCGACGCTGCCTCCACCCGTCCGTGGCCCAGGAGTTTCTGGAGGCGATCGGCCCCTTGTAGGTCCCCCTGTTGGGCAATAATTTCTGTCTGGCGGAGGGTATCGGGCCAATCCTCAATCACATAGACGTGATCAAACCCCTTTTCCTGGAGATAGTCCGCCACCCGATGTCCCACATCCGGTTGCCCCGATGCGTTTTGGACCGCAATCCGTAGGGCGGTCGCGTGTTCGCGATCGTCAGCCAGGGTGGGGGTTGTGCGCCAAAGATCCCGACTGGGGGTGATCTTGAAGTAGCTCTGCAACACCCGATCACGGCGATCGGCATCGACTAACCAATAGCTAGCGGCAAATTCACTCGGATCACTGAAACGCCCTGGCAACATCACCATTTTGACACTGTCTCCATCCAGCTTTAGCCCAAAATTCACTAGGGCCAGGGTTTCCTCCAAGCTCAGGTTGGTGTCCAGATAGCGCTGCATTAAACGGGCGATTTCTGGCAATTTCGGTAAGACCGTTGGACTGATTAAGCGTTGTCGCAGGGCCGATAGCAAGACCTGCTGTCGCTGGACGCGGCCAATATCACCATAAGCTGTACCCCGAAATCGGGCAAACTGTTCTGCCTGATCGCCATTCAGGGTTTGCCAGCCTTGATCCAGATTAATGTCTAGCTTTTGGGTCCTATCTGTATAGGACATGGCCTTGGGGACAAAGACCTCCACCCCCCCTAACAAATCAACCAGTTCCCGCAGAGCATCCGTACTCACCCGAATGTAGCGATCGACGGCAATATCGCCCAACTCCCGGCTAACCACCCGTGCCGTGAGGGCCGGTCCGCCCAACGCATTTGCATGGTTAATCTTGGTCAGGCCCACGCCAGGGATCTGTACCTGGGTATCGCGGGGGATGGACAATACACTCAGGGAGTAGTCATTGGGATCAAAACGCAGCAGCAACATGGTGTCACTTCGCCCCGTAAAGACTTCGGGCGAATCCGGCGGCACATCCGGCACACGATCGATGCCCATCACCAGTACCTGAACAGGGCGAGTCAAGCGATACTGGAACCCGCCACGCCAGGGATTAGCCGGACGTCCGGCTGTTGATGAGTTGACTAAGCCGAGCGGCGGCAGGGGCGTCATGAGCATGAGGACTGCCCCCAGGGTGGCAGAAGCCGTGGTGGCAATGACAAATGCAAAACTCCAGAACAACCACCGGGCTAAATTAGCCTTACCGGAGACAGCGGGCGTAGCAGTAGGCATCAGGGGCAGTTGGGAAGTCGGCGTCGCGGCATCAGTCCCCTCGGACAAGACATCCGTCGTCGGGCTTGGGGGTGC
>JBBILC010000187.1:0-6893 GCA_037445115.1 Coleofasciculaceae cyanobacterium bin_20
AAGGGGCTTAAGCCCCTTGTTCACAAGGCTTGACAGTACTTCATTAGAGAGGGAACGGCTGTAAGTCTGAGTCAGACCAAGGTCATGGTTTAGTAAACCAAACCCCTGAGTAGTCAATCTGATGCAGGTTAAACTGGGTTCCCTGGGCGTGTTCAAAGTCATGAATAGCCTGACGACAGCCTTCCCAGTGGCCATAGTCATCCACCTGGATAATGCCATTTTCAATGACTTGGGCATACAAATGATTAAAAATATCCATTGTTGATTCATACCAGTCAGCATCGGCATGTAAAAGCGAGATATCGCCGATCGTGGATTTGTAAATCGGTAAAGTTTGTGCGAATAATCCTTTGACCGGAATGACAAGATCTTGGACATCCAAGAGTTGACAAATTCTCGCAATATTTTCCGAGATCGGTGCTTTCAAAGTCCCAACACCATAGCCAGTTTGATTTGCGGGGATATTTTGGTGTTTATCAATCTCTGTGGGTTCAGGCATCCCTTCAAAGGTGTCAAAGGCATACACCTTGCGTGGCTGTGTGCTATATCGTTTGATGACGACTCCCAGTAGAGCCGCTGCGCCCCCTTTATAGGCACCACATTCAACGAAATTTCCTGGTAAATTCCTGAGACAGATCTCTTTGGATTGAGTGTATAAGTTATAAAGACGAGCCTCACTCAGCAATGAGAAGGGACGTATCTTCTCAACAAGTTCATGAAATTCCCCTTGGCTACCCGACTCAACACCACGATTATGATTGGGATAGGGTGATGCCGATATACCGCTAATTTGATACCCTTGCAGGAAATCAGGTAAAGTCCAAGCTACTTTGGGATCGGGCTGGTGTTGTACCGGCTGAACATTGCCCCGCCAAGCCACACCCATAATTTGCATCGTTTGATAAATCATGGTGTGCCAGCCCCGATCGCGAAAATAGTCTAAACCTTGGGCAACGTCAGGAGCCGCGAGGTCATGAAAGAGGATCATTGCGTCCGCTTCGGCATATTTTTCGCAGGCGATCGCATCATTGAGGGGACCGGGTGCCCCATGTTCACCATCAATAAAGATGAGGGGCCATCTTCTACCCTGCTGTAGGGCTAATTCCTCCACTTTTTGCGGACTATAGCCAGGGGCTAACACAAATTGTCCACTGATACCAGCCGCTTGACAGGCGGTTTGCAGAGAGCTTACCACACTGGCACGAACGTCTGGATTCGCTAAAATCGGATCAATAATATCTAGCTCAACACCAGCCAGCATGAGGTGACAGGCTGACCATCCCATCCAACAGCCAATTTCTAACGCTTTCTTCCCGCGAAATTGCAAGGCATTGTTATAAAGAATATGTGCCTCATCACGACTCAAAAAACCAATATGGGGATATCGTTGGTCAACATACCAATTATGAGGAATTTGCCAGCGAAGATATTTCCACTGACTGGAATCTGCTTGGCCAACCTTCATATTGGGAAAGGCAACATCTGGATTAACTACCTGAAATCCCGGAGAAACATAGTCCCAACGACTTTGGAGATGCGTCATATTTTGGATTGGCTCAAAATTAGATTGCGATCGGGTAACAGTTTTCTGCTTTGGTTGATATCTTACACTCAGTTCAACGACACTACCATCAGTCGTTTGAAGTTTAATGTTGCTAAGGCTCTGACGACCTGCCAGATGGAGAATCCCAATAGGGTGATGGGGTAGATAAGGCTCAACCAGCTTTTCTTGATCTTTATCCCAAGCTGGTAGGGCATTAAAAATCCAATTACACCATGCAGGCAGAATTTCGGTATCGTTAAATAGTCCGCACTCATAAATCAAGAAATTCAGCACAAACTGATCTGACATCTTGATCATTTTTTGACTAGGCTTTTGTAAAACCTCTCGGAGATACTTTTCCCATAACTCCCAGTGTTTGGCCTCCTTATGGAGAGAAAAAATACCGGCATTACAGAGAGGATAGCTGTGTAGTTTTTGGGCAATGTCTTCGTTAAAGTGTTCTAGGTAGCGATCGTAAATCCATCTCCAGAAATTGGGCAACCCCCCATAAAGCTGTTGACTAGCACGATGATATTCTGGAACAATTGCTAATCCTTTTCTTCGAGCCGCGCCATGAATATACAACTCTGCTGCTGACCAGTCTTGAATCCAGGCATCAGCATCAATCCAAAAATAAATATCAAAGCCTGGGAAATACTGTCGTAGGAAGGGACGTACCAACAATCCTTTAATATAATCAGGAGTTTCGCTTTGATCAGGAAAATCAAAATGCCAGATGGGCTTCTGGATAGAATCAACCCTCTGCTTGAGCCAAGCAAGCTGCTCTACCGTACAGCCAAGGTCTAAAAAACCAATCGAAATTTCACCTGTCTTTGGAGCTTCTAAAATCGAAAGGATAGTCCCTTGGGCTAAATCGAAATATTGAGCATCGGAAGCGGTGATGATTACAGTTCTCAAGGAATGTAATGGATGCATGGACTCTCCGCTCCGGTCAATTAATTAGGATGACGGTCTAGGCAATTGCGACCAAAGGGTGACGATCGCTCCTTGTCCGCCAGCCGCCGGGACCAGACTCAGATAGTATACTAACGCGCCTTGCTGCACTTGGTAGAGGGGACCGCCGCCATAGTCCGGTAAAGGGGCCACGGTAAACCCCTGTTGCTGGAGTTGGGGGGCGAGTTGGGTGCTGAAGAGGCGATCGGGCGTTTGGTTTGCCACCAATGGCAAAAACGGCTCTAGCCCTTCCCGTAGACCCATTTCCGTAAAAAAGGCATCGGGTTGGGTAAAGTCCTGTCCCCTCGCCTGCTGGTTAGACACCCCTTGCACCAGGGAGACCAATGCTTGACGGGATGCGGCCATTGCCTGCACCTCTGCCAACGTGAGGATTTGCTTCGCCAATAGGTAAACCGCCCCCTCCGGCGTTGAAAACAGATTGAGGTAGCGCTTTTCATCTCCCTTGGTCACCTCAAACACCCGTCGCCCCTGATCACTATCCAGATCCAAGGCAGTTACTGCATAGCCCTGACGCGCCAATGCCGCCTGTAAATCCTGCACCAAGCGGGTCAGGCGAACCCCCTCCGCCTGTTGACACTCGTTGAGTCCTAAACAGCCCGCCACTACCCCTTCTGGGTTAGGAAACTCATCAAACGCGCCCGTGACCTCTGCCGCTGGCGATGTTAGCTCAGGCGGAGGCGGTGTCAAGTCGATCGCCGCAGGGCTAGGCACCCCTTCCGGCTCCGAGGGACTGGGGCTGGTCGCGGGCGCAGGCCGATCGCTCACTGGTGGGGGCGGCGAGGTCACGATCGGGGGTGAGGCTGGCTGCGATCGCGGTGGGGATGGCGCGGGTTGGGCAGGCGCAGGCGTTGCAGTCGGCGCGGGGGCAGCGGGCTTGGGTGTGGGTGTGGGTGGCGCGATCGCCCGATTGGGAGCCGGTACCACCTTAATCGTCTGTTCCTCTGGCAAAAGCTCTGGCTCCGGTTCTGGCTCTGGCTCTGGTTCACTGGGCAAGGGCAACAGCAGGATCAATACATGTAGCCCCAAGGCAAGGAGCAACATTGGGCGAACCAGCATTCGTACAGGAGCAGGTAGATTTTTCCAAAAGCGCGGCTGATTCATGGTGAGGGTAGCGGCCAGGGGGAAGCGCGATCGGCCTCCCCGCGATAAGCCATTTTTTGAGAATACTTGTCAATAGTAGCGTGTCCCCAAGCCCGCAGGTCGCCAACTTATCCAGAAACCTAGATCTGAAGTGCTCGATCCGGGCAGCGTGTCTTTTTCGCCATGCGGTTCATTGGGGTTGGTCAGCCGGAAAGCTGCGATCGGTTCATGAAAGCTAGCGGAGCAATCGATCATATTCGTTGTGACCACCTATCCATACCCAGATAAAGTCAGGACCCTCCTCAATGGCTAATGCCCTGTGACTTAACCCAACCCTTACTGACCAATACTGTCCTACCTTCTTGAAGTTTAGGGAGGGATGAGAGGGGTTAACTTTCAGTAGATCATAATTTTTACGGGCTATGCGCTGGACGGGATCGGGCAGTGCATAAAAGCGCTGCCAAAACTGGGGTGTTGTTCGATGCACTTAGAGATCCTGTAATTCCCCTTTAGCTTTAGCAGTCATGGCTTCTGCGATCAAGAAGTCTAGCTTCCCAGTAGCCACATCAGCCTCAAGCTGTCTATCCCAGCGTAACCAATCTTGCTCAGCGAACCACTCACGTAATTGGATAAACTCATCCTGCGTAAGGGTCTCAATTTCAGCTTGAATATGTTCTACTTTGGTCATGATGGGTCACTGATTTTGATGCTAACCAGGCAATGGCTTATATTCTACCAACCTTGTCAGTTAGTGCGTCTGACGCAGGGCTGCGATAATCTTCACATTCGCCTGGGGAAAGGCGTAGTCATCTAATTCCTCTAACGTGACCCAGCGCACCTCCTCACAGCCGATCGCCTGCGGCTCCCCACTGAGGTACTGACATTGGTAGACGTGCAGGGTAACGCGATAGTGGGTATAGGCATGGTCCAGCGTCATCAAGGGTTCCCCCACCCGGATCGCGATTCCCAACTCTTCCTGAATTTCCCGTTCGATGCAGGTGGTAATGGTCTCATTGGGTTCCTGCTTCCCCCCCGGAAACTCCCACAGCCCGCCCAGCAGGCCATCCTGGGGACGGCGATCGATGAGGATTTGGCCCTGGTCATTCCAGATTACGGCCACACCAATGTGCTTATGGGGTAAGGGCGATCGCGGTTCAGTCATCGGGATCTCAGCTTGTTTTCCTTGATTGTACGCGCCACAGGGCAACTGCCAGGGACAGCGGTGACACGCCGGGTGATGCCGAGTGCAAAGGGTCGCCCCCAGATCCATCAGGGCTTGGTTAAACGCGCGGGGGTGCTGGCGATCGAGGACCTGTTCCGACACCTGCCACAGTTGGGTGAGCGCCTGCTTGGGGGGGACCGCTAGGGCCACCAGTCGCGCCAATACCCGCTTCACATTCCCATCCAGGATCGGGGTGGGTTGATTAAACGCCGCGCTGAGAATGCCCCCCGCCGTCGTGCGGCCAATCCCCGGTAGGGTTAATACGGTGTCGATCGCCGTGGGGAAAACACCGCCATGTAGCTGGACGATCTGCTGTGCAGCCCGATGGAGATTGCGGGCACGGGCATAGTAGCCCAAGCCTTGCCAGAGTTTCAGAACGGCTTGTTGATCCGCCTGCGCCAGTGCCTCGACCGTGGGGAAGCGATCGAGCCAGCGATGATAGTAGGGGATGACCGTTTGCACTTGGGTTTGTTGCAACATGATCTCAGAAACCCAGATCGCATAGGGATCACAGGTCTGTCGCCAGGGGAGGTCCCGTCCGCATTGGGTATACCAAGCGAGGAGCGATCGCTGTAATTGGGCAATCTCTGATCGAGATAGGGACATCATCTGTCAGCCTGCAAGTGACTTCTGGTTGTGTCGGGGAGCGATCGCGCGCTGGGCTTTTGCGCCAACCTCACCAACGAGGTCGCGTACACTGAGATTATTGCAGGGGTAGGGTCATCAGCAACCTGGGGTAGTCAAGGGGAACCGAGTCAAGGGGAACAGGAGCATAGAAAATAGTTAACACCTCACCGAGACCGATCAATTTAGTCACGGATACCTGGGTAAAAGCCAGTTGGGAGGAGTTTTTAGCACTGGGTGACTCGCCAAATCTGGAAAAAGCCCGCTTTTATTATGACAACGACTCGATGCGGATTGAGACGATGCCGATTGGCTCAGGGCACAGTCAAGATAATACAATTCTTGCGCAAACGGTTAGCCTCTACGGTACAGTCAGAAACATTCGACTCAAGGGATTTACCAATGGCAGTTTTCGCAAACAGGGGGTGCGAGAATGCCAACCCGATATGGCATTTTATATTGGTGAAACGTTCCGCATTCCCCTTAAAATCTCAAAACCGATTGATGTGAATGAGTATGGTGCGCCGGATCTGGTGGTTGAAATTGCGTCTACAACGAGTGATGATATTGGCCGCAAGCGGCTACTCTATGAACAATTGGGGATCAGGGAATACTGGGTGGTGGATGTCGATCGCGGTGAAGTCATTGCTTTTGTGGTGGCGGATGGGGCAGTAAGCAGATTCGGGCCTCGCAGGTGCTGCCGGGATTGGACATTGCCCTAGTGGAAGCGGCGCTAAGGCGCAGTCAAACGGAGGCAGATGGTGAGATTAATCGCTGGTTGTTGCAGGTGTTTAATGGCTAGAACGGGATGACGATCGCTCCACATAGGGAGCTATATCTAGCAATCTCAAGTCATTCATGAGAGTAGCCTCTATAGGATACCTTAGGGTGGTGATTTTACCTTGGCTTCTTCTCAAAATTCATTCAGGATTGCTATCTAATGCTTACGTGCCCCCAACCCTACGCTGGTGTTTTGAGCAGTGGTTAACTGGGCGCGAAAAGGTTACGGCTAACGATGGGTTGTTGTCTTTGAACTGGTTGACGGGATGGAAGACGAAGGGGTTGTTGAGGTTATGGAGCGTCAACTCCTAAATCCTGATACCGTGCGCCAGGGCTTCGGTCAGTATTAATGATCAGCCCCTGGCAACTGCCCGATCCCATTGTCAGGAGCAATGGTTCAGGGCGTGTACAACTGACGGATTTCGTCGAGGGCGTTGGCCGTGCGGAGCGTTTGCAGAATCATTTGCAGGGTATCTACAGAGTCGATCGCCCGGATTTCCGGCAACAGTTGCAAACCTGCCTCACCAAATTTCACTTCCAACACCACATCGATGTTGGCAAGCACCCCGTCCCGGATGCCCTCTTCCTTAGCAATGCGTTCGAGGCTAGTGACGTAAGGCATATTGGTTTCCTCCTGATAGGTGTAGATGTCTTGCCAGAAGCTTTTCT
>JBBILC010000188.1:0-6854 GCA_037445115.1 Coleofasciculaceae cyanobacterium bin_20
TTCCTGAATGGTTGCCTTGAACCTTTTTCCCTCTCAAAAAAGTGAACTGCTCCCTGGTTGCCTATCTGTCAGCGGAGTTTCTGCTAGGGCCACACCTGGGAAATAACCTGTTGAATTTAGGGATTTATGATCAGGTCAAACAAGCTGTCACCGCGTCGGGGCTGGATCTGGATGAACTCTTGGCACAGGAAGAAGAACCTGGCCTTGGTAATGGGGGACTAGGGCGTTTAGCGGCCTGTTATATGGAATCCCTGGCGACGCTAGAAATCCCAGCGATCGGCTATGGCATTCGCTACGAATTTGGCATCTTTGATCAGGAGATTCGGGATGGGTGGCAGGTTGAAATTACCGATAAATGGCTGCAATTTGGTAACCCTTGGGAACTCGCCCGCCCGGAATATGCGGTGATAGTCAAATTGGGGGGACATACCGAAGCCTATATCGATGAGGATGGTCACTACCGGAGTCGTTGGCTTCCCGATCGTGTGGTGAAGGGGATTCCTTATGACACCCCCATTGTTGGCTACCACGTCAATACCGCCAACACCCTGCGCCTCTGGCGGGCCGAGGCTCCTGAATCCTTTGATTTCCAGACGTTCAACGTGGGGGATTACTACGGTGCAGTGGATCAGAAGGTCTATTCTGAAAATCTCACCAAAGTCCTGTATCCCAATGATGAACCGATTCAAGGGAAACAATTACGCCTGGAACAACAATATTTCTTTGTCTCCTGTTCTCTTCAGGACATGATTCGCATGTATCTATATACGGGTAAAAGTCTCGGCACTTTCCATACCCGTTTTGCCGTGCAATTGAATGATACCCATCCGGCGATCGGCATTGCCGAACTCATGCGTCTCCTAGTGGACGAACATCGCTTTCCGTGGGAGAAGGCATGGGACATTACCCAGCAAACCTTTGGGTTTACCAATCACACCCTCTTGCCGGAAGCCCTAGAGAAGTGGTCAGTGGATTTGTTTGGGAGTCTCCTGCCGCGCCACTTGGAAATTATTTATGAAATTAACCAGCGATTTCTGGATCAAGTCCGGCTCAAATATTTGGGAGATGAAGCCCGTCTAGCCCGCATCTCCTTGATTGATGAATCGGAACCACGCTATGTCCGGATGGCCCATCTGGCCTGCGTGGGCAGCCATGCCATTAACGGGGTTGCGGCGCTGCACTCGGAACTGTTAAAGCAGGATACCCTACGCGATTTTTATGAGCTTTGGCCCGAAAAGTTCAGCAACAAAACCAATGGAGTGACACCGCGTCGCTGGATTGCCCTCAGCAACCCCCGTATAACTGATCTGATTACCCAAAAAATTGGCGATCGCTGGCTCACGAACTTGGAAGATTTGCGTCAACTGGAACCCTTCACTGAAGATGCAAATTTCCGGCAAGAATGGCGACAAATTAAGCGAGCAATCAAACATGATTTGGCCACCTATATTCTAACAAAAACAGGCATTGTTGTTAGTCCAGACTCCCTATTTGACATTCAAGTCAAACGGATTCACGAATACAAGCGACAGCACTTGAATGCGTTGCATATCATGACACTCTACCACTGCCTCAAGCATGATCCTAGTTTAGATGTTCCTCCGCGTACCTTTATCTTTGGTGGTAAGGCAGCACCCGGTTACTTTATGGCCAAGTTGATCATTAAATTGATCACCAGTATTGCCGATGTTGTGAACCATGACCCAGATATTCACGATCGCCTCAAGGTAGTCTTCCTGCCCGACTACAATGTGACCCTCGGCCAACGGGTATATCCTGCCGCCGATTTATCTGAGCAGATTTCCACAGCGGGTAAAGAGGCATCGGGAACCGGCAATATGAAGTTTTCCATGAATGGTGCCCTGACGATCGGCACGCTGGATGGGGCTAATATTGAGATTCGCGAAGCAGCCGATGCTGAGAATTTCTTCCTATTTGGCCTCACGGCCCAGGCAGTACATGACCTACAAGCCAGGGGCTACAATCCGTGGGATTACTATCAGGGTAATGAGCAACTGAAAACCATCTTAGATCTCTTGGCAGGCGGGTATTTCTCCCACGGCGATACACAATTGTTCCGTCCCTTAATTGACTCCTTGATCTACCATGATCCCTTCCTACTTTTGGCCGACTACCAGTCCTACATTGACTGTCAGGCAACGGTCAGCCAAGCCTATCAGGACCAGGAACAGTGGACGCGGATGTCGATTCTTAATACGGCTCGGATGGGTAAATTTTCCTCCGATCGCTCGATCCGGGAATACTGTGAGGAGATTTGGCATACCCAACCTACCCCGATCGCGCTGAAAGCCTATGTGCAAGCCGATGCCGGACTGAGCGTTTAAAACCCAAGCTTGTAGGAACGACTGTAATCGTTTGAGATCGCTTGTAGGAACGACTGTAGTCGTTTGAGGCTTATCGGAAGTACCGACTGAAGTCGGCACTACGAACTGAGAGATTACTGTTCAGTAATCTGCGCTTTCTAGAGGGAGACATGAGCCTAAACATTTACTTTCTCCGACATGGAGAAACGACAGCCAGCCGTACTGGTGGTTACTGCGGTGCCCTCGATATGGCCCTCACCAACGTAGGGACCCAAATGGCCCAAGCCTTTGCCAACGCCTATCGGGATCTCCCCTGGGCGGCGGTGTATGTCAGTCCCCTGCGGCGCACCGTGGCCACGGCCCAACCCTTGTGTGACGCGATCGGTCTAGAAATGCAGTTGCGGGAGGATTTACGCGAAATTGAGTACGGCCAGTGGGAAGGCTTATCCCCCCAGGAGGTGCGGCAACAGTATGAAGAGGATTACGTGCGCTGGTTAACGGAACCGGCCTGGAATCCACCAACAGAAGGGGAAACAGCCGTACAGGTAGCCAGTCGCGCCTCCCTAGTGATTGCCGAAATTGAGCAACAGCATCCTGACGGCAATGTGTTGGTCGTGTCCCATAAGGCAACTATCCGGATTCTTTTGTGTAGTCTGCTGGGCATTGACTTGGGCCGGTTCCGCGATCGCATTGATATGCCCGTGGCCTCGGTCAGCGTGGTCAAGTTTGATATCCACGGGCCGTTACTGGAACGTTTGGGCGATCGTGCCCACCTGCCCCCCGCTCTCCGCGCCCTACCGGGTACCTAATTAATCTGCAAACGTCCGAAAATCCTCGTCTTGCTGACTGAGTTTGGCCCAGGCGACTCCGTGTTGTTGCAGTATTTCCACCAAACGGGCACAGGCAGGCCGTTCAGTGGCATAGTGACCCGCATCGACCAGAATCAGCCCCCGATCGCGGCTCTCCTGGAACTGGTGAAATTTACAATCTGCTGTGAGGTACACCTGTGCGCCAGTGGCCGCAACGGCGGGGATGAAGCTAGCTCCGGACCCCCCTAGCACGGCAACCCGATCGATCGTTTGATGGCGATCGACCAGCGGGGATACCAACAAGTTCGGTGGACTCAGGCGTGCCTGGATCAGGTGTAGGAGATCCTGGACCGATCGGGCTGGACGTAACTGCCCCACCCGACCGTACCCATTCCCCACTTGCGTAGCCACGATCGGCATCACGTCTTGCAAGTCTAGAACCTCAGCCAAGACCGCCGCCGTCCCATTCGCCACCTGATCGAAATTGGTGTGGGCGCTATAAACCCCAATCTGATGACTAAAGGCCAAGTGAACCAAATCACTAATGGCTTCACCCGTTTGGAGCCGTTTCAGGGGGCTAAAAATCAAGGGATGGTGGGCAAAAATCAGGTTCACCGGATGACCTGCCTGCTTCAGGGCGATCGCCTCGTGCATCACGCTTAAGGTAGGAGTGAGGCAAACCAAAACACCGGGGGCTTGTGCGAGAATGCCGGGTTCAACTTGCCAGCCGCAGTTATCCCAACTTTCCTGCCAGGCAGGTGGTGCCCAAGTTTCAAACCAATGGATTAGATCAAGAACAGTCATCGCAATTCTCTCTTCAGTGAAGATCAGTCGATCGAAAAACAATCGTGGTGTAGGCATCCTGCCTGCACCTGAGACAGCCGCAACCGCGATCCCACATTCAATCGTGGAGTAGGCATCCTGCCTGCACCTGAGACAGCCGCGACGGCGATCCCACATTCAATTTGTGAGCGACTGAGGGTAGGGCAGTCAGGGACAGGGGGCCGACCCCGGTTGGCGCTCCAGGAACAATTCCAGGTGACGAGGGGGAGGATCACTGTGATAGCTTAACGGAAGCAGTCCAACCCGCATAGCCAACAGCCGCTTATCATCTTGCCCCAATCTTATGAATACCCCTGAGTCGCCAAATCGCCTGAATGCCGCTAGCCTCAGTGCCTTTGTACAAACCGTGGATAATCTGGGCCTAGCCCAAATTCAGCGCCATGTGTTTATCTGTGCCGATCAAACCCTGCCCAAGTGTTGCGATCGCGAAGCCAGTCTCGCTGCTTGGGAGTACCTGAAGCGCCGCCTGCACGAACTGCAACTCGATGTGGTCCCGGAACCCAATAATCCGCTACTCCCCCCCGATGTCCAGATCCCCCCTGGGCAGGGTCGCAGCATTGAGTCGAGTGTGGCCGAACGGTATGTCTATCGTACTAAAGCGAACTGCCTCCGAGTTTGTCAGCAAGGCCCCATCTTGCTGGTCTATCCCGACGGCACCTGGTATCGCAATGCCACACCAGAAGTGATTGAACGGATTATTCAGGAACACCTGTTGGGCGATCGCATTGTGGAAGAGTTTGCCTTTTGTGCCCAGCCCTTACCCGTATCAGGGGTCGTGCGTAGTTGCCCGATCGTCGCCGATAGTTAGAATAGGGGCTAACTGGGCTGCTGGGAGCACCACACATGCAGTTACTCACCCTTGCCATTTTGGCGATCTTGCTGATATCCGCCTATGCCTACAGTTCGGTCAGGATTATTAACCAGGGAAGCCGTGCCCTAGTTGAACGTCTGGGGCGCTATCACCGTACCCTTGGTCCTGGGCTAAACTTTATTGTTCCCCTAATTGATAGGATCGCCTATCAGGATACCGATCGGGAGCAAGTGTTAGATGTTAAACCGCAACGAGCGATTACGAAAGATAATGTTTCTCTCACGGCTGATGCTGTTGTCTACTGGCGTATTTTTGATTTAAGACAATCCTATTATGAAATTGATGATATCAAGGAAGCCATTAACACCTTAGTCTTAACAATTTTGCGATCGGAGATTGCCAACCTAGAATTTGAAGAAACCCTTTCCTCCCGTCAGGCGATCAACCGAGAGCTTTTACGACAATTAGATGAGGCGACAGGAGACTGGGGTGTAAAAGTGATGCGGGTGGAGGTGAAGACGATCGAACCCGCCCAAGACGTGTTGGAATCGATGCAAAAACAGCAGGCTGCCGAAATTCAAAAACGGGCATCGATCACCGCAGCCCAAGGCACCGTGGAATCGATTCAGCAGATCTCCAAGGCTATCCAGGCCGATCCTAAAGCCCTGGATGCGCTACGGTATCTCATTGCCGAGAAGTACATCGAATCAAACCAAAAGCTAGGGGAGAGTGAAAATGCCAAAATCCTATTTATGGACCCGAAAGCGATGAATGAGGCGATGGAGGCTCTGTTCTGGCAACGGGGGCCGCGATCGGATGGCACTACTCCCCCAAGCAACCCAACCAATGGATCGCCCCCCGCGTCGTAGCGAGACCCAATCCACTGTATGGGGCTAGTACTCTGTCAGTCCTGAAATGACGGGTTGTAGGTTGGTGTCGAGCTTGCGAGACCCAACACGATCCCGAACTTTGTTGGGTCGCACTGCGTTTGACCCAACCTACCCAATCAACAACCCAATCAACCTTGACAGACTACTAGACGATCGCGGTTAACCCTGCCTGTTGCAGTTGAATTTGGTATAGCTCAACCAGCGGGGCGGGTCCCTCCCAAACGATCGTCTGGCCTTCCTGGTGAATGCGCTGGGCCAACTGGCGTGCCCGCGCGCGATCGACCCCCGGTAGGTACTGACTCAACACCGCGATCACCTGCTCAAAACTATTGATATCGTCATTGAGAACCGTCAACACATCCGTGGGGTAGGCGTCTTGCCGGCCCGCCCCTAAAGAACCCGCATAGCCCTCATCTGTCCCGCCTACCAAACCTTGGGCATCAGAAGCCGAGGTTGGCTTATAGGTCAAGCGTTGGGCGAGGGCCGGGGCACGATCGAGTAAAACCGCGTAGTCAGCGATCGTGCCTGGATAATCCCCCTGCTGGTAGCGCACCCAACTCCGAGCCGCATAGGCGTCCGGCCCATCGGGCTGAAGGGCAATGACGCGATCGTAATCCTGACGGGCGGCAGCCAGATCGCCCAGGGTAAGGTACAGGGCCGCACGTTTGGCATAGGCTTCGGCATCATCAGGATTAAGGTGCAGCCGTTCATCGTAGGCACGGGTGATCTCAGCCGCAAACTGAGCTTGCAGCAGGGGATGACTGAAGCGATAGTGACCGCCTACCCGCTGTAAACACAACCGCTCCACCCCCGCCTCTAGAAACTGGCGCACATTCCACGGCAGTTCCCCGTGGCGATAGAGCAACCAGCGTAACCACAGGTGCTTGAGGCTAGCCAGTCCACCCTTGTGCAGCGCCAGAAGACTGCCCGTCAGCAGGCCCCCCGTCAACAGCCCTTGCCAAAGGTTACCCGCCGCAAACCAGGCCAAACCCGCCCCACTCACCGCTCCCAACAGGACCCCCACGCCGCCAAAGACCGCCGCATTCTGGAGCGATCGCCAGATACCCTGGTTCGGATCAGGGGGCATGACTTCCCGTGGACGACTACCCTGGGGACGGACCAATCCCCCCAAGATTCCCCCCATCACGCCGCCGCTGATTAGCCCCAGTAGCCCACC
>JBBILC010000189.1:0-6836 GCA_037445115.1 Coleofasciculaceae cyanobacterium bin_20
AAGCCCCTTGTTTACAAGGCTTGACAGTACTTCATTAGAGAGGGAACGGCTGTAGCGCGATCGCTCAGGGGTAGTAGATCAGGGGCTTGATATTCGCCTTCTAACACAACTTTGCAAGCTTAACCTCATTTTCGATGAGGAAGGTCGCGATGGTCTGCGATAGGCTCCGCCGACGCCTTCGGCGTATCGGGCATTGCCCATCACCGTCCGCTGCCGCACAGTGGTACGACCAGCCTGGACGTGAAAGGAAGCTGGAGCCATAGTAGCCACAGGTAGGTATTTGCTACAGACGTGAACAACGGGTACGCGATCGCTATCTAGCCCTGCTAACACGCCTTACTGCTGGCTTGACCCGTGGTTATTCAGTTGTGAATGGGTGGTTAGTCGCCTGGGTTACCTTGACGACGATCGTTCAGGAGGATATCCAGTATCCGTTGGTTCTCGGTCTGCAACCCTCGGACCTCCTGTTGCATCTCGCGAATCTCCTCCTTGATATCGCGGATCTCTTGCAGAATCTCTACCCGTTCTTGCCGGTCCTCAGCCGCTAGATTAGCTAAAGCCTGAATAGTACGACTGTTCGACTCAACCAACTGAGCCAACTGATCTAAACGCTCATCCGTCCAACGTTCTACAGTCATGCTGCTTAACTCCTAACTAGCGTGTCCAGCATCATCAGGACTCCACGCTAAAAGCTCCCCCGGCTGAATCCTACCCACCTGATCGAGGGCGGGGCATCCCTCCCCCAATCGGCATACGTCGCAGAACACACCAACACCCAGATGGTGATTGAGACTTATCGGCATAGCCTCAGCACGCCCCAACTGTCCGACCTCTAACCCTGTGTCTAAACTCGTGTCCAAACTGCTACCCAGTCTGATACAGCTATAGACCAGTATTCCCATACTAGAAAGCTCAGGCTCCCTATATTGGGAGAGTCCTGAGCTTACAAGTCAATCGGAGCGACTGGATTTGAACCAGCGACCCCCACTACCCCAAAGTGGTGCGCTACCAAGCTGCGCTACGCCCCGATACCGGATTCATATCCTAGCACAGGATTAGCCCTTTTCAAAATAGGGGAAGACAGAATCGGGGTCCTTTCCTGCGGGGGGCGATCGCAGGGGCGGGCGATCGCCCCCTCACCCAACCGAATTCATAGTCTGTGGTCCCTACAGACTCATCTGTTGCAAATGAGCACGCGGGCTAGCAGAGCGATTATCCCGCAGTTTTTCATAGCACTCCCGCTCGATCGCACTCAGGGACTTGGGAACCGCGATCGTCAGCCGTATCATGAGATCCGATCGTCCGCCCTTCGCCAGTTTCCAGCCCTTCCCGCGTAATCGCAAAGATTGACCCGATCGCACCCCCGCCGGGACTTGGACGGTTACCCGTCCATCCGGCGTTGGCACCTCAATTTGGGCACCGAGGGCCGCCTCATCAGGGGTGATCGGGACCTCACAGACCAGGTTATCGCCCTCAAACTGGAAGAACTCATGGGGTTGGACCTCCACCTTCAGATAGAGATCGCCGCGTTGGTGGGTGTAGGGATGGGTGCGCCCTTGGCCCCGAACCCGAATCCGGCTACCGGGTTTCACCCCCGCAGGAATATTCACCTCACCCCCACCCAGCCGCAGCATAGTCCCCCGGAAGGCATCCGCCAAGGACAGGCGCACAACCGTTTCCTGATCCAGCGGGATGGCGTTGGCGTTGTCGCTAAAGTTACCAAAGTCATTAAACCCACCAAAGCCCGTACTTCCGGGACCTCCCGTTTGGTAGGAATAGGTGCGCCGTCCCCCCGTCCCCGTCGCTTGGGGACCCGTGGCAAAGCGTCCGAGCAACTCGTTAATAAAGTCGTCAAAGCTCCCATACTGGCTAAAGTCAAACCCGCCAAAATCTACATTGGCCCCAGTGGGTGACCAGCCACCCTGCTCAACTTGTTTCCAATACTGGCCAAATTGGTCATACTTGCGTCGTTTTTCCGGGTCGGACAAGACCTCGTAGGCTTCGTTGACTTCCTTGAAACGAGCCTCCGCCTGACGGTTGCCGGGGTTCATGTCCGGGTGATGTTTGCGTGCTAACCGGCGATAGGCTTTTTTGATATCGTCAGCGCTAGCCCCTTTGCTGATGCCCAGCACCCCATAGTAGTCCTTATAGTCAGTGACAGCCATCTCTCTACCTCCAGCAAGCCTGACGATTTAGTTTAGCGATTTTCATAGATTTTGTTTTAGCCAATGCCCCTGAATGGCCCCGATCTCCATAAGAAGATCGCAGTTTCAGACTATCAAATTCTTCTGGGAACTGGAATTCGGTTTCTCCGTCTGTTGATAGGGGCAATTGCCGAACTCGTCCCTAACCGGAAACCGACGCTCTGCCCATCATTTGCCCGTCATGGCCGTAGCCATTCTTGCAACGGGGGCCTGCCAGGAGCCTGCAGTCGGCATGATGGGTCTAGTCATTGCTTATGCCCTGTGGCTTTGAGGAGGAAACTATGCGATCGCTTATGCAACGTCTCACGTTAGGCACCACTATCGGGATGATGGGTCTGGCCAGTGCCGCTGTGCCCTATGCCCAGTCATCCGTAGCCCAGGCGGCTGAACCTGTTTGGCATAACTGCCTGACCCGTGAAGTCTGGGGTCCGGAGAAACAAGCCTGGTGTCAGCAAGCGGAAGGGCTGAAGCAGCTTACCTATACCCTGCCCCAGTTTGGCACCGCCACTCTGACCAACGGCACCTACCAAAATCCCGACTCGGAACTAACGGTAACGCTCCTGAACCGGCCCTGCACGATCGGCTTTGGGAATCTCACCGAGGGCACCCAGGCAGCCGCCATGATATTGGTCGCTAATTCCGGGGGAACCGGCAATTTCGTCCATTTAGCTGTAGCCCTGGAGCAGGGGTCGGGCTTCACGCCTATTGCCGCGACCCTGCTCGGCGATCGCGTCAATATCGAGTCCGTACAAATTCTGAATGGTCAAATCCAGGTCGATCTGATCAGCCACGGTCCCAACGACGGGGCCTGTTGTCCCACCCACCCCCTGCGTCAGATCTACCGCCTGGAAGGTGATGCCCTCACCCTCGTCTCCGAAAGCGATCGCACCACCGCCCGAGCCATCCCCGCCCTTTACTAAGACAGCGTCAAGCTTAAGATTATTGCTCTTGACTGGCTCAACCCGTTCGCGCAGCGTCTCCCTAGAAGAAACAGATCAGTTCCGGTCACCCTGAGCCTGTCGCAGGGAAGCTTTGTCGCAGGATCTTTACGGGAGCAAACCCGTCACGCGATCGTCCGCTGCAAACACCCGACGTTGCTCAGCAAACAACTGCCGAATCCCCCCCTCCGCCAGATCCAGCATGTGTTGCAACTGCGATCGCGTAAAACTTCCCGCCTCCGCCGTCCCCTGCACCTCAATCAGGTGAAAATCCTGGTTCATCACCACATTGAAATCCACCGTCGCCGCCACATCCTCCTGGTAATCCAGATCCAGCAGGGCCTCCCCCGCCACTAGCCCCACCGAGATCGCCGCCACCTGACTTCGCAACGGCGAGGTAACCAGTTCTCCCGCCTCCAGCAGGGTCGCGATCGCATCTACCAGGGCCACAAACCCGCCCGTAATCGCCGTCGTGCGTGTCCCCGCATCTGCCTGCAAAACATCGGCATCGATCGTAATCGTGCGTTCCCCTAGGGCAGTGAGATCCAACGCCGATCGCAGCGATCGGCCAATCAGGCGTTGAATTTCCTGGGTCCGACCAGAGAGCTTGAGGAGTTCACGGGCTTGGCGTTGGGGCGTGGCTGCCGGTAACAGACGATATTCCGCTGTCAGCCAACCTTGGCCTTGGCCGACGAGAAATTTCGGAACTTCGGGTTGGACTGTTGCCGTGCACAGCACTTGGGTATGGCCGCACTGGGCGAGTACCGATCCCGCCGCAAACCGGGTAAAGTGACGCTGAAAGTGAATGGGACGGAGTTGATCCGGCCAGCGATCGTCAGCACGGGGTCGAGACATGGGGTTAGGGCCTCCTCAGCACCAGCGTTTTCCTCAGCACCAGCGTTTATTGTGACATGGCAACTTGGCGATCCACCCAGGGCGTTGGCAAGCGATCGGCTAGTACAGTAAACATAAAATTTCGCAACGTTGATAGTAACGACTTGAGGCGTTGTAGGCTAAAGCCTGAACTACAAACGTTGCATAACTAAATAATGCGCTACAGTAGTGGGCTGTCATGCCTAAAATGAGGACTTGTCGGTTAGTGTTGAGTTTGCGAGACCTAACACGTTCAAAGGCTTTGTTGGATCGCACTGCCTTTGAACCAACCAACAAAATCAAACTTGATAGACCACTAGGGGCATTATCCGGTAACTGAGGTCCTGACCAGTGGATCTCTCCCCTTAAGAATCGGGGGGGTGATGGCGACGCCGCAGCCAGCAGAATGCCACGAGACTTGCCAAACCCACAAGCCCGATCGCGCCGCCCAACGGCCCCCCCCCCGTTCGTGGACGCAGTGGCGAGGATGCCAGGGGAAGGCCCGCAACTGCCGTCGATTCAGGCTTAGCGTCCTGGGGATGGGGGGTAAGCTCGCCCCCAGGGGTGGTCACCGAACTGGGGCGAAGGGACTGGCCTGCAGCGACCGTGACCGTGTAGTCCAGCGCAAAGGGTTGGAAGCTGGCATCGCCCTTGGGAGCGCCAATAAGTTGCAGGACATACTGCCCCACAGCGGGGAAGATAACAGTGGCACCGGGGATGCCCTGGTAGTGTTCAGCGGCGATCGCCTGGAGGTCGGGTTCCAGGAGCGGTGTATCGCCCACGGCCCTGCTCGCATATACCGTCAAGCGGCATTCACACGCACTGAGGGGGATGACCTTGCCCCCAGGCTGGGTGAGGGCAATCCAGACCTGAGCTGGTTCACCCGCCTTGGGACTATGGTTGGGTTCCACGTGCCAGATGCCCGCCACATCGCCCGATACTTGGGTTTTATGGGCTTGGGCCGCTGGAAGCAGCAGGCTGTTGCCGAGGAGGAGCGCGATCACCGTGTGCTGCCAGAGGTAGGTGGCTGCTCGCCCTGTTTGGGACAGGACACTGCCAATCTTGAGTCGATCACAAATTGAACGTGGGATAGCTGTCTTGGCCGTCTTGGCTGCTGTCTTGGCTGTCTTGACTGTCTTGGCTGTCTTGGCTGTCTTGGCCGTCTTGGCCGTCTTGGCCGTCTTGGCTGCTGTCTTGGCTGTTGCAGGGGCAGGCAGGATGCCTACCCCACAACGTTTTTTTGTTCGCGTCGTGTTTTCGCAGGCGAAGCGACGGCTCGGATTTGGGTGAGACATTCTACTTAGGCGAGACATAGAACTGCTCCAGGCAAAGGAGTGACCAGAACCGCCGCCACCGCAGTAACAGGGTGAGGCCCGCCAGCAGGGTCAAGCTACCCGCCATCCACCAATTCCGACTTGAGGGGGCAAAACTACCGAGGTAGCTACTGCCGAGAAGGAGAGCGTGGGTGATTGCCAGAATAAAGATGGGAATGCTCAGCAGGTGGAGCGATCGCCAAGAGGGACCGAGGCGTTTTTGGGCTTGGTCAAAACTAGTCAGGGCCAGGGGAAGCATCAAGACTAGGGCAATGACCCCCGCCCCGCCGCCCACCTGAAGCGTCGGCAAGAGGAAGGGCAGGGCCGCAACATTCCAGCCCATTGTGACCATGTGGGCCATGTGGGCCAGGGCGAGGATAAAGGCCCCCACCCCAAACACCCGGCGATAACTCAGACCCGCAGGCCAAAACCGGCTCAGGGGGCGGGCAATCAGCGCGAGCCACAGCAACCCCAGGGAGGCATGACCGGTATAGTCCACCATGTCACCGCTGCGCAGGAGGGTGAGTACCCCGATCGTCAGGGTGATCCAGCCGCCCAACCGAAACAGTTGACTGCGGCGATCGCGGCTAAGCCATGCGGTTGAGGTCCCCACCCCCAGCATCATTGGGAAGGTCCCCAAGCCAAAAGCTAACATCGTGACTCCCCCCTGCCAAAGGTTGGCGGTTTCCGCTGCCTTCAGTTGGGCAGCATAGAGAAAGCCGCAGGGAATCAGGCCCCACACCAACCCCAGCAGCAGGGGCGTCCAATGGTGGGGATTGAGGGAAAGGTGTTGCAAGCCTCGGCTCAGGCGATCGTGCAAACTGGCCTGGGCCATTGGGTTTAGAAAGGGGACTTGGGGGAGCCAGTGCGGGTTAAGTTGCACTAACCCAAACCAGATCAGAAGCAAGCCAGTGAAAATCGCAATGCCTTGCCGGAAGAGGCTGCCCACCCCTGCCATCTGCCCACTGGCCACCAACACCGACCCGATCGCGCCAATACTAGCGCCAACGAGGGCATAGCTAAGAATCCGTCCGAGATTGAGGAGCAACTGGAAGCGCCACGGTTGCCCTGGGGACGTGGGCATTGCTGGCTGGGGAAGGGAAAAGGCCAAGGTTAGGGGGCCACACATCCCCAAACAGTGGCCAAAGCTCCCCAGAAACCCTAAACCAGCAATCAGTAGTAAATCCAGCATCAAATCCGGTGCCGCAACTCCAGGCATGAAGGCATGTCCCGATCGGCCAATGGGCCATCGGTCAATTTTATTGTAGAGGTCTCAGGGGACCCAAAACCTCAAGTTTCGTAAGGTTCGTAGTCACGGCTTTAGTCGTTGCCAACTGTTGTTGCCGACTGTTGTTGCCGACTGTTGTTGCCGACTAAAGTCAGCCCCACAAACGCCGCAGTACACAGGTTCTATAACTTGCTGCGCTTGACTCAACCTACAAAATCAAGCGTGATACAGCGCTTCCATACCCGGTGAGGTACAGGCAAGGGGCTTAAGCCCCTTGTTC
>JBBILC010000190.1:0-6638 GCA_037445115.1 Coleofasciculaceae cyanobacterium bin_20
GGGGCAGAGTGTGATGAATGAGGCGCTGGATGATGATTTTATTTGGGTAATGGTGGAGCCAGAGGCCACGGTGATCTCGGAGGGGGACAGTAGTGGTGCGAGGACGCCGAAGGGGGTAGGGAATGTGTATGATGACCCAGTCCGATCGCTCACTCCACCCCCAACAGGAGCAGTATCCAGCCTCAGGCCGGTGAAGGTGCGGGCGTCGGATTTGGAGCAGGGGATGGGCCAGTTTTTGACGATTTTGGGGCGGGTGTTTCGGCAGGCGCAGCAGAGTGCGGGGGAGTTGGCGGGGATGGAGTTGGATGAGATTGAGTTGGCGGTGGCGATCAATGGGGAAGGGCAGGTGAGTCTGATGGGGACGGGGGGTAAGGTGGGCGGTAGCAGTGGGATGACGTTGAAGTTTAAGCGATCGTCAAAATCTCAGTAAATTGTGGGGTAGGCATCCTGCCTGCTTTCAATCAGCAGGCTTGTGGGGTAGGCATCCTGCCTGCTACCAGTCAAAATTGTGGGGTAGGCATCCTGCCTGCCCAGCGCCAAGACTAACAGTAATAACAGCCGAGATTTACAGCCGTGACAGCCGAGACGGCTATCCCACAAGAATGACGATGCCCCTGCCTATGACAGCCGAGACGGCGATCCCACAAGAGTTACTAAACGCCTACTAAAATGACTAAAAATTGGGCCTTTGCGGTTGGCATTAACCAGTACAACCCGAACAATTTCCCGCTGTTGCAGTATGCCAAACGGGATGCGGAGGCGGTGCGGGATTTTTTCGTTAATGCGGCGGGTTTTACTGAGGTGTGTTTGTTTACGGATGATTCGCCGGATTTAGCCTTACCGAATGGGGCAATCGTACCAACGCGGCCAACTTTGGGGAATTTGGTGTCATTTTTGACCGATCGCTTTGAGCAACCGTTTCTGAGTACGGGGGATAATTGTTGGTTTTTCTTTGCGGGGCATGGGGTGCAGTATGGCAATCGCGATTATGTGTTGCCAATGGATGCGCCGAATCCGAGGGGTCAACAGCCAACCTATGCGATCGCGGTGAATGATATCCGGGAGCGGTTGCTGCGATCGGGGGCGGATAATGTGATTTTGATTTTGGATGCCTGCCGGGAAGAGGTGGGGCGATCGGGGGTGCGGGATGAGTGGGAAAGTCAACAGGGGGTGATTACGATTTGGTCCTGTAGCCCGAAGCAGCGATCGTGGGAGGTGGATGAGTTGCAGCAGGGGGTGTTTACCTATGCGTTGTTGGAGGCGTTGCGGTTACCGGGGGAGAGGAGTTGTGCGACGGTGGAGCGGTTGTCTAATTATCTCAAAGATCGGGTGCCTAAGCTATGCCAGCATTACCAGAAACCAACGGTACAGATTCCTCGAATTAGTGCCGATCCGTCGGAGAAACACCACTTTATCCTGCTAGAAGAACACGCTTGGGATACGGATATTCTGACCTTAAAAAATGATGCGATGCACTTAGCCTTTATTGAAAATAAGCTGGAGCAGGCGGAATATTGTTGTTTCCGCGCGAATGCAGCGGCACGAGGACGCGATCGGCAAATTTTCGATCTATATTATCGGATTCGGCAGTTACGCGAGAATGCCCCACCACAGCCACAACCTGAACCAAGGCCGCAACCCGTAACCCCAACGCCACCAAGCGGGGGAAGATCGGTTCCGGAAGTGGTGAGAGAGCCAGAACCAGAGGAGAAATTACGCTCAGAAAAGGGAATTGACTACACTAAACTGCGGGATTTGCTTAAGGCTCAAAAGTGGAAGGATGCCGATAAAGAAACCTATTTACGGATGCTGGAGGTCGTTGGCCGTAAGGATGGTGATTATTTAAGGGTTGAAGAAATCAAGCAATTTCCCTGTGAGGATTTACGGATTATTGATCAGCTTTGGGTGAAATATAGCAACGGCAAATTTGGCTTTTCGGTACAGAAAAAAATCTGGCAGGAATGCGGTAGCCCGACCAGCTATAATGACGATTGGGAAAAGTTCGGCGATCGCGTCGGCTGGCGTGTCAATGTCAAAGGAGAATGGTTGTCCTACTCTGACCTTAATTTTAGTTTGACAGCACCTTCTGGCCACCTCCCTTCCAGTCGGTTTCGTTTTCGGGTTGGGTGGTGGGCGGCGGCGGGGGTTGGTTGGTTGAGTGGGGAGGGGCGACGGGGGGATTGTTGGGGTTCTTCTCTCGCGCTCAGACTTGTGAATTGTAATCTCTAAAGCTTGCAGGTTTTTCTAAACATTTGTTTCAGCGTTCCCAACGACGCCAAATCAAGCCTTTCAAGGATTCCTTACCTGGTACCGAAATTAATTTCAAAACGCCATATCATGATCTGAGTTAGGGGAAGAAATATTTCCAGAGAAATAATACACAGTTTAGGCAAATGAGATAGGAAGAAATGCCAACAATCAGTAGATTTTATGGAATCATTATTTTCATGAACTACAATGATCACCTACCCCCTCATTTTCATGCCCGCTATCAAGATCAAGAAATCATCGTGGAAATTGAAACCGGCTTAGTCGAAGGAAGAATGTCAAAACGTGCCTTGAGGATGGTGCTTGAATGGCTAGACCTCCATCAAAGTGAACTCATGGAAAATTGGAACCTTGCTAGACAGCGTAGAGCTTTGCGTGAAATACAGCCATTGCCATAATAGGAGTTATCTATGTTCCTACACGTCATTGATCTCGAATATCTAGAAGCCTACAAGCTAAGGCTAACCTTCAGTAATCAAGTTACCCAAGAAATCGATCTAGCCCAGGAGCTTTATGGCGAAATCTTTGAACCCCTCCGCGATTTGCAGCAATTTCAACAAGTCTTTCTAAACCGAGAGACTAATACCATCGAGTGGCCCAATGGAGCCGACTTCGCACCAGAATTCCTTTATGAACTAGGAGAAAACATACGTCAATGGGATCAGGATGTAGGGGCAGGTTGCGCTTAAATCTCGCCTGCAAACCAATCACCTCGATGAACCCGCCCATTGGGGTTAGACTGTATCTCAGGGGGCAGGTTGATTTAAATTGTCTGTGGGAAATCCACATCTAGGGGGCAGGTTTATGCAGATTATCTGTGGGCTAATGACATTCTTGGTAAACCTGCCCCTACCGTTCAATCATGATGGCTGTTGCTAAACCTGCCCCTACCGGGAAATGTATAATTGATGGAAACACCGCGATCGCGCACCGCTTTAATCCCCATGAACCATCCAGACATTAAATATCTCACCGATGCCACAGGCAACCCCACAGCCGTTGTTATTCCTATCGAGCTTTGGCGTCAACTCCTACCCCAAGAAAAAACCGCGATCGTAGATTTGGCCGATCGCCTTGAGGACTACTGTCTCGACAAAGCCATGACCGCCGCCAAAAACACCCCCCTTCTAAACCGTGATGCCGCCCTTCAATTCCTAGAATCGGAGGATGCTGATTGAACGTTGAGTACCGTAAACTTTTCCTAAAAGACCTTAAGAAGTTGAAGAATCAGAGCATTTATCAGCAGATCTACGAATTAGCGTTTATAACGCTACCAGAAGCTAAAATGCTTCAAGATCTACCCAACGTAAAGGCTTTATCTGGAACGACTAACCGTTATCGTATCCGAGTGGGTGACTATCGAATTGGTATTGAAGTAAGCGATAATACCATAGAAGTTATGCGGCTATTACACCGTCGTGAATTCTATCGCTATTTCCCCTGATAGTATTCCTAATTCATCAATAATATTCTCCAGCCTGATCCCATAAGGCTCGCTCTTCCTGCTCCGCTTGCCAAAGCGCCTCATTTTGCCTCAACGCCGCAAACGCCTGATTCGCTTGGCTGAGAAAAACCGATCGCCGATAATTCTCGATCGCCCGCTCCAACACCACCGGCACCGTTTCCCCAGAACCTGCCGCTAATTCCACCAGCATTTTATGGGCCGCATCACTAATGTTAATCATCACTTCAGGCATCACCCTATCTCCCGGATCATCCTGACCACAGATTGATTATAAACAACCAAACCTAATAACGTAACCTACCGTTCAACCCTGATAAATATCGATCGCGTAGGGGCGGGTTGCACTTAAATCTTGCCTGCAAACCAATCACCTCGATGAACCCGCCCATTGGGTTTAGGCAATCGACATCTAGAGGGCAGGTTTATCTAGGTTGTCGGTAGGCAGCAGAGATTCTGGCGAACCTGCCCCTACCGGGAAATATATAATGAAATAGGAATACCGCGATCGCGCACCGTTTTAATCCCCATGAACCATCCAGACATTAAATATCTCACCGATGCCACAGGCAACCCCACAGCCGTTGTTATTCCTATCGAGCTTTGGCGTCAACTCCTACCCCAAGAAAAAACCGCGATCGTAGATTTGGCCGATCGCCTTGAGGACTACTGTCTCGACAAAGCCATGACTACCGCCAAAAACACCCCCTCCTAAACCGTGATGCCGCCCTTCAATTACTACTCTAAGCAGAGTTTAAATACTTAGATACCATGAGTTGTATGAACCAGCTACCCATCGCCATCTCCCAAGTGCAGATTCGTGACTTTTGCCAACGGCATCATATTCGCAAACTGTCCTGGTTCGGCTCCATTCTGCGGGATGACTTCAGACCCGACAGTGATATTGATGTTCTTGTAGAATTTGAGCCAGGGAAAACGCCGGGTTTCGCGATCGTCACAATGCAACAGGAATTATCGCAACTCCTCAATGGCCGCACCGTTGATTTACGCACCCCCCAAGAACTGAGCCACTATATCCGCGATCGTGTCCTGACTGAAGCCATTGTTCAATATGTCAACGATTGATGATCTCACCCGGTTACGTCATATGCGTGATGCCGCGATCGAAGCCCTCGCCTTTAGCCGCGATCGTACTCGCAACGATTTGGATCGCGATCGTATGCTGACATTAGCCCTAGTCAAAGACATTGAAATTATTGGAGAGGCCGCAAGCAAAATTTCTACAGATTGTAGAACTCGATATCCAGGAATTCCTTGGGTAGAAATAATTGGAATGCGAAATCGTTTAACTCATGCCTACTTTGCAATTGATCTGGATATTGTCTGGGAAGTGATCACAAACGATTTACTACCTCTAGTTACTGAACTAGAAAGGATTATTATACTTGAAAGCTAAAGCAATATATTTGAACCACAGGAAATTGACTCCTGATTCATTGACATATAATTAACGACTATCATGTTCCTACACGTAATTGATCTCGAATATCTAGAAGTCTACAAGCTAAGGCTAACCTACAGTAATCAAGTTACCCAAGAAATCGATCTGGCCCAGGAGCTTTATGGCGAAATCTTTGAACCCCTCCGCGACTTGCAGCAATTTCAACAAGTCTTTCTAAACCCAGAGACTAATACCATCGAGTGGCCCAATGGAGCCGACTTTGCACCAGAATTCCTTTATGAGCTAGGAGAAAACATACGTCAATGGGATCAGGATGTAGGGGCGGGTTGCACTTAAATCTCGCCTGCAAATCAATAACCTCTATGAACCCGCCCATTAGGGTTAGGCAATCCACATCCAGAGGGCAGGTTTATTTACATTGTCTGTAGGCAGCATAGATTCTGGCGAACCTGCCCCTACCGGGAAATATATAATGAAATAGAAATACCGCGATCGCGCACCCCTTTAATCCCCATGAACCATCCAGAAATTGAATATCTCACCGACTCCAAAATCCCCGCTAGTTCGGCCCGCTCCGTCTCCGTCAACTGATCCGTCTTCAAGCGTTGATTCAACTCATCTAGGCGACTTTGCAATTCCTCCGAGAACTTAAACAAGTAGCGATCGCGCACCTTCGCAACCGTAATCCCCGTCGCTACCCAAGAAGACGGCTTCACCATCATTTGCGTCATCATCGGATTCACCCACCATGCCAGATAACTCAATTATCAGCGATCGCAAGACTCGCCAACCGAGGCAAGCCGCCACCCTCTCCCCCCATCCCACCACCCAGGCCCTCTTGCGGGAATTGGAAAAGTAAAATTGTAGAATTGAGAGCACTGACCACCCCCAATTACACCGATGGATTGGCAAACACGCATCACCCTAAATCCTGACATTCTTGTGGGCAAACCTACCCTCAAAGGCACCCGCCTTGCCGTTGAATTCATCATTGACCTACTCGCCCAAGGCTGGAGCAACGATGAAATCCTGCGGAACTATCCCGGCTTAACCCAGGCAGACATCCAAGCCTGTCTTAGCTATGCCAGCGAAACCCTCAAAGCCGAAAAAGTTTACATTATCTCGGCCTAACCCATGCGTTTCCTCGCTAACGAAAACTTCCCACTGGATGCCGTCGAAGCCCTACGACAGCAAGAACATGACGTAATTTGGATTCGCACGGCTGCGCCCGGTATTGCCGACCCTGAAGTTCTCAGTCGTGCCCAAGCCGAAGATCGCATCCTTTTAACCTTTGACAAGGATTTTGGCGAACTGGCCTTTCGGGCTAAACTACCGGCCACCACCGGCATTATTCTATTTCGGATTAAAGCACCCTCAAGCAGCGTCGTCGCGCAAAAAGTCACCGCCGCGATCGCCGCTCGTGATGATTGGGCCGGACACTTCAGCGTGATCGAAGACGATAAAATCCGGATGAGACCCCTGTAA
>JBBILC010000191.1:0-6628 GCA_037445115.1 Coleofasciculaceae cyanobacterium bin_20
AAAAGGGGGATCGCGGTTAAAACCGCGACTACTAACCTCGACGTTTGGCTGTCCTAAGGGTTGCTTGGCGTTGGTAGTGGCGACTTTAGTCGCCAAAACGACTGGTTTCTGGACTTTTCAAACAGCCGCTTAGGCTTACGCTTAGGCTTACGCTTAGGCTTAACTGTCATCCCTTATGGCACAAAATTCAGTCCATTAGGGGCAACCCATCAGGTGAGGCTTGCTCCGAACGGCTGTCGGTAGGCTTGCCGATGATGATGTTCGCAAAGCCTAATTTGGTAGGTTGGGTCGCACTGGGTTTGACCCAACCTACCAAATTAACCTTGACAGACCACTAGCTACGCATCTAAGTATTTAGAGTATTAGAGTACAGCCGTTCCCTCTCTAATGAAGTACTATCAAGCCTTGCGAACAAGGGGCTTAAGCCCCTTGCCTGTACCTCACCAAGTATGGAAGTGCTGTATTAGATCTAAGTATTAGCTAGACAGCCATCCGCACTTTTACTGGCTTGCTGTTAATCCCTACCAATACTGCTGTAACACCGTATTGGTAATGGCTCCGGTCTTGGCCCAACTAAAGGTCTGGACGCGTTCCAACCCCGCTTGCCGCAGACACGATCGCAGGTTTGTATCGACCAACAGCGCGTGCATCGCATCGGTGATCTCGGCTTCAGCGTAAGGGTTGACCAAAAGGGCCGCTTCCCCGGCGACTTCCGGCAGGGCCGAGCAATTGGAGGTGATTACGGGGGTCCCACAGGCCATTGCTTCTAGCACTGGTAACCCAAAGCCTTCATACAGACTCGGAAAAACCAGGGCGATCGCCTGCCCCAGCAGCTTGGGGAGATCCGCATAGGACACATAATCCAGGAACTTGACCCGATCCTGAAGATTGAGAGCCGTGACTTGGGCCTGAAGTTCCGGGGTATAGCGGCGATCGCTGGGACCCGCCAGCCATAATTCACATTCCCGATCCGCCAAGGCCGCAAAAGCCGTGATCACTCGCGAGACATTTTTATGGCGATCGTGGCGACCCAGATATAGAAAATAATTTGCCGTTGGTAGGGCTAAATCACGAAAATGGCGATCGTCGTACCCCAAAGGGGTTGCCGTGAGTTTGTGGGGGGGAATGCCAAAGGTTGACTGCACCTCCTGCACCGTCGCCTGGGAATTACACAGAATGTGGACGGCCTGATGGAGAACGCGGGGAACATAGACTCGAAAATAGGTGGCTAACCGGGAAAAACGTCCCCCAAACCGCAAGGGAATCAGGTCATGGACTGTCACGACAAACCGACAACGGGTATAGAGCGGAGCCTCTGGAATCGGGGAAAACAGGAGGTTCGTGGGCGTTGATCGATAAATGCCTGGTAATTGAAACTGCGTCCAACCCAAACGCCGCAAGTGCCCCACTGCACCCTGATCCGGTGTCATATTGCTTGCGATCGGGATGACTGTATATCCTGCTGTCTTGGTATCTTGGGGGTGATCACGAGGCTGAATCTGACCTTGCTGATCCGCTGGCACCAACACCCTGGGCTGTAAGGCGGCTAAATAGGGCAATACCTGCATGGCGTAATTCGTATGGCCCGTTGGACGGCGACTCAAAAAAGCCAAATTGACCAGCAAACCCGGTGCCTTAGGAAGCGACATGATCCTCCACGGGCACCCCCTCGATCACGGGCGGCTCGCTTGCGGAACGCCCGTTATAGTCCTTGATCAACCCCGACTCAGCGTGGGTTTGCTCCTGAAACACCGCGAGATCAAACCAAAATGTTGTCCCAACACCGACCTCGCTAATCACCTGCACGGTACTGTGGTGTTTCTCGACAATATTACGCACGATCGACAACCCTAACCCAGTTCCCTCCAGGGTATGCACCCGATTCTCCACCCGCACAAAGCGATCGAAGATCGTATGCAGATCCTTCGCATCAATCCCAATCCCCGTATCCGCCACCTCAATCCGCACAAACCCAGGGGGCGACGCCAGAGAAGTATGGGGAAACGCAGGAGAAGCCGTCTGGGCATCCGGGCCATCCAGACCCACGACCAAATCGGTTGGGGTGTCGTAATGGGCCAAGTTGCTATAGTGGTGTACCGTAATCCCAGACTCTTCCGGGGAGAGTTGGTAGGCCCGGATCACCACCTTGCCGCCACGGGGCGTGAATTTCAAGGCATTTCCCACTAAATTGGCAAATACCTGGAGCAACAGATCGTAATGGCCCAGCACCGTGGGCAAGTCCTTGGCAGCTTCATAGGATAGTTCAATCCCCTTGTCCTTGGCATTGAGTTGGTGGCTGCGGAGGGTTTGCTCGATCGCCATATTCAGATCCACCGCCTCAAAGTGGTACTGGCGCGATGACTCGAGCCGGGACAAATCCAGGACATCGTTGACTAGCCGGGTCAGGCGATCGGTCTCATGATTGGCCGTTTCCAGAAACTCCCGCCGTTCTTCTTCCCCTAAGCTATCGCCAAATTCATGCAGCGTTTCAATAAAGGACTTGATGTTGAACAAGGGGGTGCGTAACTCGTGGGAAACATTGCTGATGAACTGGCTCTGGGCTTCATTGAGTTCCACTTCGCGGGTAATATCCTGGATCGTCATGGCAATGCCCTTCACATTCTCCCGCGCCTGATCCAAGACGTTGGTTAAGAGCAGACGAATTGTGCGGGGGGCGGGTTCATCCAAAGTGATGCGGAATTCAGCAGTTTCGCATTCGCCCTGCACCATTTGATAGAGGGGCCGGGTGAGTTCCACCTGGGCTGAGACAGGCAAATAGTAAAGCACTTTTTCCCCAATAACCTCCCGACCTTCCCAGCCAAACAGCCGCCGCGCCGTGGGGTTAACCAACATAATCTGTAATTCGTTACTCAGGAGGACGGCCCCATCCGCAATCGTTGAAACCAGAATCTCCAGCTTGGCCTTTTCGGCGGTCAGTTCCTCAATATTTTGCTCCTCGTAGTGTTCGAGCCGCTCCGCCATTTCGTTAAAGCTGAGGATCAATTCCCCCAGTTCGCCTCCCAAGGGTAAATCTACCCGTTGCTTAAAATTCCCGGCGGCAATATTTTTCACCCCCACCAGCAATTCCTTAATCGGCTTCGTAATCGTCAGGGCATTAAAGACAGCCCCCAGAATCACCATCACCCAAATCGACACGAAGACCGCGATCGTCACATCCCGCGTCAGATGGGAGGAAGCCACCACCGTCGGGTTAGGGTTAATCCCGATCGCCAGCACACCTAGATATTGATCGGCCTGGACCAGGGGCACAAAGACATCCGTTACCTCACCCCCTGGCGTTTTATGCTGGCGGACGAGGGGTAGGGCCGCAAAATTCCGGGACTCGACATGGTTGATGTAATTGTCGGGTAACTGAATCCGTCGTTGAATGGCCCTAGCAGGCGGATCAGCAGTTACCGAATCGGAGTTAGCCCTGGCCTCTGTGGCATCAAACCTTTCACCAAGAGCGGAGAAGGGAATACTGAGACGTATGGTACCCTCCTCATCGGCGTAAAGGATATAGCGCACACTAGACGTGCTGTCGTAGAAGCGTTGACTAAAATGGGCCAGTTCCGAGAGCTTGTCTTCCGACACGAGAGGCGCAACATTGGCGGCCAGCAATAACCCCAAGTCGCTGCCAAAGCGGGTATCACTGAGGCGGGCATCCTGCTGAATCGTATTCACCGCCCAAAACGTTAACCCGCTCATCAGTAAGGAGACAAACAGAGTCGCCCCCGCCATCAATTTGGTCTGGACGGTAAATTCCGACCACCAGCGGGTAATAATATCGCGAATTGCTTTCAGGAACGCCAGCAAGGTTGAGTAGGTCTATCCAAAAGGGCATTTAGAGTTTAGGAAACCCGGTGATTAGGGGTAACCACAATCAAGGCACGATCGCGGACCAGAGAACCAGTATTCTGGTATCCAACGGTCAGCAAGTCGCGAACATCTCGTTATATTTCTCAATATAACTGACTCTTTGCCCCACAGAACGTTATCCGTCTATTACCCATGCATACCTGGCACTGGCAAACCTGGGATGATCTCCCTTACCTCACCTGTTCGTTGCTGGCACCCTGGCCCCACGGTTTTTTTACCCAACACTTCCACACGCGATCGCCCCAGACCTTAACCCCGATCCTGCATCCCGCCGCCAAAACCTATCGGGTACGGCAAGTCCACGGCGATTGTGTTCTGAGTACCCGTGATCTTGACCCCATTCCCCCGCTTCCAGAGACGCCCGCCCTAGCCCCCGCTGATGGCCTGATCACGACAGCCGACCAGGAATCGGTGTGGGTGTGTACGGCGGACTGTGTGCCAGCCTTGGTGGCGGATACGCAAACGGGACAGGTGGCAGCCGTTCATGCCGGTTGGCGGGGCACAGCAGCCCAAATCCTTCCCCAGACGATCGCCCATTTCCAGGAACAAGGTAGTGTTCTCCAGAATTTACGCGTTGCCTTGGGACCCGCGATCGCGGGCAGTGTCTACCAAGTGGCCACTGAGGTCGCCGCAGAAGTCGGGGCAACGCTCCAATCCCTGCGGCCCGACTTGGATACGGAGGACCTCCTCACCCACCTGGGGCAACTGCCCGATCCGCCGATCTTGGCTGATCCAGAGATCGGACGAGTTCGACTCGATGTCCGGCGCGTCAATGTCCTGCAACTAGAATCCCTCGGTCTGGCATCCGCACAAGTGGCGATCGCGCCCTACTGCACCTACCAGCAACCGGAGTATTTCTTTTCCTATCGGCGGACCGGCCAAAAGCAAGTGCAGTGGTCAGGAATTGTTAGTGTTTATTGATGTCGTGAGCAGACTAGGGTGAACGATGATGACGATCTCAACCTGGGAATTTACTGGCCTGATGGCTGGCCTTGCTGCACTCTGCTTCCGCCAGTAGGGTCGCCTGATCCCCAAAAGCTTATTCACCGCCTGGATCTTTCTGGGGTCCAGCGGAGGCCGATCGTCAACAGGTAGTAGACCTCCAAACCGGACCTGCTCCCTGAACCTCACCATCAGGGAGATACCGACCTTAAACCGCAGAGCATAACGGGTGGCAAGATGGCATTGCCATCCCAATAAAAACATCCCAATAAAAATCTCCCAATCCCTAGGGACTGAGAGACTTTTTGATTTTGAAATGAATTAAAGATCGATCGCTGCCTAGGGAGCAATCCTAGTCAAGATCGGTCATAGCCAGTACGGGTTCATTCTCACGATCGATCCCCTTCTCGAAGCCAGCGGCAGCCGCACGGGCGCGACCGGCGTGCCAGAGGTGACCGACGAGGAAGAAGAACGCCAGCACAAAGTGGGAGGTAGACAACCACGCACGAGGGTTCACGTAGTTAAACGAGTTGGGTTCCGTGATGATGCCGCCCACCGAGTTGATCGAACCGTTCGGCGCATGGGTCATATACTCAGCCGCCCGCCGAATTTGCCAGGGTTGGATGTCATTCTTCAGCTTGTCCAGATCCAGACCATTCGGACCCCGGAACGGCTCCAGCCACGGTCCCCGGAAATCCCAGAACCGCATGGTTTCCCCACCGAAGATGATTTCACCCGTCGGCGATCGCATCAGGTACTTACCGAGACCCGTCGGACCTTGGGCGGAGGCAATGTTAGCACCCAGCTTTTGGTCACGGGCCAAGAAGACAAAGGATTGGGCTTGCGAGGCTTCCGCGTTGGTGGGGCCAAAGAACTCGCTCGGATAAACCGTGTTGTTGAACCACACCATACACGAGGCAATAAAGCCCATCAGCGACAAAGCACCGAGGCTGTAGGACAGATAGGCTTCACCCGACCAGACAAAGGCACGGCGTGCCCACCCAAAGGGCTGGGTCAGGATGTGCCAAACCCCACCGGAAATACAGATGAGGCCGATCCAGATATGACCGCCGATCACATCTTCCATGTTGTTAACGCCGACAATCCAGCCTTCACCGCCAAAGGGCGACTTCAGCAGATAGCCAAAAATAATCGCAGGGTTCAAGGTTGGGTTAGTGATGATGCGGACATCGCCACCGCCCGGTGCCCAGGTATCATAGACACCGCCGAAGAACATGGCCTTGGCCACCAGCAGGAACGCACCCAAGCCGAGCAGGATCAGGTGAATCCCGATGATGGTGGTCATCTTGTTCTTATCGCGCCAGTCATAGCCGAAGAAGGCGGAGTAATCTTCCAGCACTTCTGGACCGCGCAGGGCGTGGTAAATCCCACCGAGGCCGAGTACCGCCGAAGACACTAGGTGCAGCACACCCACGACAAAGTAGGGGAAGGTATCCACGACTTCACCGCCGGGACCGACACCCCAACCCAGGGTGGCTAGGTGGGGAATCAAAATACAGCCCTGTTCGTACATGGGCTTTTCAGGGATGTAGTGGGCCACTTCAAACAGGGTCATCGCCCCGGCCCAGAAGACAATGAGACCGGCGTGGGCAACATGGGCACCCAGCAATTTACCGGACAGGTTGATCAGGCGTGCGTTACCAGCCCACCAGGCAAAGCCGGAGGATTCCTGGTCGCGACCGCCACCCATGACGAGAGAACTATTAAAGGGCGTTTCCACGGGGTAAAACCTCCTCAGGGAAGACAAATTTTTCATGGGGTTGGTCTTGGGGAGCCATCCAAGCCC
>JBBILC010000192.1:0-6623 GCA_037445115.1 Coleofasciculaceae cyanobacterium bin_20
ACTGCATTCTGTCCCTTTTTTCCATCGCTTAACCTAACTTTCAACACTTCTGGCTTTAATACCATCAGCATAATAATATTTTGGCAAAATCATCTTGCACATGATGTCTACACAATGCCCCCTTACCCCTGACTGAGCCAAATCGATTACGAACGCATCAGCGAGGTACGCCCTCCGAGCTTGACGAGACACCAATCAACCTAGCCGTTCCAATGCCTGAATCCCCCACTCAGAGAAGGTTGGCAACGTCAAAAGACAGGCCACTTTGACGACTCAGATTGGGAAGCCTGCACGATGATCCTGCGGCAAAATACTCTGGGGTAACACGAGCGTGAACGTGGTTTTGTCATCCGCACTGGCGACCTGAATCTCGCCGCCAATTCGAGCTGCTAGCTTTTTCACCAGCGCTAAGCCAAGACCGGTTCCGCCATATTTCCAAGGATCACTGGTGGGAATTCGATAGAACTTATCAAAAATTCGGGACAACTCGTCGGCAGCAATTTCGATGCCAGAGTTACAGACCTGAATCGCGATCGCCTGCTGGGGAGTGAGATGGGCAGAGACGGCAATACTGCCTCCCTGGGGGGTATATTTACAAGCGTTATTTAATAACTCGCTGAGAATCCGTTCTAAATCCGTGGCATCTGAATGGAGGGGGGGAAAATCCGACGGCATATCAACAGTGAGGGTCAGATCATGACTCTGGATCGAATCTTGAAAGGATTCAATAATATGGAGGACCCAATTGCTAAGATCAATTTCATCGATTGTGAGCGGTTCGGTTCCCGCATCCAGATAAGTTAAGGTGAGCAGATCATTAATTAACCGGCTTTCACGCTGACATTCATCCTGAAGCACTTGCAACAGCCGGTTCACCGTCACCTGGTGTTTTTCAACATCACGTTGTTGCAAGACACTATCCAAGGTTTGGGTAGCCAGGTTGATGCTGGCGATCGGGGTGCGTAGTTCATGGGAAACTGTTTTGAGGAATTCGTCCTTGAGGCGATTGAGTTTTTCCAGTTCCCGAACTTGGCTCTGGGAGGCTTCGTATAACCAGGCTTGCCGAATCGCGATCGCACACTCGTTGGCAATCTGTTGCACCAAACCCACTTCAAACGCATCAAACGCGCGATCGCAGGGACGCGTTAACCAAAGATTGCCGAGGACACCCTGATCATCAAAAATTGGGCAGGCTAAATAATTCTTGCGCTCCCCCTGATCTAGGGGCGTATGAACGGTATTCAACAAGGTGACTGGCGACCATTCCACAAACTGAAGGGGCTGGCGTTGGAGGAGTTGTGCGTAAAGCTCCGGAAAATCCCCAATCCGACGGCTGACTGGTTGGGTATCGGGGGGGATAGGATATTCATAGGCGATCGTCGCCAGGGTGTGATCGCCGTTATACAGTTCGATCTTGCACTGCTGGACCTTGAGGGTTTGGGCCAATTCCTGGGTTGCCGTTTCCAGAATGTGGCTTTCATCCAGGCTATCGCGGAGCTTTTCCGTAATCCGCCGCACGGAGGCTTCAAAGTTCAAGGCCTGTTGCAGCTTTTGGGTGCGCTCTTGCACCTGGGACTCTAGATGGGTATTCAGTTGCTGCACGCGCTGGTAGAGTTCCGCCTGTTGCACGGCAATCCCAACCTGGGTCGCCAACTGTTGCAGTAAGGACACTTCCTGATCTTGCCAATGGCGGGGTCCTTGGCAATGTTGGGCGACTAATAACCCCCAAAGTTGCTGCTCCGACACGATCGGCACCACCAGATTCGCCCGAACCTGAAACGTTGCCAGGAGATTGATGTGACAGGGATGCAAACCCGCTGCGTAGATATCATCCACGACCTGGATACGGCCCTGGCGATAGCGCTCAATATATTCCGCCGCAAAACAAGGGTCATGCAGTGTGGACCCTAACACCGCCTGCCAGCGGTCGGCAACCGACTCCACCGCCATCACGCCACTCCAGTCGGGCAAAAAGCGATAGACCAGGACGCGATCGGTTTGCAGGAATTGCCGCACTTCGGTGACCGTCCGGTTAAGAATGGTCTCCAGGTCCAGGGATTGGCGGACCCGCAGGGAGATCGCCCCGGTGATTTTCTCCCGTTCCGCCTGGGTGCGTAGGGTCTCTGCCGTTTGTCGTTGCTGGGTAATATTGGTGCTGGTGCCCAACAGACGATAGATCCGGCCCTGCTCATCCCGCAGGGGCGTGAGGGTGGTCATCAACCAGGTCACTTGCCCCCGTAACAGCAGGCATTCTTCATAGGAGATGGTTTGTCCCGATCGCACACAGTCCAGATAGCGCTGGCGCACGAGGGCCGCTTCGGCGATCGCAAACACCTGCTCTGGTGTTTTACCGATTAAGTTTTCGGCTTTTGTCCCCAACTGGCGTTCACGGGTGGGGTTGACCGCCGCATAGCGAAAGTCACCATCGGGGAGCACATCAACCACAAAAATGGATGCCTCAACGGCCTCGTAAATACTGCGTAAAAACCCCAAATCATTCTGGACATCAGATGCCAGATTCCCGACTCCCAGCGCTGCATCGGGGGTAGCAGGCGGTGCCATTGGCAGGAGTTGGCAACTGAGGAGCAGGGTTTGTTGATCGGCGCTACTTTGCAGGGAATGGGCCGTAATCTGGGTAAGGCGATGGTAGCCCTTACGACAGGTAAAAGAAAAGTTGCCCAAATTGGCGGGAAGGGCCTGCGGATCAAGCACAAACAAGGCTTGGGTCAAGGCCGCCCGATCGGGGGGATAAAACAAGGTCGTAATCGAACGGCCAATTAAACTTGTGGGATCATAGCCAAACTGTTGCGCACTTTGGACATCCGCAGCAAGAATCCGTCCCTCCGCATTAATTGTGAAATACAGGGGCGAGAGCGAAGGCCCTGATGGAATCGGGGTAGCAGGCGTGGGCTTCAAGGGTGTTTTAGGGGACTTTTTCGTCAATCGAGATGGGTGCGATAGTTGGTGACCAGGAATTGTCGCCACACCATTGGTTAGCAACTCTGCCCCGTCGAGGGCATTTTCGTGATGGTTTTCTGGAGAAACTGGGAGCCAATTGTTACTCATAGAAGGACGACGACCCTACCAGCAACTAGTATGATTATCTGCCGGAATATTCTCAATTCTGCACGATTTTAGGGAAGAACGGCATTTCTTGATAAAGATTTTTGAATTGGAATCACTTCCCATTCACGCTCATCATTAATCTTCTTTTCCCGGAATCGCAGCGATCGTTAATTAAAGACAGCCGCTAATGATCTCCCCCCGCTTAGAACCGATATCCTAAAGGAAACATTAATTAATTGAGGCGGGCAGCGGAGCCACCCGTCGTAACCCCTGATCATTCCGTGGGCCTAGGTGTGGAAATGGGTATTTTTCAAGCTGTCCTAAAGGATGCAGGACGAAAAAAAATTAATTATTTCTTAAGATTTTTCCACATTTGCGGTCCAACGCCCCACGATCGCAACAAACATTCATGAGAAATGTAAGGTGCCGGGGGTGAGCGGTCCCTGCTCGGGTTGGTGGGGCGACGCGTGGGTGATTCCCCCCGTAGGCAGGTGCCGGGGCAACCGCTAGGATAGAGCTGCATTGGGTCGCCTGAGCCTGATGGGCTGACTGTCTCGTCTCCCTTATTCCTTAAGGATGAAATTCATGCGTGTTGCTTTTATTGGCGTGGGCAAAGTTGGTGCCCCCTTGGCGGATCACCTCCAACAATTAGGCCATACGGTGACGATCGCCGCCCGCGATCCCCAATCCCCGTCAGTCCAAAATGCCCTGGCCCGCAATGCCCAGTTGCAGGTGCGATCGCCCCTAGCGGCTGTGCAGGATGCGGACGTGGTGTTTTTGGCTCCCCCCTTTGACGCCGTCAGTGCGGCCCTCCTGGGTCTGGAGACGGCCCTAGCAGGTAAGGTCCTGGTAGACTGCACCAATCCTGTGGCTGATGATGTTTCCCACGGTTTGCAAAGCCAGATATCGGGCAGCGAAACGGTACAGCAAAGGGTGCCCGATGCTTATGTGGTCAAAGCGTTTACAATTTATGGCTTTAAGAACTTTGAAGACAGTACCTATCCCGGCTATGGCGACCTGAGACCCGCCATGTTAATCGCGGGTAACGATCGCTCGGCCAAGGCGATGGTCGCCGATCTGTGTACCCAATTGGGCTGGGAAGCGATCGACACTGGCCCCCTGTCCAACAGCTTGCATCTGGAACACATGACCTTACTGTGGATCAAAATGGCCTTCCAGACGGGCTATGGTCCTGGCTTTGTCTGGGCCATGTTACGGCGAGCATAGGCATGGCTAGCGATCGTGCCTCGTCAACACTCCAACCGCATGAATAATGCCTGGGAAGTCGGGCAGAGCAGACCATGACTTATTCGGATTCTTTGCAAAAATTACTCGAAGCGGTGGCCCAGGGGACACTCAGCCCCCAGGCAGCGATCGCCCAACTGAAATACTTGCCCTTTGAGCCAGTGGGCAACTTTGCGCGGCTCGATCACCAGCGATCGCTGCGGAATGGGTTTCCGGAAGTCATTTGGGGACCGGGCAAAACCGTGGAACACATTGTTCAGATTATGCAGGCCATGCGCCGTCAGCATGAGGTGGTGATCGCTACCCGGATTGAACCAGCGGTCTATACCCAAATTCAGGCAGAAATTCCCCATGTCCAATACTTCTCAATGGCCCGCATCTGCGCCCTAGTAACGGGCGAAATCCGACTGCAATCCTCCGGAACGATCGGGATTCTCTCGGCGGGCACTGCCGATTTAGCGGTTGCGGAGGAAGCCGCCGTCACCGCAGAATTATCGGGTTTCCGGGTGCAGCGCCTTTGGGATGTGGGTGTCGCTGGCTTGCAACGGCTGCTCAGTCACCTTGATCTGTTGGCACAGATGCAGGTGTTGATTGTGGTGGCGGGGATGGAAGGAGCCTTACCCAGTGTGGTGGCGGGCCTAGTGGATTCACCCGTGATCGCGGTCCCCACCAGTATTGGCTACGGAGCCAGTTTCAACGGGTTAGCTCCCCTGCTAACCATGCTCAACTCCTGTGCTGCCGGGGTTGGCGTGGTCAACATTGATAATGGCTTCGGAGCGGCCATTTTAGCCAGTCAAATTTTGCGCACGGCCACCAAGCTGGCGACGAAGACCCATTCGCCCTAGGAGACGCTCACCGTAGCAATACCCCCATTACAAACGCGGGAGTAATTGGGGCAACAAGTGGGCCGGGATATGGGAAAGGGCCAGGTTTTGACCCGCCAAGCCACATTCTTGATAAAACGTGCGCACCGTTTGGACCACGTAGCTAAAGGCGGCCTGATGGAGATCCGGCTTACTTTCCCAGCCCCGAAGTGCCGTCAAGTGTTGCACCAATGAGGCTTCCAGGTGTTTTGATTTCTCGTTTATATCCAAAGGCGTTTGCGGATCGCTGACCAGTTGGAAGTGGGCCAACCCCAAGTTGTTATGGGTGGCGTAGAGGTCAAACGCGAGGGGGGGGCTGGGGTTGTGTTGCTGAAGGGCTTTTGTTGCCGCGATCGCCTGCTCATAGGTGACAATGCTCTGGCGCAAATGGGCCTGCCGCGTGTTCGCATCGTCCTGGGTATGATTCGCCAGGTGCCAGTAGGCAGTTCCCAAATTGTTCAGCGTTGCCGCATGGGCAGCGGGGGCAGCTTCCGGTGTGCGATAGAGCAGGGCGACCTGGTAGGCACTGATCGCCAGTTCTAGCAATGCCAGGGGATGTTCATGTTGGGCGAGATTCCAGTAGGCCGTGCCCAAATTGTTTTGGATCATGGCATAGCCCAGAGGATCACGCTCCAAATCATGGTAGTGCAGTGCCTCGCTATAGGCAGCGATCGCCTGCTGGAGGTGGGCAGCCGGCTGTTCATATTGGGCCAGGTTCCAGTAGGCCGTCCCCAAGTTATTCTGGGTGGCGGCATATTTCAGCGGGTCGGTGTCGGCCTGACGATAGGTGAGCGCCGTCTGGTATGCCGCGATCGCGCAGTTAAGGTGATGGGCAGGTTCCCGATAGCGGGCCAAGTCCGCATAGGCGGTCCCCAAATTATTCTGGATCATGGCCAACACCTGGGGTTGCGAGCGGGGATGGGTGCTGGCAAGAGCTTGGCGATACAGTCGAATCCCTTGTTCCAAATAGGTGACGATCGCCGCTGGGTCATGGGTCTGACGCGCCAGCATCCAGTGGAAATTCCCCAGATCATTTAGGACATCCGACCATAGGGTTGAATCCTCATCGAGCCAAGCTAAAACCTGCTCATAGGCCAAAATCGCCGCTTGCAGATGATCCGGTGTGATCTCCCCTTGCTCTAGGCGATCGCGATAGAAATTGCCCAGATCAAGGTAGGCTGCCACCAAAACCCTGGGTAACTCCTGCTGCTCATGCAGATGCTCCAAATGCTGCAACAATTGCAAGGCATGGGAATGGGGCGGCAGCCCATCCTCCCGGCCTCCCGCTTGGGTGGCGATCGCCAACACTAATTCTGTCAAGGCCGCTGGCACGTAGCTACGGTGGGCCGGTAGGGAAGTCGTGGTGGCTGCGGGGGCCGCTGCCTTGGGGGCAAGGCCGGGACGCGATCGCGCCGGGGGGGCTTCTGCCAGCAAGCGGGGGCTGGCGGG
>JBBILC010000193.1:0-6577 GCA_037445115.1 Coleofasciculaceae cyanobacterium bin_20
TTTCCGGCAATCATATTTGGCAGCATTACCGGAATGGGCATTCTAGTGATGTTGGATATGTGGAAAACCAGAAGTTTTATCGATGGGGGGAAGGTTATTGCGGCAAACTGGGCAGTGATTGGAATATTTATGATGCCCACGGCGATCGGGTGGGGTATGTGGACAGTAATTTAGATGTGCGATCGCCGAATGGGCGTTTATTGGGTCATGCCGATAGTGCTTTAGCAGGGGCGGCTTGGCTATTGTTTGTTGGGATAGGCGGGCTACCGTACTTCTGTACCAGTTGGGGATCTGTCCACCACCAAGGCACTAAGCACACTAAGGAACACGAAGCTTGGTGCAACTTTGTGCCCTTTGTGTCTTCGTGGTAAAAATGATAAATTCAGGCAGCCTCTCTTCTCTAATATGGCAAAAGATTTATTCCATGACGCAGTTAAAAACGCCTTGCAGAAAGAGGGATGGCGGATCACCCATGATCCCTACTATCTGAAGACAGGCGGGGTGGAAATGTATATTGATTTAGGCGTAGAAAGTATTGTTGCTGCGGAGCGAGATGATCAAAGGATCGCGGTTGAAATTAAAAGCTTTTTAGGTGCATCTTCAATTTCAGAGTTTCATGCTGCCCTCGGACAATTTATCAATTATCAACTTGCGTTGGAGGATGTTGAACCCGATCGCGTCCTTTACCTAGCAGTCCCCTTCGATATCTACGATGATTTCTTTCAACTCAGTTTCATCCAGAAAGTCATTCAGAGAATGCAATTAAAGATTTTAATCTACGATGAACAAAAAGAGGATATTTTAGAATGGAAAAACTAGATCGGTATCGAGAAATTATTCAAGCGATTTTGCAGGACTATAGCGATCGCCGTTCCAATGAGGAGATCGATTCCCAGTGTATTTTCGATACTCAACGGGATCACTATCAGGTCGTCAATGTTGGTTGGTCCAATCGACGACGGATTTATGGGTGTGTGCTTCATCTCGATCTTAAAGATGGCAAGGTTTGGATTCAATATAATGGTACTGAGATTGATATTGGTAAGGAACTGCTCGATCGCGGGATTCCTAAATCCGATATTGTCCTGGGTTTTCAACCACCCCACCGTCGGCCCTTTGGCTAAGTTCGTGAACCACCAAGGCACCAAGCACACTAAGGAACACGAAGCTTAGTGCAACTTTGTGCCCTTCGTGTCTTAGTGGTTCAAAAATCAAGAGGTACACGCAAATGACCCAATCACTCTATGAACAAGATATTGTCCTCTGGGCCGAAGATACTGCCGCAAAACTTAAGGCACGGGATTTTGATCACTTAGATTTAGAACATTTGATTGAGGAGGTAGAAGCTTTGGGGATCTCCCAGCGAAAGGAGCTTTTGAGCCGCTTAACCCGATTACTGGAGCATTTACTCAAGCGGTTGTATGTCAATTTGTCGCAAGAGTATAACGGCTGGGAGCGCACGATTCGTAATCAGCGATCGGAGTTGGGGATTCTGCTCGATCAAGCTCCGAGCCTCAAGACTAAGTGGGATGAATATTTTGTTAATGCTTGGCAGCGGGCCTTGGTCAAGGTCAGGGCAGAATATCCCCAGGTGAGCTTTCCAGACACTTGGCCCTATGGGAGCGATCTGGAAACGATTTTGACGACCAGTTTTTGGGAGAGGGAACCACCAAGACACCAAGAACACTAAGGAACACGAAGCTTGGCGCAACTTTGTGCCCTTCGTGTCTTCGTGGTTAAAAAATCAAGAGGTACATCCAAATGACCCAATCACTCTATGAACAGGATTTTTTGCAGTGGACGGAGGCAACCGTCGCTCAACTTAAGGCGCGAGATTTTGAACACCTAGATTTTGAAAACCTAATTGAGGAGATTGATGCCTTGGGCCGATCGCAGCGGAAGGAACTCAAAAGCCGCCTGCTGGTGTTGCTGGAGCATTTGCTGAAGCGATTGTATGTACCCTCACCGGGTGATTATCGCGGTTGGGAAAATACCATCGAAGAGCAGCGACGACAGATTGAACTGGAATTGGAGGATTCACCGAGCCTGAAGAATTATTGGGATGCGGCGTTTGATACTGGATGGCGATTGGCCTTGAAGGGGGTGCGTAAGTCCTATCCAGCAGTGAATTTTCCAGATAAGTGGCCGTTTGATCAGGCCCCGGATGCCATGCTGAATTGTGATTTTTGGGAGATGGAACCACCAAGGCACTAAGCACACTAAGGAACACGAAGCTTGGTGCAACTTTGTGCCCTTTGTGTCTTAGTGATGAAAAAATATATCACCTTAATCCAGGAGTAATCACATGATGGGAATTATCGGTTTTATCAGTGCAGGCGTAAAGACGATCGTTGGCGCTACTCAAGGGCTTATTCCCTTCTTCATGGCCATTAACCAAAGCCGTGCCCTTGCCACCCAAAGCCGATCGCTCGAACTCGCCCAGAAACGGGATGATGCCAACCGTGAAGTAGCCATCAAACGCATGGAATTTGACGCTAAGATGGCGATCTTTCAGCAGGCTGTGCGTGCAAAGGAACGTCAAGAGGAACATGAATTTTCCCGGCAACTTCAAGAAAGTCGTCAACGCCATGAATTTGCGATCGAAGCTAGCCGCCAAGCCTTTAACGCCCTAGAAGCCGAAAAGCAACGGCAATTTATGGAAGCGATCGAGAAATTCAAAGCTGAAGTGCAACTGGTGATCAACCAAGATAATCTAGCCTTTGCCCGGTGGAAGGAAGAAACCGGACGGGAATTCACCCGTGAGATGAAGTTGTTAGATGTGCAGTTAGCCCGGATACTGGCGAAGGCAAAACAACGCGATGACCGTAGACCCGTCTTTTCGGTAGCCGATGACATCTTGGAGGCTATTGCCAAGTACGACCAAATGCCCCTCTCGGTCTTCATTTTGCCCCCAGTATTGCTCTATGACCCTGCTCCCCAGGCTGCACGGGCCAATGCCCAATTCTCGGTCATGGCGGCGAATGATATCTATCGAGATTTAGGCGCAGTGCCAGTGATGATTGTGGAAACGGCGGTGGAGGAGTCGTTTTTACATCTCAATATTGGCTTTTGGCATACGGATTTTCCGGCACCGCGTTTTGAAACGGTTGTACGCAAGCTGAAGTGGCAGGATATCCTGGGCGAGATTGCTCAGGCACGGGCGGCGGCATGGCGGGCCGAGGGACGTACTTTGGCGGGCGATGGCCGGATAATTTCAGCTAGGTGAGTAGTTGCGCCCGATGCACCGGCAAAATCACCTCAACCGCCTTCAGTTCCACAATCACAAACCGCTCCACCACCAAATCTAACCGAAACGCCGAACCAATCTGGATATCCTCATAGATGATGGGCTGCGGCTGCTCAGCCTCCACAAATAACCCCTTCTGCTTCAACTCATGTACCATACACGCCTGGTACACACTCTCCAATAACCCCGGCCCCAGCTTCGAGTGGACCTTAAACGCCGCATCCACCACCGCCTTCGCCACCTGCTCCGTCCGTTCCGGCAACGCCCCTTGCATCCCCTTCGTGCCCCCTTCGCGCCCTTCGTGTCTTAGTGGTTCCCTTTTTTCTACCACCAAGACACAAAGCACACAAAGATTCACCAAGGTTAATGTTTTAGTCGCTCCGGCAAACGATCGCCCCTCCCCTATCGAGAGACTCAGGCAAATTGGGGGGGGCAGTTCTGGTTTAATTAGCAAACGGCCCCAGTCCTATGTCGAGCATGGGATTGAGGGTCTAAAGTTACAGAAAGGTTCAGCGGATTTAACACCGACGCTTTCCCAGGCTTTTCATGGACAGCATTATATAATTTAGGACTACTATAAAACACTTTAATCAAGCTGCATAAATCAATACAAAGCAATATCAAAACATATAAAGAGGACAATCCAAATACTGGATAATATCCCCTTGGCTAATGTATACACACCAGCAGTAGTGACAAAAACTGATGGTTGATCAAGATTTAAGCAACTCGTAAAAAACCTTTGCGTAAACCATCATAAACCTGGTTGATCAGTGCATGATCCTGTTCACTTAAGGCATCGCAGGTCAACAGTTGCATCATCAGTTGCTGATGGTCGCGGGTGATACGACGCGCCTGGAAAATTTGTTCAACAACGATCGCCAACGACTCTGTTGACATGGGGGCCGTTGGTTGTGGGGGGTGTTTTGCAGACCGGAATTGCGGAGAAGTAACATTCATAGCAGTGATGGCGATACGATGAAGTACGGATAAAGCAGGTGCCCCCAACAGCTTGTCAGTGGGCTTGGGAGGAAAGGCTGAAGCACACCCGACTCGAAAATCTACGGTGGAATGTTAAAGCGTAATCCGCACCCTGGAAGTTACGTCCGTAATAATACTGTCGTATATCTCCGCAATGTGGGCTGTGATTCAATGGCGTATGGGGTGTGATCCTGGTAAGTGCTGCTAGTGATTTGCATCAACAGGATGTGTGATCTCTCGTCAACTCGTCCCCAAAGATCAACACACCGATTCCGTAGCCGTGGGTTGCCTAGTACCCTGCCAACCGTAAGCTCGACGCTGTACTCAGGGGTTCATCGCGAAGGGACACTGGTTCTAGACCGATGGGGGAGTTGCCCAGGGCCTTAGGGGGAGCGATCGCAGCACCTTGGGAACTTGGGAGTGGAGATAGCCATCCCGGTACAGGCCACACCCCAGTTCAAAATCTTGATAGCGCACATGGACATAGCCCGACTGTACATCAGCCTGGAGGGGTTGGGAATGGCCCTGAAGAAACTGCACAACCGCTGCTGGCGTGGTCAGTACCATCACATTTTTCTGAAGTTGCGTCCCCAAGGCTTGCAGGGCAAAAGTTGTCGGCTTGTAATCGGCCTGTCCGATCCGCAGCAAGATCAACCCCAAACTTTGGGGAACCAAGGGCACAGTGGGTTGACAGGTACGAGTCGTTGCCCACAACTTATCTTTGCCTTTGGTCCAAAGCTGGAAATTAGCGAGGGCCATTGGAGCCAAGCCAAACCGATCGCCCAACCAGGCGATCGCCGCATCGGGGGCAATGGGCTGTACCGGTGAGGCCACGGTTGGGGAGACTGTCGGCGTCAGATGGGCTGTCGTGCGCCGGATGCGGGCGAGGAAAAACCCGCCGGTGTCATTGTGGTGCGGGAAAAAGCGACGGGCATGGTGCAGATCCGCGCGGTAGGCTTGCCCTTGCCAACGGCCTAATCCGGGTTGAGACTGGAGATCCCCTAAAGCGATCGCCTCCAGGCTCCCACGATCACCTAGGACCGCATCGATCACCGCCTCATTCTCCTCCGGGGCAAAGGTACAGGTGCTATAGACCACCACACCCCCCGGCTTCACCAATTGCAAGGCGCGATCGAGGAGAGCCTGCTGCACCCGCGCCAACCGCTGACTAAAAGCCGCATTCCAGGATTTGGCTGAAGCCCGATCGCGGCCTGATTGTTTGCGAAAGGTCCCCTCCCCCGAACAGGGTGCATCAACCAACACACGATCGTAGGCATGGTTAGGGAGGGCAATTTCCCGACCATCCGCATGGGTTGTGATCACATTCCACAGCCCTAAACGGGCGATCGTCGTGGTCAGACTAGCGAGGCGCGTGAGATTTTTCTCATTGGCCACCACCTGTCCCTCGTGCCCCACCCGCAAAGCCATTTGGGCCGTTTTTCCCCCCGGTGCCGCACAAAGGTCTAAGACCACCTCTCCCGGTTGGGGATCAAGGGCCTGTACCGCCGTCATCGCAATTTCCTCTTGGACGTAATACCATCCCGCCGCAAAGGCCAGGGTTGCCCCTGGTTTCTGCCAGCCCGGACAGCGAAAAGCATCGGGATACCATGCCAAGGGGACGGCGGCGATCGCCTCAGACTGAAGCCAGTCCGCAAAGCGGCTAGACCCCACCTTCAGCGGATTCCGCCAAATGCAGGGGGGGAGCGGTTGGCTGAGATCAACAGCCCCCGTATCCAGCAGGGCGTGATAGCGGCCTAGGGCATCAGGCATGGGGTGAGAAGTGAGAAGTGAGAAGTGAGAAGTGAGAAGTGGGAGCTGGGAAGAGGGTGTTCTTGTTGCAGATGCGATGATTACTGCCACTGGGCGATCGCGGCTTGGGCCTCTTGGTAGACCTTGGTCTGGGCCGGGGGGACCAGTCGGGCAGCAGCAATTGCCTGTTGCCGATTGCCCCAGGTTGCTCGCTCCCGGGCGATCGTCATAATTTCCCGACTCCAGGCTTCCATGGCGATTTGAGCCTCTTCGTAGAGGGGTTCACCCGGTTGGATCTTGCTGGCGAGGGCGATCGCCTTGCTGTAGGACGAAGCCTGATAGGGTGCTTGGTTAATCAACCCTTCCGCTGCCATCAACACAATCTGGTTGGTATGGCGCAATGTCTCGCCATCGGTGGTCGGGGTCACCGGGGGCAGCGGCATCAGAGTCGGCGCAGTGGCAGGTGGGGATGCGGCTACAGGTGAGGTCTGATTCGGTACCGGCGACGGCACACTATGGCTGTTCAGCGCCTCCCAGTTACGTCCCAAGATGGCCAAAACTAACAGGAAAACCCCAGCCCCCCCCCACAGCAAAACCCGG
>JBBILC010000194.1:0-6437 GCA_037445115.1 Coleofasciculaceae cyanobacterium bin_20
AGAAAGGGTTCGATCGCACGGATGTGATCAATCTCCTGCGGTTTATTGACTGGGTAATCCAACTGCCCCAAGATTTGGAGAAAAGCTTCTGGCAAGAAATTTATAGCTATCAGGAGGAAACCAATATGCCTTATGTCACCAGCCTTGAACGCATAGCTGAAGAACGGGGAGTAGAGCGGGGGTTAAGAGACGGTCTACTTGCAAACATTGACGTGGTGCTGGAGGTGAAGTTTGGTAAGGCGGGTTTACAATTGCTGCCGGAAATTCGAGAAATCGACTCCGTAGATACCCTGCAAATAATTCTGCAAACCCTCCGCACGGCCAACTCCCTTAATGAAATCCGTCAGTTGTACACCCACTGAGCCAGTAGCCGATCGCGTTGCAAATTGCCTTGCCTACGTGAGTCGCTAGGCGTCTTCTAATTTATGGATGGGGGATTGGGTGGGTTAGGCAACGGTTCGGCGATGCCTACTAGGCTGACTAACCCGCTTTATTTTCGGATGTCGTCACCGACCTCACAGGAACAGGTCTGGACTCCCCTTTGACACGCCCAGGTGATTCCCATCATCTGGCTCTGGTACAGAAGAGTACTCGGCAGCAAACCCAACGCGACCCGAAAACCGTTGTTGTGGTTGTCGTTGCCGGGATGATTGTGGTTGCGATAGGCAGAGCGGCAATTCCTCGGATTGTTGTTCCAGGAGCCGCCACGGAGCGACCGGTCGTGCCTGTCCCCTCTTCACCGCCTCGTCTCAAGTCGCCCCAGCCTGAACCACAGCCACTTCAGGGTTGGGATCGGAACTGGGATTAACCCAATCGAGCGCAGTGAAGATCTGTTGCCGCAACTGCCAGGTATCGCCGTGTTTGAGGTGTGCTTCCCAACCCTGGAGCGATCGCTGGACTTGGGCGAGGGGCAGGCGTTGAGCGGTATAGTCTTGGTGGAGTTGGCGCAGACGACGGCGCGATCGCCGGAGGTTCTCGGTCCGCACGCGAATGCGATCGGGCAAAACCCGAAACCCCAGAAAATTGGCACCCTGACGAGTTTCAAATAGTTGGCTCTTAATCGGGTGAATCTTAAGTCTAAGGGTGGCGAGATCAGCTTCGATTTCCTGGCGGGCCGCTTCTAAAACCGTGCGATCATCTGCAAACAAGGCAAAATCATCGACATAACGAACGTAGCGTTTGATCAATAATGTCTCTTTGACGAAATGATCAAAGCGATCGAGATAAATATTAGCAAAAAATTGACTGGTGAGATTGCCAATGGGCAGACCACGACGACGATTCAGGGGCGTGAGCATATCGTCACCAGGAAAGTGAAACACAGCCGCCGGTTGCTCGTTACTGTTGTCAATAATTAGATCAATTAACCAGAGGGTATCTTTGCATTTAATTTTTCGTCGGATTAAGGTCTTCAGGATTTCGTGATCGATACTGGGAAAATATTTTTGGATATCGCACTGGAGAACATATCGACTGGCCCGACTGTAGCGGGTAAATCGTTTCAGGGCGCGATGGGTTCCCTTAAATTCCCGGTTAGCGTAGGAATCGTAGATAAAACCGGCTTCAAACAGGGGACCAATAATATTACACAGGGCGTGGTGAACAACCCGATCGCGATAGGGAGCCGCCGAAATTAAACGACGTTTGGGTTCAACAATTTCAAAGGTACGGTATGCCCCTGGAAGATAGGTGCGATCTCGTAACGCTGCTTGTAATTTTAATAATTCAGTCTCACGATGATAATTAAAATCTAACACATTATCACGAAATCGTTTCGCCTTTTGCGCTTTTTGAGCAGCATTGAGTAAGTTAGCAAAAGCCGTGATTTGTGGCCAGAGGTTACCGTAGCGCTTCATACCGATGCCTGCTGACGTTGTTGTTTAATCCAGCCACCCAGTTCGATGCCAATATCGTCAATGAGATGACCGACATATTCATAGCGATGATCGGCCAAAAGTTTGAACTCAAAGAGCAAGCGCGTTTGATGGCGCAGGACATCCAGGCGGCTGTTTAGGACCTCTAACCGTGCCAGTCGATTCTTACGGTTATAGCGAGCCATAATCAATTCTTCCAGGAGATCGTAGAGCGATTGCATCATGCGTTCCCCCAGGGTAAACCGATGACTGCGGGGTAAACGATTCAGGATCGGCACATACCATTTGATCAGATCATAGGTCTTTTGAATAATTGACAAATCCTGCATGACTATGCGATAGTAAATGATTAAATAGGGTTTTAGTTGTAGGGCAAACAAACTCTACAAATAGTTACTAAGCCACCAAGTGACCAGAAGCACATAAAGCGTTTAGAAATCTTTTGTGTCTTTGTGTTTTCTTCGTGTCTTTGTGTTTCTGGATTAACCCGTGCAGTGTAACCCACCCTGTGGAAAACGTCCATTTTTGAAAAAAAAATTTTTCCCGCTACGCGGGGGGAAGGAAAAAGAAAGATCGAATAGTGCAAAAGTACTAAAGAGAAAAGGGCGAGAAAGTCCTCGGCAGCAAACCCAACGCGACCCGAAAACCGCCGTTGTGGTAGCCGTTGCCGGGATGAAGGTGGCCGCGATAGGCAGAGCGGCAACTCCACGGACTGTAGCCCCAGGAGCCGCCACGGAGCGACCGGGATCTTTCTTCTTCTTCAATCACTTCTTGGTTATATAGCCAAGGAATTCTACCATTCTGCTTTATTTCCTCTGGTTTGTCCTCATAATTATCATGCCAATGGTCTAAACACCACTCCCACACATTGCCATGCATATCATAGAGACCCCAGGCATTCGCCGGAAACCGACCTACCTCGGTTGTCTGATTGCGATTCTCTCCCTTCGGTCCTCCCCCATAGGTATAGTTGCCATCGTAATTCGCTAGCTCCGTGGTAATCGTCTCGCCAAAGGCAAAGGGTGTCGTTGTCCCGGCCCGACAGGCATATTCCCACTCCGCCTCCGTCGGTAAACGGTAGTCCCGCTGCGTCGCCTGGGACAAGCGGGCACAAAATTCCACCGCGTCATACCAACTCACGCACTCAACCGGGCGATTAGCGCCTTTGAAAGCAGCCGGATCAGGATTGAGTTCACGCGCCACGGCAGGGAGCACCGCAATGGCCCGCCACTGGGCTTGCGTCACCGGAAACCGGCCCATGAAGAAATCCGCCGGTACCCTCACCCAATGTTGTGGCCCTTCACTTGACCATCTATCCTTTTCCTGCTCCGGGGAACCCATGCGCAAGACCCCACCAGGGATATGCATCAGGTCGAGGTAGACCCCATTGCCCAGGTTCTGACGCCAGTAGCGGTTGCGCTGCGTCTCCCGCTGCCGGAGGTTGCCTTGTTGGTCAACCTTGACCGTCTCAAACGCCATTTCTGGCAATCGGGCCAGGGCATCACCCTGGGCGGCCACCCCAACTAACGAACTGCCATCCGTCGTGAGGGCTAGCCCCCCCCGCTGGCGGGGCACAATGGCCTGTTCTCGCTCCTGCATCCCTACGCTCCTGTCGCCTTGCGCTCCTATTATCGCCTTACTCGCCTACTCGCCTTGCGCCGCCGCCTTCTGCTGGCGAAACTGCCGCAACTGCTCCCGCACTGCCGCAATCTGCGCGGTCAGATCCTGCACCTGCCGTGCCAAAAACGTCGGTACCGATTCCTGCCGCTGCCGCAGGTCTTGCAACAACTGATAGGTATCCGATTCCTGCCGTTGCGCGATCTCCTGTACCACCTCGGCCAAGTGCTGCCGCAAGCGGGCAATCTCAGCTAGCACCTGCTGCAACCGCACCCGCAGGCTGGGGCAAGCTGCCGCATCCAGAAAGCCACAGACTTCGGCCTCAATGCGTTCCAGCGTCGCCAAATCCCCGGCGGCCACCGCTGCATTCACCCGCTGCGTCAGTTCGGTACAGCGCCGAATCAACTCCGGGTCTCCCGTTGCCATTACATAATCGGGTGCGATCAACTTCAAAATCCGCCGTCGTAACTGCTTCAAGCGCGGGTCATTGTGCCGGGTCAGATCCTCCGCCCAGCCGGTTTTGGGTTTGGCTTCCGCCGAGCCTTGCCCCGCCTTAAACGACTCCCAATCCCCCCACATCGAATCATGGGCATCAAAGGCATCGCCATAGACCTCTTGCTGTCGCCGCCGTGCCTCCTCGTAAAAGCCCTTGAGGATCATTTCCAGGGTGGGGTCAAATCCGTATTGCTCCCGCCAATACAGCGCCTTCAAGTTCAGTAACTCCACATAGAGCACGCCCACCTGTTGCTTGAACTGGGTATCAAACGTCTCCAGTTCTTGGTTCAGCGCATCCAACGCCTCTTGGCGTTCAGCCAGTTCCGCCCTGAGGGCATCTCGCTCTGCCTCCTTCTCCCGCACGATCGCCGCTAAACTGGGACCATAGACCCGCAACGGGTAGTCCTGATCGCCAATCTTGACCTGAAGCTGAAGGCCATCCAGGTAGCTCGGTTCCGTCAAGGCACCAGCCCCCGGCCCATGCCGCACGATCTGATGGGACGATGCATCCGCCTTAACCGCCTTGACCGCCTCCCCGATCGCCGTCGGGGGTGGGGCTGGCTGCACCTGGCCAGCGGTTTCTCCAAATACCCCCTTCACTAAGCACAGCAGCACCTGGCTCAGAAGGTCGCGGTCAGATATTTCTGATTCGGCCTCTGATTCGGCCCCTGATTCCGCCTCTGATGCGGTCTCTGATGCGGCCAAGACCTGCTCCAGTTCCAGGCGCTTCAGTAAACCGTCGGGGGTTACCGTCAGGATCAGTTCCTGAGTCCCTTGGGCTTCCACTGGGTCAAGAAACACCACCATATCCAACTTCTCGGCAATGGCCACCGCATAGTCGATCGCCCGTTCCAAATCCGGCCAGTTGAGCGTGTTGGCCGTGCGCACATGGGGCAACGTCACCGGCATCACCTGGAAATGATCATAGAAATGCTGCACTAGGGCCGCCGCATCCACTCCCGGCTCCATCGCCAGCAGCTTTTGGAAATCAGCCAGGGCGCGATCGGTCAGGTAGGGGATACAGGGTTGCGGTTCCTGCTGCAATTCTTCAAATAAGCGGTGAATACCCTCGTCTGGCCTTAAAACCAGGTCTAACAACGTTGAGCGACTAATCAATACCTTGAGTTCCTGGGAGGGGGTCGCCACCTCAGACCTCCTGCACCTGGGTCGCATCCACTGGCTCCCCCCGGAAGCTGCGGCCAATTTCGCGCAACTGGGCTAAGGGCAGGGGGCGTTTGGCCGCCTCGGTGGGTTCGGCGGTGGGCACATATTCCACCAGATCATCCAACTGGCAATTGAGAATCGCGCAGAGTCGCTGCAACCGCTCGATCTGCTCTAATCCCTTATCCGCTTCCCAGTTTTGCACCGTTGTCGTTGAAACCTGCACAAACGCGGCTAGTTGGGCCTGGGTCATGCCCGTTGCTTGCCGTAACCCAGCAATGCGGGATTTCAGCTTTTGGAATTTTGGGCCATCCATATTCAGCCTCCAGACAACACCTAAGAACCCGATTCAGCCTCCGCACAATCCTTCAAAACAGGTATAGCACAAGTCGTACCCAAAACAAGAGCACAAAGGCGTGATAACAGACTTGACACCAAGATAAGTTGGTTTTATTATTTGGTCAAGGGTGATGAAGCAAGGTGCTCTAATCCCAATCCAGGGCCGCCCTCTCTATGTCGCCCTCTCTATAGGGTTGGCCCGCACCACTTTTCACCCATCACAACCATTAGTCATCGGAGATCCTTATGCCTTGGAGTTCCTGGACAGAACTTTCCTTTGATGCCAAGGGGAAATTAAACACCGCCCCCTTGAGCCGTATTCCCAACGGTTCCGGTATCTACGCGATCGCCACCAAAACCGGACGCGGCTACAACACCCACTACGTCGGACGCTCCAAAAACAACCTGCGGGGACGGCTCCAAGCCCACCTCAGCGGTCGGGGTAACAAAGTGATCGCCAACCTCCTGAAAAACAAACAAGAGCGCCCCACCCTCGATCCCACCCAAGTCATTTGCGTGGCCTACCTCGCCACCAAAGAACCCAAACTCCTCGAAGCCGCCTACCTCGATGCCCGCGATCTCCCGCTCGGCAACCTGATCCGCGCCCGACTGCCCCAAGGCTTACGGGAACAAGACGTATTCGTCGCCCCCCTCGAACCCTAGACCGCTCCCCATTCCCAGGCGGTGAACCCATCTCATCACCGCCTCACTTACCCCTCACACCCCATGACCCTCGTCATGGCCCCCACCTATGACTCGCCAACACCACCGCATCGGCTATTCCCCGACCCACAGCCACAGGGCTAAACCGTCCCGCTCCCCCGATCCCCCGCCTCCCGATCCCGATCCCCCGCCCCAGCGGCGCAACGCAACCCCGTGGTTAGCCGCCACGACCCTACTTTTCCTCATCGCGATCGCTAGCCACCTGCCCCCCAGTCGTTTAGCCTTCCT
>JBBILC010000195.1:0-6423 GCA_037445115.1 Coleofasciculaceae cyanobacterium bin_20
AAGCCCCTTGTTCGCAAGGCTTGACAGTACTTCACTAGAGAGGGAACGGCTGTAGACCACTAGTCCTATACCCCTGAGGGCTTCTGGCTGGCGATTCCCCCAGGGATCGCTTCGCGAATCGCGGCGACCTGACGGTTTTGCACTTCAAGGTAAATCAAGAGGGCATTGATATCAGCGGGATTGACACCCCCGATGCGCGAGGCTTGCCCGATCGTGAGCGGTCGAATCTTCGCCAGTTTTTCCCGTGCTTCCATCGACAGGGTTGAGATAGCGAAATAGTCCAAGCCAGCGGGTAGGGAACGATTTTCCTGGCCCGCAATCTGGTCAATTTGTTGTTGTTGGCGGTGGAGGTAACCGGAGTATTTAATTTCGATTTCAGTGGCTTCCTGTTCGCGATCGCTCAAGGCTGGATTTCCTAATCCATAGCGATCGAGGTCAGCATAATGGACACCCGGACGCCGCAGTAAATCAGCCAGCGTAATTGAGCCACGAATCGACTGCTCCATTTCAGTGGCTAACTGTTGTCCAATGGGATCATGTTGCTTAATACGGGTGCTATAAAGACGTTCCTTCTCAGCCGTAATGTGGGCTTGCTTCTGGGTAAATTGTTGCCAGCGGCGATCGTCGATCAGGCCAATTTCACGACCGAGGGGAGTGAGGCGTTGGTCGGCATTGTCTCCCCGCAGGACCAGGCGATACTCCGATCGCGATGTCAACATCCGATAGGGTTCGCGCAATTCCTTAGTACACAGGTCATCAATCAGGGTGCCGATATAGCTTTGCTCACGGGGGAAGACGATCGGGGTTTGCCCCTGGACGAGCCGCGCGGCATTGATCCCAGCCACAAGCCCTTGGGCCGCCGCTTCTTCGTAGCCGGTAGTGCCATTGATCTGTCCAGCGCAGAATAGCCCTTCGACTTTTTTGGTCATCAGGGTGGGGTAGCACTGGGTTGCTGGCAGGTAGTCATATTCAACGGCGTAGGCGGGCCGCAGCATCGTGCAGTGTTCCAGTCCCGGTAGGGTGCGGAGTAATTGCAATTGCAGGGTTTCCGGTAGCCCTGTGGAAAAGCCTTGAATATAGAGTTCCGGGATATCGCGACCTTCCGGTTCAATAAAAATCTGGTGGCTTTCCTTGTCGGCAAAGCGGACGATTTTGTCCTCAATGCTGGGGCAGTAGCGCGGTCCCTTGGCCTCCACCCAGCCGCCATAGACGGGCGACAGGTGCAGGTTTTCGCGAATGAGGCGATGGGTTTCGGCGGTGGTGCGGGTGAGGTAGCAGTTCATTTGCTCCCGCTCTACCCAAGCATCGGGGTCAAAGCTAAACCAGCGGTTATCGGTGTCGGGCGGTTGCGGTTCCATGCGGCTGTAGTCTACCGATCGCTTGTCCACCCGTGCAGGGGTGCCCGTTTTCAGGCGATCGGTTTCAAAGCCTAGGCGATTCAGGGTTTCCGTGAGACCGATCGCGGCAAACTCCCCGGCCCGTCCGGCTTGCATGGACTTATTGCCGACCCAAATACGGCCCCCCAAAAAGGTCCCGGTGGTCAGGATCACGGCTTTGCAGGCAAAGGCAACGCCAAAGTAGGTTTGGACACCGATCACCTCATCGTTTGCCCCTAGGACGAGATCGGTAACCATGCCCTCGCGTAGTACCAGATTGGGCTGATTTTCAACAATGCCCTTCATGATGGCGGCATATTCGCGCTTATCGGTTTGCGCCCGCAATGCCCAGACGGCGGGACCCCGTGAGGCATTGAGCAGGCGTTTTTGCAGGTAGGTGCGATCGGCCATTTTGCCAATTTCACCCCCTAGGGCATCGACTTCATGGACCAGTTGTGACTTAGCGGGTCCCCCCACGGCAGGATTACAGGGTTGCCATGCAATTTTATCCAGGTTGAGGGTAAGCAACAGGGTCCGACAACCGAGGCGGGCGGTGGCGAGGGCGGCTTCGCACCCGGCATGACCGGCACCCACAACGACAACATCGAAGGTGTCTTGAAAATCAACGGCTTCCGTTGGGCTAGAGGAAGGGACAGTCAGCATGGTTACACGATGGGGGAGCGCTCACCTGCTATCTTAACGAATTGCGGCCTCAACCCCGATCGTAACTTTGTGCTCCTTTGTGCTCCCCTGATCAACTTCCTGATCAACGTTGTTGCTATTCATTTCTGGGAACTAATGGGGTCTCATCAGTTAGCCATCAAGCTAGTGCAGTGCATAATTAATGATGCAACGTTTGTAGTTCAGGCTTTAGCCTGCAACACCTCAAGTCATTACTACCAACGTTGCGAAACTTTATGTTGACTGTACTACAGTCGTTCCCTCTCTAATGAAGTACTGTCAAGCCTTGTAAACAAGGGGCTTAAGCCTCTTGTCTGTACCTCACTAAATATGGAAGTGCTGTAGTAGTCTATCAAGCTTGATTTTGTAGTAGTCGTCCGTCAAGGTTCACTTGGTAGGTTGGGTCAACAAGCGCAGTGCGACCCAACAAGGCTAGTCAATGTGTTGGGTCTCGCAGGCTCGACACCAACCGACAACCCATCATCTTAGGCATGACACCCTAGTAGGTTGGCAACAACGCTGCACACCACCAAGTTCCTGAGCACACTTGACCCATACTGATCTGTCCCAGCTCCTGCACCCAGGGGTCTCCTCCCTGCTTGCCGACAAAACGTGTCCCCGTCTTCCCCACTGTTAGTCAACTAGAGGTCTCCTCCCGCATCTCCCGTAGCAAGGACGGACTCAACAAAAATCTGGCGCGAATTAAAATTCATTTTGAACTCAGACATGATACATTTCTGTAATGACTCCGAATCGATTTCGTTTCGAGTGGGTTAGATCGCATTGTTTTAGGAGGCACACCTGTGACCACGCATCATCAACCATCCCCTGACCATTCCGTCCCGGCAACGCCAGCCTTGGGGCAATCTCCCCGATCGCACGTTACCGACACCCTGGGTCGAGGCCGATCGGTCCCCCGACGCACGTTCTTATTTGCAATGGGGGTTGGGTTAAGCTTCGCGATCGCGGCCTGCGGCGGCGGCACCACCACGGGAACTGCTGGATCACCAGAGGCAGGCGGTGCAACGAGCGTGACCACGACTCAACCCAGGACCGTTGAAATCACCCTGGTGTCCTTTGCCGTCACCAAAGCTGCCCACGATCGCATCATTCCCAAGTTTGTCGAGGAGTGGAAACGGCAACATAACCAAACCGTGGTGGTCAAAACCAGCTACGGCGGCTCCGGTTCCCAAACCCGTGCCATTATTGATGGCTTGGATGCTGATGTGGTGCATCTGGCTGTGGGCAGTGATGTCGCCAAACTTGAAGAAGTCGGTCTGATTCAACCGGGCTGGGAACAGGAACTTCCAAATAACGGTATTGCCTCCCAGTCAGTGGCCGCGATCGTCACCCGCGAGGGCAACCCCAAGGGAATTCAGGACTGGGCCGATTTGACCAAGGAAGGGGTTACCTTTATTACGGCTGATCCCAAGAGTTCCGGGGGAGCGAAATGGAATTTTCTGGCCCTGTGGAATGCGGTGACGGCCAATGGCGGGAGTGAAGCCGAAGCCCAGGAATTTGTGGCCAAAGCCTATGCCAACGTGCCGATCCTGGCCAAGGATGCCCGGGAGTCCACAGATGTGTTTCTCAAAGGCCAAGGGGATGCTCTGATCAATTATGAAAATGAGTTGATTCTGGCCCAACTCAACGGCGAAAAGGTCTCCTATGTCATTCCACAAACCAATATCGCAATCACCAATCCTGTGGCGGTGGTAGATGCCAACGTCGATAAAAAGGGCACGCGAGAAGTGGCGACGGCATTGGCGGAGTTTTTGTTTACACCAGAAGCCCAAAATGAATTTGCCGCCGTTGGCTTCCGAGCTGCTGATCCCAGCGTGATTAAGGATAAAGCCGTGGCTGACAAGTTCCCCACCTTGAAAGCAGTTGCGAAGATTGAGGATTTTGGCGGTTGGCCAACGGTTCAGAAGAAATTCTTTGACGATGGTGCCATCTTCGACCAAGTGCAAGCCAATATCAAGCGCTAGATACCTAGATCCTAGTGTTCTGTCCAGTTTAACTAGGGTAGGTTGGGTCAAACCCAGTGCAACCCAACAAAGTCAGTTATCAAGCATGTTGGGTCTCGCAAGCTCGACACCAACCTACAGTCCCGATTGAATACCGACCCCTGGGTGGCAGGCAGGATGCCTACCCCACAATGTCCAGCAAATCTAAAATCTAAAATCCCAAAATCTAAAATTCCATCTGTCAGGCAGGATGCCGATCCCACAACTGTTTCTGAAGCTATTGTTGATGTCACTGGAGGCACTCGCATGAAATTGCTGGCACGACTACAGACCCTCTTGCCTCGTCGCCGGGATGACTCAGAATCATTCCGGTTTTCCTGGCCTTGGGGCGTCATGTGGGTCTACCTCTCCCTGATGCTGTTCCTGCCGATCGCGGCTATGCTGCTCAAAGCCAGCAGTATTGGTCCCGCCGAAATTTGGCGCATTGCCACTTCGCCCGTGGCCCGTTCCGCCTATGATGTCACCTTTACCACTGCCTTGGTCACAGCAGCGATTAATGGGGTGGTCGGGCTGGCCACCGCCTGGGTGCTGACGCGCTATGAGTTCCCCGGTCGCAAGATCCTGGATGCCATCATTGACCTGCCCTTTGCCCTACCCACCGCCGTCGCGGGGTTAACCCTGGCTTCCCTCTACAGCGATACGGGTTGGATCGGTTCCCTCTTTGCTCCCTTTGGCATCAAACTAGCCTTCAACCGTGCGGGCGTTGCGATCGCGATGTTATTCATCTCATTACCCTTTGTGGTGCGCACGATCCAGCCGATCCTGCAAGATATGGAACCGGAGACGGAAGAAGCCGCCTGGAGTTTGGGGGCAAGCCAATGGCAAACCTTTTGGCGGGTGATCCTCCCCCCGCTGCTGCCCGCCGCCCTGACCGGAGTGGCGCTGGGGTTTGCCCGTGCGGTCGGGGAATATGGATCGGTTGTGATTATTGCGGGCAATATTCCCTTCCAGGATTTAATCGCCCCCGTCTTGGTCTTTCAGCAGTTGGAACAATATAACTATGCCGGGGCCACGGTCATTGGTTCCGTCCTCCTACTGGCTTCACTGCTGATTCTATTACTGATTAATTTCCTCCAAGCTTGGGGACGGCGCTATGGTTACTAAAGTAAAATCCACCGTTAAATCATCCTCTACACTGTTGAAGCAGAAAACGTCATCAACGCGATCGCAGCCAACCAAATGGTTCCTCATTGCTGCCGTGGTCATCTACCTACTCCTGATCCTGTTCCTACCCGCTGTCAATGTCTTTGTCAAAGCATTTAGTGGCGGAATCGGTCCCTTTTTGAAAACCTTTACCGATCCCACCTTTCTCAATGCGGCCAAGCTCACGGTATTAATGGCGGTGATCGCCGTACCCCTGAATACGGTATTTGGCCTGTGTACGGCTTGGGCCTTAGCCCGCCATCCCCAATTTCCAGGACGTGCCCTACTGATTAGTATTATCGACTTGCCCTTTTCCGTGTCGCCGATCGTCGCGGGTTTGATGATCGTCCTGCTGTATGGCCGCAATGGTTGGTTTGGCGGCTGGTTAGAAAGTAACGATATCAAAATCATCTTTGCAGTACCGGGGATGGCGCTGGCCACGATTTTTGTCACTATGCCCTTTGTGGCGCGGGAAGTCTTACCCGTCTTAGAAGAAACCGGTAAGGATCAGGAAGAAGCGGCGAAAACCCTGGGGGCGAATGATTGGCAAACCTTCTGGCGTGTCACCCTACCCTCTATCCGCTGGGCCTTACTTTATGGGGTGATTCTGACCAATGCGCGGGCGATGGGGGAATTTGGGGCCGTGGCGGTGGTGTCGGGCAATATTGTCGGCAAAACCCAAACCCTACCCCTGTTTGTCGAACAAGCCTATAAGGAATATCAAACCCAATCGGCATTTACGGCTGCAACTGTCTTGGCCTGTTTGGCCGTGGTGACAATCGTGCTTAAAGAATGGTTAGAACGTAAAGTTGGTCACCCAACTTCGATGAAATAGTCTCTTCCTAGGCAGGAGGTAAAATACTCATGATTGACCCCCATTCTCTGATCGCCTCAACCTCAACGGCAAGTCCCTATATCCAAACTCGTTTGCGCATTCGGATTCCCTACCACTTTCAGCAGGAACCCATCATCTCAACACTGATCTCCCAACATGGCGTAACGGTCAACATTGCGGCGGCCCTCCTGGGAGTGGATATGGGTACAGATGGTTGGTTTGATTTGGAGTTGCGGGGTAAGCGCGATCAGATCACGAGTGCTATCCTCTATCTCAATGATCTTGATATTGAGATTTTGAATGCTTCCAATGCAGAAGTGTTGAATGATAGGAAATGTGTTAAAAAATAGCCTCTAATCGTGTA
>JBBILC010000196.1:0-6416 GCA_037445115.1 Coleofasciculaceae cyanobacterium bin_20
ATTCTAATTTAGTGATAAGCAGGGAGGACGTGGGCGTGCAGTGGAGCGTGCGGGCAATTCGGGGGGCGACCACCGTAACCGAAAATACGGTGGCAGCAATTCGCGAGGCAGTGACGGAATTACTCGATGAGGTGGAGGCACGCAATCAAATCAGCCCCACCCAATATATCAGTGTGACTTTTTCCGTAACGCGGGATCTTAACGCGATCTTCCCCGCCGCGATCGCCCGTGAACGTTCTCCCCTATGGGAAGACGTGGCCCTGCTGGATGTGCAACAAATGCATGTGGAGGGGAGCCTGAGCCGGTGTATTCGCGTCTTGATCCACGCCACCCTGCCCGATCCCGATCGCCCGGTTTACCATCCCTACCTGCGCCAAGCCCAACATCTGCGGCCCGATCGTACCCGCCTAGCGCCGGAACGCGTCCCCTCCCCTTCGGGGGTGCCGGGGCATCGCGGTTAGAGTACAGCATTGAGCTTAAGCTGTATGCACTCACAATCCCTGGGGAGTTCCTATGAATGTTGACAAGGAAATTGTCACCGTCAGGCCGTTGGCAACGGTTGATACAGTGCAAAAATTACCGAATTATGTGGGTATTTCGGGAAAAACGGCGGGTGCCACTGGCCTATCTATGAATATTGTCATAATTCCACCAGCGGCTAAGGCAGAACCTCATTTTCATGAGGGCTTTGAAACGGCTATTTACCTATTGAAAGGTCAGGTCCAAACCTTTTATGGCGAAAATCTGTCTAAGTCGATCGTGAACCAGGAAGGTGACTTTATCTTTATTCCTGAAGGGGTGCCGCATCAACCAGTCAATTTAAGTAATACGGAAGCCGCGATCGCCCTGGTTGCGCGTAATGATCCGAATGAACAAGAAAGTGTGCAGCTTTATAGGTTGAATTTCGAGTTGAATTCGGGTTGAATCAGGGCCATACCTCTAAATTCAACTTCAGACGATCGCCCATTGCCAAGGAGACCCTGGCCCTGACCCGTGCTACTCGCTGGGCTAATTTAGGGTTCCATCTTGGTCTCCAAGAATTATAGCCATTGTCATTCAGGTTAGGACAAGGGGCTTAAGCCCCTTGTTGATCACAGCCTTTGAAAGGTCCTAATGAGCGTGACTACCGCTATACAAGAACTGAGCCAACCCGGCGGCGGGATGGGCTGGCCAAGTGGGTGCCTGGTCTTCGTGGCTATTCACGAACTAATGGCTAATGTGCGGCGTCTAAAATCGGAGTTAGATCGAGGTGCATGGCCACCGTATCCGCGAGGGCGTCAAACATCGCATTGCGTTGTTCCTGATAATTGGCAATACCCGTCGGTAAGGTCCCTAGGCCGCGTTGCCGTCGGAGGTGGTTCAGCCAGGTTCGTCGCCAGGGGCCGTTGTCAAACAACCCATGCAAATAGGTGCCCCATACGCCTTGATTCGCATCAACAATTCCCAGACTCGTGTCTTCAAATAGGGGGTAATAGATAGGGGTGGATGGGGGTAGATCGGGTTCAACAATCTGACTGCGACCTTGATGGATTTCATACCCTGTGATGGGTAATCCTGCCTGGGGAAAGGCGGAGTTTGTCATGCGGCGGCGGGCAATTTTTTGCTCCGTAATTAAGGTACGAATGGGGAGTAACCCTAGGCCGGGGAAGGTGCCGGACCAGCCTTCGTTGGCCTCGGTATCGATAATGTGTTGGCCTAACATTTGGAAGCCGCCACAGATCCCCAGTACGGTCCCACCGGCGGCGGCATAGGCTTGAATAGCCTGATCCATGCCAGACTTACGCAGTGCTTCCAGATCCGCGATCGTTGTTTTTGAACCGGGCAAAATGACCGCATCGGGATGCCCCAGTCGATCCTTGAGGTCTATATATTCAACGGCTACCGTTGGTTCCGCTACCAGGGGGTCGAAATCGGTAAAGTTAGAAATGCGGGGAAAACGGACAACACTAATCTTCACCTCTGGTTTGCGGCGGGACTGGGGTTGGTGTTCCAGCAAATCGAGGGAATCTTCGGCGGGGAAAATGTGTTCAATCCAGGGAATGACGCCAATCACCGGAATGCCAGTCCGATTTTCCAGCCAGTCAATCCCGGACTGTAATAGCACCCGTTGGCCCCGGAATTTATTAATCACAATGCCCTTCACCAAAGCGCGTTCTTCCGGCTCCAGTAACTCCAGGGTCCCAATTACATGGGCAAAGGCCCCACCCCGATCGATATCCACAACTAAAATTGTGGGCGCGTTGAGATATTTGGCAACCCGCATATTCGTTAAGTCGCGGTGTTTCAGGTTAATTTCGGCGGGACTACCTGCTCCCTCGCAAATGATTAACTCGTACTCTTGCTTTAACTTTTCTAATGACTCGGTAATTGCCTGCCAGCCCGCATCAAAAAATTGTTCGTAATAGTCTGCTGCGCTGACGCGACCGGCGACTTTGCCTCTCAAAATTACCTGAGAGGTCATATCCCCTTGGGGTTTAAGCAGGACCGGATTCATCTCTACCCGTGGTTCAACATCGGCGGCCCAGGCTTGTACGGCTTGGGCGTAGCTCATTTCGCCCCCGCGCAGTACGGCATACGCATTGAGGGACATATTTTGGCCCTTAAAGGGAGTCACGCGCCAGCCTTGGCGGAAGAGCATTCGGCAGAGAGCAGCCGTTAGGAGAGATTTGCCAGCATGGGAGGTGGTCCCAACAATCATGATCGCTTTCATGGGATCGTGGCTCGCTAGAGGGGAAACCGGAACCAGCGGACGATCGCATTTTGCAGGCGATCGTGCCAGGTTGGCTGGGGCAAGTGGGGAGCGGTGGCTTGCCATTGGGTTACGAGCTGATACCCCAATGGGGTCAAACGAAAACTATCGGTGAGTCCCTGGCCGTCCACTTCTCGCCGTAACACGCCTACCTGGATCAGCCAAAGTAATTCCTGATCAGTTGCCCACTCGGACAAGGGTTGGTGGCTATAGCCTGCTTGCACACCCCGATCGCCCACGATCTCCAAGAGGGGAACACTTTGGTCCAGTAGTGTGGTGAACAGGGTGAGATGGAAGGGTGAACACACCACCGCCCGGACTGCCCGTTCCAGGGTTGCGGGAGCATACTGCATGGCTGGGAGGCTATGGACAGGGGGCGGATCACTCGCACTAGGGGCGGGTAAAGACGTTACAGACATAGTTATGGGAACACCTAGGATCATTTCTCTATTTCTATCCTAAATGCTGATCTGAATGCAGACACTTAAGGCTGGCTGGTTCTGTCGCCACAGTTGCTTAGGCAGTCATCCGTGTGCTGAGGTTGAGTGCGATCAACCCAACAAAGCTAAACCCGATCGCCGCAGAAACCCCAGATTGAGTCGGGTGCATCCCATCTTTTGCCCCCTTACCCTAAATCCCGCTCCTCCTGTGGGAGAGGAACTTTGAACTGGCTCCCTTTCGCCCTTGGTGGGAGAAGAACGGGTTGGGGGATGAGGGGGAAATGGCTAACTGGGATGCTCCCAAAACGTACATAGAAGAGGTATCTTATGGACGTGATATCGTATACGGCGACCCGCCAAAATTTGGTTAAAACGATGGATCGAGTTTGTGCAGATCATGAACCGATCATTATTACCTATATTCTGATTATTATTACCCATATTCTGACGAATTTGCCGAATTCAGAGACAACGATCGCGGCCATAATCAAAGTTTAGGCAACTCACTGGTATCCATACGAATTTTTAGGCTAGATTTAGTTGGAATTTTAATGGTAAAAATACTTCCCTTTCCTGATTGACTATCCATTAGAATGCTACCGTGGTGAGCCTGGACGATCGCCTGGGCAATCGCTAATCCCAAACCTGCTCCACCTGTATCGCGCGAGCGATCGTCATGAACCCGATAAAAACGATCAAAAATTCGAGCTTGTTCGCTCATCGGAATTCCAATACCAGTATCTTCAACTTGAATCACAACGTAGTATGTTTCTTGCTTGAGATGAACGGTGACCTGACCACCGGTGGGGGTATATTGAATCGCATTGGTAATCAGATTCGCTACCAAGCGATATAATTGCGCTTCACTACCCCATATAATCACAGCGCGATCAGTCTGAATACTGGCTGTGAGTGAAAGATTCGCCGCAATCGCGAGGGCCGTAAACTCTTCAACTAGATCACTCACCAAATCATTGAGATTACAGGGTTGTAAACGGGGAGGTTGTCCCTGCAAATCCATCCGGGAAAGTAACAGTAAGTCATTAACCAATTGAGCAAGCCGTGCACTTTGGCGTTCCACCGTCCGGAGGGTTTCCCAGGCGTCCGCTGCCGTGGCCTCTGGATTCAGGGTTGCCTCTAAATTGGCGCGAATTGCCGCAAGGGGAGTACGCAGTTCATGGGCCGCATCGGCAGTGAACTGTTGGATCTGGCGGTAGGCGCGATAGACAGGTTGCATTGCTTGCCCCGCTAACCACCAACTGGCTCCGATCACCAATAGCCAAGCCGTGGGTAAACCGATCGCCAAACTCCACTGCACCCCCACCATGTGGTCATCCACATCCGAGAGCGATCGCCCCACCTGCATATAGCCCCAGGGGACATGATTCACCGTTTTCAGCCGCAGGGAAAATTGTCGGTAACGGGTACCCTGGTCGGTCGCTAAGGTTTGCCAACGCTCTTCAGTAATCTGGATGGGTAAGTCTGTAGGTACCCGTCCTGCACTCGCCAACAATTGTCCTGAGAGACTAAGGAAGCGAATGTAATAGCCCTCCTCCTGAAAGATGCCCAAATAATGTAAAGCCTGCGACTGATCACGACAGTCGCTGCTACCCACACATAAATTGGGAATCAGTTTCAGTACAATCGGCTCTAACTGCCCTGGCTGTTGCAACACAGCCTCCAAACTATCGTGAAAAGTACCGGCTACTGATTCAATTCGATGATGAAATTCCGATAGATGATTGTGGAGGATAACTTCATAAAAACCAATGGCGAAGACCGTGAGAATCACGCCCATTGTTCCCGCATAAAGGCCCGCCAAGCGTAAGCGCGTCGTCTGAAAAACCGGATTATATTTCATGACTACTGAGTTTATAGCCTAAGCCATATACGGTCTCGATCAGATGCTCATAGCCATAATCTGCTAGCTTGCGTCGCAACAGGCGAATTTGGGCCGCAACCACATTACTACTGAAATCTGCTTCTAGTTGCCAAATGCGACTGATAATCTGATCGCGCGACAGAATTTGATTAGGATGTTGCATAAAATATTCGAGTAATTGAAACTCCTTGGCGGTGAGGGGAATGATCTGGTGAGTGCCGCTGGGTGGGGTAATTGCCACCGTTGACGTGCCATAGTCGAGACGTAATTGGCCAACCTGTAGCTGGGGAGGCTGGATATGGGGCGATCGCCGTTGTAGGGCGCGTAGCCGTGCCAGTAATTCGGCCATGCCAAAGGGTTTAATTAAGTAATCATCGGCTCCGGCGTCTAGTCCGATTACCCGATCTTCGAGGCGATCGCGGGCGGTCAAGAGCAACACAGGCAAAGGATGCTGCTGGGCACGCAGGCGTTGGCAGAGTTCAATTCCGGATAATCCGGGGAGGAGCCAATCAAAAATAGCCACCGTGTATTGTCCGGACGGATTCTCCAGACATTGCCAAGCCGTTGTGCCATCGGTTACCCAGTCAACCACATATTTTTCGCGTTTGAGCGATCGCTCTAGGGCTTTGCCTAGATCCAGTTCATCTTCCACCAGCAGAATCTTCATGGTCGCTCGCTAATTCCTAGAATAGCCATCCCGCTAGGGCAAACTATTTAATAAAACTAAAGCGTGCATTCACCTTTTCTCCCTGAATATCGGTCAAAATGACCACTCTATATTCCCCAGGCATCGTCTCTGGCAGCATGGCTTTATAGTGTTCACCAGGCGCATCATATTCAAAATCAATCCTTCTCTCCGACCCATCCGGCAACTGGATTTGGCCCGTCACGGTTGCCCCGGCTACGGGGGCATGGGTATCGCCTGTTTGTAGAAAGAGATCGATATGGGTGCCACTGGCTTCGGGGATGGCCACCAGTTCTAAGTGATAGGCACCCGTTTCCACAACTTGACCGCCATACTGGGAGGTTGAGTGATCTGCCGCTGCTGGGGAACCTGTGGGTGACGCTGCCACAGGGGATGCAGCGATCGGCGTTGGGGTGGTTGCGGCCTCAGGTACGGGACTGGGTACGGGACTGGCTGAAAGCGTCGTTGTCTCGCTACTACGGGTACAGCCCCCTAGGAATAACCCTAAACTGATTAAAAAAGTTAGCAATAAGCTTGGCGATAAGCTTGGTAACACTGAATGCAAGTTCATCATCGGTACCTTGATTAATGATGTGGAATCATAATGTGGGATCGGGTGCATTCCACTTTCGTAACCCTCACCCTAAATCCCTCTCCCAG
>JBBILC010000197.1:0-6274 GCA_037445115.1 Coleofasciculaceae cyanobacterium bin_20
TGCCACTGGGATTGCCACTCCCAGCCCCAACGGTGGGGGATATCGCCTAGGGCCTGTAGATAGGCCCCCCATAGGCCCGTTTGCCATGCCGCCAGTTCATTGCCATCAGGAGCCGCCACCCCCGCCGCTGTCAACATCCCCCCTAACCAGGGGAATTCACTCACCAGTACCGTTTGCGCCCCCCGCCGGGCCGCCTGAATCGCCGCTGCGGTGCCCCCCGTCCCGCCCCCGACGCCGAGGACTTCCGTGGTCAGTTGGGTGGGAAAAGATGTAGACAGAGGCCCTCCTGGGATGGATCGAACCGTAGATTATGATTTTGCGGCATCGCCATCAACTAGGGGGATAGCCACCTCGGCTGTCCCGATTTTGCGGCACCACCCCTAACTGGTGGGATGAGCCGTCTCGGCTGTCCCGATTTTGCGGCACCACCCCTAACTGGTGGGATGAGCCGTCTCGGCTGTCGCAGGGGCAGACAGGATGCCCTCCCCACTGATGACTTTGCGATGTTACATGCGATGTTACAGATTATCCCAGATCAAGCCATTGGGAGTGGCCACCGTATCCCATAGTATGATGGGGAGTCCGATCGCCCTGGTCAAGGTCGCTGGTTCAGCACCGGGGTGTATCGCTACTGCTATCCAACGCTACTGCCATGCTACTGTCACGATCGCGCCTGTCCATCCTCAGTACCCTATTGTTGGTTTTCGGACTAGGGGCTTGTCAAACCCCGCCCAGTTCCAAAAACGGGGCCTCGCCCACGGGGGCCAATGCCACCCAGACTCTCCTGGCAACCAAACGCTGCCCCAAGTGTGATCTACAAGGGGCTGATCTGGCGGGGGCCGATCTGGTGGGGGCCGACCTCAATGATGCCAACTTGAGTCAGGCCAATTTGAGTAATGCCAACCTCAGCACAGCATTAATGGACAATGTGAACCTTACCGCAGCGAACCTCCAGGGTACGAATCTCAGTGAGGCCGGATTAATTGGGGCCAACTTAGGGCAAGCGGATCTCACGGGGGCGAACCTGAGTCGGGCCAGCCTCCGGGAAGCGGACCTGACAGGGGCAACCCTGAACAATGCTGACCTGACGGCTGCCGATCTCCTCAATGCCAAGCTGGAAGCGGCCCAATTGGATGGAGCCACACTGAAAGAGACTTTGATGCCCGATGGCCAGGTCAAACCCTAGTGGTCTGTCAAGCGGAATTGGGGAGAGGGCGACAAGCATCGGATAAATTCCAGCGGCAACCCGTCGGCATCGGCAAGGAACAAGACCTCGTACACCTGATTCCCAATCATTTGCTGTTGGGGGGGCAGCAGGACCGTCAAGGGGGCAATCTGATCGGGTTGGTGGGCAGCGGCCTGCTCGAAACGGGTCTGAAGGGCAGTCAGCCAGGTGGGCAGATCGATCGTGCGTTCGGTCAAATCAAAGGAGAGGTGATAGTAGCCCGTATAATGCTCATCGTTAAAGGCATCCGGCGCTGGTCGCGGTTGGGGAATTTGAATCAGTTCGATGCGACCGCCCAGTCCCTCCATCCAACAGGCCAGGGTATAGCCCGTCGTAAAACGCTCCTGGACTGTAAATCCTAATTGTTCATAAAAGGCGATCGCCCGGTGGATATTGGCGGTCCGAATCGAGGCATGGTGCATAGGTCGGGGGAAAGCCTCACGACTCAAACAACCGGAAGTAGGGATAGCGAGTGGGGGCGCCCGGTTCCTTCTCCAGATCAAAGTTGATCACATTCCAGCACGGTTCCTCAGCAGGATCGGGGCTAAAGTCCACGGGCAGGCCATATAACCGGGGCTTAACCACATCCCCCTGCCCGCGCCAAGGGGTACTGCGATCGAGGTAAGTGCTGATCAACTCACGATAGCGTTGGGCAATGATCACGCGGGTTGCCTTATAACCCTGGGTATAGAGGCGATCGAGGGCCTCATGGATTTCAAAGCGAATGCCATCCGGGTGGGTATGCTGGCGATACCATTCATTATTCCAGCGCCGCCAGTGCCGCCCCGACTGAAGATGCACCAATTCCTCCGTATCTGGGTTGACTTCAAAGGCCCCGTGTCGTGGGCACAGATAAGTATCCGTCAGGGTGAGGGCCGGAATCGTTTGACGGCAATGGGGACACTGAATGTCTGGGCCAAAAATTGGGTATTGCTGGAGGGCTAGGTTCATTATTGCAAAGGCTTCAGGCGTCACCACCTGCCGCGAGATCAGTGCCAGCCTTATTATAACTAGGGAACCCTAGCTCTAGAGCGATATACGGAGGATTTCCCCGTGACCCCAGATACGCCCGATCGCCCTGCGCCACCGTTGGCCAATCAGGATCATCCCCCCCCACTGGCCTGGCCCGTTGATCTCCAGTTACCGGATTGCTCCCAAGCGGCCTTTGTGGCGACGACGGCGACAGTCCTAGGGCAAGTCACCCTGGGGCCAGGGGCGAGTGTCTGGTATGGGGCCGTGGTGCGGGGCGATGTGGAGCGGATTGACATCGGGGCCAACACCAATATCCAGGATGGGGCCGTTTTGCATGGGGACCCGGGCCAACCGACTATCCTGGGGGAGCATGTAACGGTCGGCCATCGGGCGGTGATCCACAGCGCCCACCTGGAAGCGGGGTGTTTGATCGGCATGGGCGCGATCGTCCTCAATGGGGTACGGATTGGCACGGGCAGTATTGTCGGCGCGGGGGCTGTCGTGACGAAGGATGTTCCACCCTACACCCTGGTTATGGGGATGCCTGCTAAGCCCGTGCGTGACGTGAGTGCAGCGGAAGCGGCTGAGCTGATTGCCCACGCCCACCATTACCGCGCATTGGCCCTAGCCCATGCCAACCGCAGCTAGTCACGGCTTAACGCGTACTTTCCCGCTGGGCGGGCCATTGGGGCACAACAACGGGTTGACCATCTTGCATCTTAAGCTCGTAGCTTAGGTGACTTTCCCCGGACGGACAACAAAGGGCGTCGGCAGGGGTATAGCGGGCAAAGGTGGCCGCCAGGAAATCAGGCCGGTAGAGGTCGCGGCTGACCAAACTGCCATCACTGCGGGCATCCATTGGCTGGGGGGCCAGCGTTCCCGCAAATTGGCCATTCTGAAACACAAAGACCTGATACTGGCGGGGCCGACACATCCCATCCGCATCGGCCATTCCCATAATGACCGTTGTCGGCCCATGTAGATGGGCAGCCCCCGTCAGCGTCCAGCCCGCAGCGGTGACTAGGGCATCCTCTGGCAGCGTGGCCGATCGTTCACCCAGGGGACAATTGGCCAGATTGTCACCCTCCTCAATCTGAGGAGCACGGGGGATAGCCGCCCCCGGTTGATTCCAATTGGTAGCGCGATCGAGCCAACTGTCCGTGCTCTGACTTTCCGCTAGAGCAGCGGGGGGCACACCTAGGACAATGGGCACCAGCCATAGGCTGAACCAGAGCCATTGGGAATGTAGGGACACGCTAGGAAATCTCACTGACCTTTACTCGACTGTACCGCGATGATTTCTTGTCGGGACGTTAGGGGGTTGATGACCGTTCCCCAGCCCGATCGTTCCCCCCTTCCGGGACGGCTCAACTGCCTTACCACAGAGCCGGGATGGCCTCGTGGTAAGGGCTTTGGGAGGTTGCGGGCATCGATGCGAAGATCAAAACTCCACTGCCGGCTTCGGTTTCATAGGCTAGGTGCAGGGCACCTTGGGCCGTAATCTCGTAGGTTTGGACACCCCCCAAAGCGGTCAAGAATTGGCTTTCTTGCCGGGAGATTGGCTCAGCGCAAGCCTTCATGGTTGTGGCCACTGGCCCCAGTTCCAGGCTATTCCCTGCCGTGGTAAACGCCGTGGTGTAGCTGTTGCAACCCGTGGAACCCGCCAGCCGATCGTCCATAAATTTGGCGGTAATTTCCGTATCCGTCAGCGGGCGGGTGGGATTGTCTAGATCGCCCCACCCCGTTAGCTTCCACTCCCCTTGCAATGCGGTTGTCGCCTGGGCGACTTCCAGGGGAGAATCTGCCGCGATCGCCGTTGCCGCCATGCCATAGCTGCCAAGGAACGGTAGGGCTAGAGCCAGGGTTAATACAATAGATTTCATAACTGGTTTAACTGGGATCACTAATGCCGTCAAAAAGGGTTATAACCTAGGAATACTGTAGCACTCCGATCGATACACGGTATCACCCACTAACACCAGTACAAGATGATTGCTATTCCGCGATCGCAAGGTCTACCCGTATAGATCCTTGCCAATCTCAGATATCCATCCATGCCCGCGCAATTCATTCAGTCTTGACATGTGAACGGCCTAAGAATCTTCTTCAACATCTAGAGATTGGGTTTTTGACGACTAAAGTCGTCACTACAAACTTAAAAAATTCTTTGTTTTTTTTGACGACTAAAGTCGTTTGATGGGTTGGGATTAGCAGCACCAGCATTGCCCCAAAACTACCCCTCAGGTGCCCTTATCCTCAGGGTTAATGGGATCGTCCTTAAGCGTTAATCGTCCATTAGTGCTTTATCCTCGCCTGGGCTTGGTTCGCCTGTTTGGGCGATCGCGTCTGGGGTAATGTGGCCATTGGGATAGATAAAAAAGATCGTGTCTCCGCCAGCCGTGACACACTGGCGTTGCAAGGGTAGACGATCGCGTTTAGCTTGTTGGGTACGGTCTGTAGTCGCGTCAGTCATGGGAGCCACCCTGTCGGATGTCTGAAGTTACTCCTCTAGTATGGTTAGCCCTTTTTAGAGATGGGGTAAAGCTCGTATATAGTTTTTGTCAAGATTCCTCCCGATCGGCGACTGCAATCGTAGGGTAACCCTGTTGCATCACTTCTAAATAAATATGCTCTAAGCGAACCGGTTGACGGGAAACACCCTCTACGGGAATACCTTCAAACTGAGCCAGAATTTCGGCTAAGTCCAGGGGTTTAGGTAGCCAAAAGGCCAAGTCCCGGCCATAGCGTCGGTGAGGATAGTGGAGGGCGTCGGCCCGGGCGATCGCAGCAGCTTCCTGGGGCGTTTGCACGAGGACAACCTCCTGAGCGGGAATCAGATCGCGTAGCTCAGCCAAGCTTCCTTCGGCCACAATATGTCCATGTTTGAGAATCCCAATGCGATCGCACAGCCGCTCAGCTTCATCCAAGAAATGGGTTGTTAACAGAATCGTGATGCCTTCTTGCTTTAACTGCTGGATTAATTCCCAGACTTCAAAGCGGGCTTCTAAATCCAAACCCGTGGTCGGTTCATCCAGAATCAATAGTTTAGGTTGATGAATCAAGGCGATCGCTAAACTGAGCCGTCGCTGCATCCCACCACTGAGCGTTGCCGCCACACTAGCCGCACGATCGCTCAATCCCACCATTGCTAAGCAGGTTTGCACCCGTCGTCTCAGGGTCTGCCCCTGTAACCCGTATAGACTAGCAAAAAACCTCAAGTTTTCCACACAGGATAAATAGCGATAAATGAGCGTTTCCTGGGGAACGACACCCATCAAAAACTTCGTCTTCTCTGACACGAGCATTCCATTGATCCGAACCGTACCCTTATCTGCTTTCAACAAATTGCACAGCACATTAATCGTCGTCGTTTTACCGGCTCCGTTGGGTCCCAACAAGCCATAGATTTGCCCAGCCTCAATGGACAGATTAAAATCTTGCAGTACCACGCGTTTTCCGTATACTTTGTTGAGTCCAGAAATTTCCAGCATGTTCCCTCTTACTTATGCTTCTCAGCCTGTAGTTACCCTGCTTAACATGCATTAGAGTTTATGCTCTTTTATTCTTGTTAGAGTCGGCGCTCTACTTGCAACATGCGTTTATATGATAACCAGCCCATCCCAATCATCACTGCTGCAAAACTGGCTAAGAAGCTAAAATGTCCGCGAATTTCTGAGAAAGTGTTCCCTTCGGCGACAATGTTTGTTAAGGCTTCATTCATGTGGTAGATTGGGTTGTATTGGGCCAAGTCCAATAATACTTGAGGAAAGATAGAGACTGGCATAAAGGCACCGCCCAAAATAAGTAGGGGTACACCAAAAGCAGCGACTAACGTATTTACATCTTCTGTCCGGCGGGCCAGTTGTGTCCCCAAAATAAAGCCGACACCGACATAGGCGACAATGCTCAACCCAATCACCAACATAGCCAACCCATAGGAGCCTTGGAAACGTGCCCCTAAGGCAAATGCCATCGCCCCAACTAAGAGCGTTTGTCCGAGGGCGATCGCACTATGGGCTAAACTCAGAAGTGTTGAATCTTAAGATTTTATTTTCTAAAAATAGACACACTAATCCT
>JBBILC010000198.1:0-5951 GCA_037445115.1 Coleofasciculaceae cyanobacterium bin_20
TACACGATTAGAGGCTATTTTTTAACACATTTCCTATCATTCAACACTTCTGGCTTTCTAGCTCATTTATCCCCCTCTCAGCTATTAATTTCTGATGGATTCGCCACCATATTTTTTCCATAACAAACACCACCTCAAAAACATGGGCTTATCCCCGATCGCCTAGGAAACTTTCCGAGTTAAATTGCTCGATCGAGACTTCGACAGCCGAGACGGCTATCCCACAAGCGTGAATCGATCGCTATTGCACAGGGTTGAATTCAACATAAATTGGACGAAGGTGATTGGCTCCGTGGCTCCCGGGTTGTGGCAGCAGCGATCCCGCTTGGTAAGGTAGGATGCCCAGTAGAAGCTTTTACCTGGCAACACCATGTATGATCCCAACCTAGCCGACCCCCTCCAACTCTTTTGTGAGTTAATCGATAAACTACACCCTAGACAAACCAGGTAACCACCAGACCAGGTAACCACCAGACCAGGTAACCACCAGAGGACTCTCACCGAAATTTAATCTTGAGCCTGAATTGCAGTCAACAGCGCTGCCGAGGTGGCCACGGCCCCAAAGACACCGCCCTGCATTTTGATCATGTGCAACGCGGCTAGATAGTTGTTGTAGTCCGTCGCCCCCGTACAATCCGATAGCATCAGGCACTCATAGCCGCGATCGTTGGCATCCCGCATCGTCGTATGCACACAGACATCGGTGGTAATCCCGGTCAGAATCAGGTTTTGAATGCCCCGCAGTTTGAGAATCAGGTCTAAGTCCGTGGCGTAGAACGATCCCTTCCCTGGCTTATCAATCACCACTTCACCCGGCAGGGGAGCCAATTCGGGAATAATTTCCCAACCCGGTTCCCCCCGCACCAGAATGCGGCCACAGGGACCTGGATCGCCAATGCCTGCGCCAATGCGTTGCGATCGCCAGCGTTTATTTTCCGGCAGATCCGAAAGGTCAGGCCGATGCCCTTCGCGGGTATGGAGAATGCAGTAGCCCCGCGATCGCATCACGGTAAGCAACTTTTGGATGGGTGCGATCGGTGCCCGTGTCAGGGATAGGTCATAGCCCATCTTATCGACATAGCCACCGGGGCCACAAAAGTCGGTTTGCATATCAATAATGATCAGGGCCGTATTGTCGGGCCGCAGGTCACCATTGTAGGGATAGGGGTAGGGTTCAGCATCAACGTAACGAAGCATCGATCGCAGGTTCTCCTAGGAATTAAACGAATGAATGAGTCATAGCTGTGAATAAATCTTATCTGATATTGACAGGATAACGTCAATCACAAGAATCGATCGGGCATAATACGTGGGATTATTTGATTTCTGTTTTCCCGATAAATAGTAAAATCACTAACTAATGTTAGGATTGAGCATCTAGGATTGAGTTCAAGCATTCTGACTAAGCAACCATCAGCAAAAAACATAGGAACAGAACGGGAAAAACCATCAAAGTCGTTATCTGTTAGATTAATCCAATTTGCCTTCTGATCGGGCGTAATGTGGTCAAATGAAATTTGCTCAAACCGGTCGTGTCAAACCAACTGAATTTCGGGAAGGGATTTCATGACATTTTACCCTTCTCTTTTCGAGTTCTCACGAGAAACATCAATGCAATACCTGTTTGACTCTCAAAGACATGATTTTGGGTGCCAAATATTCTGGGATTATTTCTCACATCAGATTGGATATCGACAATATACACATCATCAAACTCGCGATCAATACGCTTCCGAAATCCATTAGTGGGTAACGTGAGGACTAAAACTCAGTATTCCCACTTAATCTCAACTCTGACGCATCGACAAGGTTCCAGATCTGAAACCATTAGACATGGGAAACATTAAACTTATTTTTAACATGATTTCGTATCTAGTTTAACACTATAGTAATCCTAAATGATTCGTGAAGGATTGTGGTGCAGACTTCTAGGCTGCGCGGGCAGGATGCCCACCCCACACCCATAAATCACCTGAGATTGCGATAGCATGGCCATCAACCTCCTCCCCGTTTACCCGGAATCCCGATCACGTCACGGGTAGCGAGTGCCTTTCAACCGCCAGAACCTTATCCCTTTTTGTCTTGCCTGCTGTCACCGAAGCAGGCTATTACTGTTTATGCCAATCAGCCCATCCCCAGCCGAGAAAATTTTGTTTGAGTCCTTTCAACCCTTAGCTGCGATCGCGGTGACCCCCACGGGCGTTAACACCCTGCTTCCCCTGACGAACCAACATTTACCGTTATGGATACCCAGCGCGATCGCGGCTAGCCTGCCGGATACCGTTGAGCGATCTCACCTACACCCCTATACGGGACCCCTGCGGGATCAAATGGGCCAACTCTGGGCCAATCATCGCGGTCTGATTTGCTGTCTGGCGACGGGGGCGGTTGTGCGTTTGATTGCGCCGTTGTTGGCCAATAAGGTGACCGATCCGGCGATCGTCGTTGTGGATGAAGCGGCCCAGGTGGTCATTAGCCTTTGCGGGGGGCACCAGGGTGGGGCCGATCGTCTGGCCCAAGTGGTCGCTCGTTATCTGGGTGCAACTCCCATCCTGACTGGGGCAGCCCATCACCGTCAGCAGCCTGCTGTTGATACCTGGGGTATCCCCTTTGGGTGGCGACGGGGACCGGGGGATTGGACAGCGGTGAGTGCCGCGATCGCCCGTGGGGAAACCGTGCAGGTCATCCAAACCGCAGGTGCAGCCCTGTGGCAGGCCACGATCGGCCCGGAAGCCCCGATCCGCCACGTTACGGTGCCCCCAGTTGTCCCACCAGCGCCACCCACCCAAGTAGACCCAGGGGCAAGAGACCCAGCGGCCCCAACAACAGAGGGATTAGGGTCAGACTCGGCCCAACCGCCCCAGGTGTGGATTAGCGCCCAGGTCCGGATACCGGAGCCAACCGCCCCGATTGTGACAGGTCCCCAAGTGCAGTGGTATCCCCGTGCCCTGTGGGTTGGGCTGGGTTGCGAACGGGGGACAGCCCCAGCGGTGATTGCCACAGCCGTGACCACTGCCCTCGCAAGCCAAGGCTTAGCACCAGCGGCGATCGCGGGTATTGCCACGATCGATCGCAAGGCCGATGAGGCGGGATTGCTGGCCTTCTGCCGCGATCGCGATCTACCCCTAATCTGCTTCACGGCAGAACAATTGCGATCGGTGCCGGTACCAACCCCCTCGGACATTGTGGCGGCGGTGGTGGAAACCCCCAGTGTGGCCGAGGCGGCGGCCCTGTTAGCGGCAGCCCAGGTAGACCGTGTACTGGGATCTGCTCCGTCCCCCTGTCTGCGGGTCCCTAAACAGATTGTGCGCCTGCCTGGTCAACCGGGAGCCGTCACCGTCGCGATCGCCCAAGCCAGTGTCGAATATACGGGGCGATCGGGCCAACTCTGGCTGGTGGGGACGGGACCGGGGCAGTTGGCGCAAATTACCCCCGCCGCCCAAGCCGCCCTGAGTGCTGCCGATGCGGTGATCGGCTATTCCCTCTATATCGACCTGATTCGCCCCTACCTGCGATCGGGCCAACTGATCGAATCGATGCCCATTACCCAAGAACGACAGCGGGCCGAACGGGCGATCGCGCTGGCTAACTGGGGGTTATCGGTGGCGGTGGTCTCTTCGGGCGACTGTGGCATTTATGGGATGGCGGGCTTGGTCTTGGAGGAATTGGGGCGTCAGGGGTGGGATGGCCAACGGCCTGCTGTGCAGGTTTTTCCAGGGATTACCGCGATGCAAGCGGCAGCGGCGCGGGTGGGTGCCCCCCTGATGCATGACTTTTGTGCAATTAGCCTCAGTGATTTATTGACGCCCTGGCCGGTCATTGAAAAACGCCTCCAAGCGGCGGCTCAGGCGGATTTTGTCACTGCGCTCTACAACCCGCGATCGCAGGCCCGCACCCAGCAAATCCAGCAGGCCCAGGCGATTTTCCTTGCCTACCGTTCTCCCGATACCCCCGTTGCCCTTGTCCGGGCGGCCTACCGTGCGGATGAACAGATTACCCTGACGACCCTGGGCCAAATGCTTGAGTCGGCGATCGATATGCTGACCGTGGTGCTGATTGGGAACCAAAGCACCCGCCGCCACGGGGATTGGCTCATTACTCCCAGGGGCTATTTGGGGTTTGGTGAGCGTACCTGAGGCGCGATCGCCCAGGTTGTCTGTGCAAAGTGGGCAAGTCCTGACTATGCTGAAGGAACAGGATTGATACCCAGGGTGACCACTCCCTGCCTGCTAGCTTAGTGAGTTCGTTTATTCGCACGTTTTATTGACAGATCATGAGTTCCAAATCACCCCGCCCCCAGTCCACTGTTGCCGAGTTTTCGATGGAAGACTTTGCGAAGGCCCTAGAGCAACACGACTACCAGTTCCAGAGGGGGCAAAGCATTCGGGGAAAAGTCTATAGCCACGAGCCGGATGGCGTTTACATTGATATTGGGGCGAAGTCTTTGGCCTTTTTGCCTCGGCAGGAAGCGTCCCTCAGTGCCACAGCGGACTTAACCCAACTCCTGCCGCTTCAGGAAGAGCGGGAGTTCCTCATCGTGCGGGAGCAAAATGCCGATGGTCAGGTGATGCTATCCCTGCGCCAACTGGCCCTGAAGCAAGCCTGGGACAGCCTGCTAGAGCTACAAGCGAGTAACCAGACCCTGACGGTACGGGTAACAGGCACCAATAAGGGTGGCCTGATTGTGGATGCTCAAGGCTTGCGGGGGTTTATCCCCCGTTCACACCTGAGTATGCGGGATGAGTTGGAAACCCTGGTGGGCCAGCGTCTGGCTGTGACCTTTCTAACCGTGGACCCAGACGCGAAAAAATTGGTTTTGTCGGAACGGCTGGCTTCGCGATCAGCCAATATCAGTCGGCTGGCGATCGGCCAGTTGGTGGAGGGCACGATCGTCAGTATCAAACCCTATGGGCTGTTTGTGGATATTGGTGGTACCACGGCCCTGCTGCACATTAAACAAATCAGTCAAACCTATATTGCTTCCTTGCCCGTTCTATTTGAAATTGGGCAAACGATCAAGGCCATTATTGTTGATTTGGATGAGTGGAAAGGTCGGGTTTCTCTCTCGACACGGGTGTTGGAAAAGCATCCTGGTGAGTTATTGGAATCGTTGGCAACGGTGATGGCGGAGGCGGAGATTCGGGCCGAGAAGCTGGGTATGGCGGCGATCGGGGCTGGGGAGTAGGGGGAACGTAGAGCGGTAGGTTCACCGCTCAGGCACTAAGGACACGCAGAGGCACCAAGATCTTTGTGTTGCTTAGCGTGCTTAGTGCCTTGGTCGTTCCTTAAGGCTTGGATGACAAACCCGTCACCTGCCAATAAAAATCCTCTAATGCCCGCACACAGGTAATATCTTCATATAGTTGCGCCTGACCCGCTTGCATTTGCTGACAGATTTCCGCCCGCCACGCCGGATCTTGACCTAACCGCACGGCAATTTCGATGTACTCAGACTCATTGTGGGCGATCGTGGCCGTCACCCCCATTTGCCGCAAGATACCATAGGCATGGCGACCCCGCATAAATTCACCGGGACAGGTCACCACTGGTAAACCACACGCGATCGCCTCTAAAGTTGTACGTCCGCCTGACCAACTCAGCGTATCTAAAAAAATGTCGGCAGCTAGATTCAGCCTCAGGTAAGCTGAATGCTTTAAAGGTGGTGAAAATATACAAAATTCCTCGTAATTTAAGTCAAACTCTTTAAAAGCTTGATGCAAGCGTTTCCGAAATTTATTCGTTACATATTGACTATAGTAGGATATAAAAACAAGGCGAGCTTGTTTAACCTGCTGCGCGATCGCGGGAAAAATAAAATCGTATTGAGGCAAGTATTTAAACAAAGATTGACAGGAGAGATACACGATATCCTGGGCAGCTAAACCAAATTCAGTACGTGCAGAAGTGTTGAATCTTAAGATTTTATTTTCTAAAAATAGACACACTAATCC
>JBBILC010000199.1:0-5773 GCA_037445115.1 Coleofasciculaceae cyanobacterium bin_20
CACGATTAGAGGCTATTTTTTAACACATTTCCTATCATTCAACACTTCTGGATTCTAGGGATAGTGGCTCACCGCTGGCCGTGGGGACATACTGTACAACCTGATTGCGGCCCTGGTGCTTCGCTTGATAGAGTGCCCGATCGGCCCCCGATACCAAAAGATTGGGGGTGCGATCACTATTGGGGACAAACCCAAACACACCCAAACTCAGGGTGACATAGGCATTCACCACCGAGTCCAGATGTTCGACCCGGAGCTTGGCTAATTCCTCGCGAATGGCCTCCGCAACCCGCTTGGCACCCGCTGGAGGCGTACCTGGCAGGAGCACCGCAAACTCTTCTCCACCATAGCGGGCCACTAAATCAGTGGTCCGGCGCGCGGCCTGCTGTAAAGCATGGGCCACCTGTTGTAAACAACGATCGCCCGCTGGGTGGCCATAGGTATCGTTATACGCCTTGAAGTAATCCACGTCGCAGAGGATCAAGGACAAAAATCCCTGTTCGCGCAACATCCGTTGCCATTCATAGGTCAGACGCTCCTCAAAACAGCGACGGTTGGCAATCCCGGTTAGCTCATCGAGAATCGAAATGCGCTGTAATTCTTCATTGGCTTCGCGCAGGGCCAGTTCAATTTGCTTGCGCTGCTCAATTTCAAGCCGTAATTCCTGGGTGCGCTCCTCCACCTTTTGCTCCAGGGTTTGGGCATAGTCTTCAAGTTGCTGGTAAGAGAGCTTGAGATTCGCCCATAGTACCCAGCCAATACTCACGATCGCAGCACTGCCAATGGCCACTAAGGGCATAAAGGTCGGCACCCACCAACCCAACACAAACAGGAGATAGGCCGAGAGCAAGAGACCGCCACTCCAGCCGAGGAGGCCCAGGGGGACCCACCAGCGATAACTCAGAAAATGCACCCCCAAGGCCGCCCCCCCAGCGGCCCAAACCCAAACCCACAGCCACTCCAGCCACTCCGGCCAGGTTTGCAGCAACGATCGGCCATCCAGGGCGGCGCTGATCAATTGACTGGTGAGGTGGGCATGGATTTCGATCCCCGTATGGGCACTCAGATCATCCGTACTGAAGGAACTATAGAAAGAATCCCCCAGGCTAGGGGCTTTAGGGCCGATCAGGACAATGCGATCGTAGAAAAGGGTATCCGGCACCTGCCCCGACAGGACATCGAACATCCTCACCGTCTGAAAGGGACAATCCCGTCCACCCTCCTGGCAAGCTGGCCCCCGCAGGTTCAGAAGGATTTGGTAACCCCGATCGTCCGCTCCCCAATACCCCCCATCATGCCCCAAAAACTGCTGGATCACCGTTTGCCCTAGGCGCACCCGCTGCCGGGGTGGGCCTCCTAGTCCGCCCCCCGCTAGGGGGACTGGGGTGACCCCTTCCCCCTCCAGGTAACGCAACGCCAACACCAATGCCAAACTTTCCCGAAGTGTCCCGTGCGTATCGGTCGCCGTCAGTAAGCCCCGCCGAATCTTGGCATCCGTATCAATGACAAAATCCGAAATACCCACCTGGTGCTGGGGAGCAAGGGCCGGGGGGGGCCTGACATTACTGCCCAGAATTTTCTGAATCCCAATCAGGCTAGGGGTTGTCCGAAAGATGTGTGCCAGCTCTGCGTAGCCCGGTTCAACCGGCAAGTCACGATAGAGATCTAACCCAATCACCCGTGGCTGGGCACTGCGGATTTGTTCGAGTAGCTGGGCTAATACCTGATCCGACATGGGCCATTGCTGGAGTTGGGCAATATCGCTTTCCGAAATCCCGACAATAACAATGCGTGGATCGGCACCTTCCCGTGGCCGCCAGCGAAATGCTTGGTCAAGCAGTACCCATTCCAGAAGTTGAAAAACGCCCGTAAAACTCAGCAGGACGATCACGCCTGTCACACCCGAAGCAATCAGCAGGGGCAACCGCCAAGGGCGAAGATTGGGTAAGCGTGCGTGTAGCCCCACCATCGAGCAGCAATGAGGAATCGTAAACTAACTGAAAACGAATGTACCCATCCGGGGCACGAGAACGGTGATGCCAATCCCCTCAGCTAGACCCAGACAGTGGGTGAAGGCAACCCCCTTGGCCATCCCTAACCCCTATGTTCAAAATTAACCAATTGCTAGCACAACCCTATTCTAACGATTCATTGATCGTGATCGTGGCTTAGGGCTAAACCTAAGACTTAGGGACATCTCTAGGCAATCGGTTAGGCAATCGGTTTACAAGGGGAAGATCCCAGTTAAAACAGCAAAGCTCAACCACGATGCTCTGACCGTTGGTCCAGCTTCGTCCGGGTTGCCGTGGCGACTGTCGCCGTCAAATACCCGTCTCTGGAGCTTGCCAAGGGCTGCTAAAGCGAGCGATCGCCGGACTGCTTGGTATTGCCATTACCGCTTGGCGGTACTCAGATCAACGGCTTCGAGTTCGGAGGGGCGGAAGGTAACCAAGTGATCCCAGTTGCCCCCCTCAAACAGGACAGCAACCTTACCGTTACTAATCCGCTGCACCAAGCCCTGGAAACCGTAGTAAATGTCATCAATGTTAGTCACACGCACGGTGGAACCGGGAAGAATCATCGCTAGCGATCCGTTCACTACACTTTACCTTTACTAGCCTAGCGGTTCTTGACCGCGATGCACCGGAAGGACGCATTCGGGTTGAGACTGTCCTCGTACCGGTGTGCTGGGGAGCCAATCGCGTTCCGGGGTGGCGGAGGGATGGGTTACTGAGCTGACATCTGCTGGGCGATTCTGCCGTAACAACCGGACAATCCACGCGGCCACGGCTGGGTACGGGTCCCCTACTCCGCATCTGCTTGGCGGCCCGTCACCGATAACCCACCCACAATCAGCGAGGGTGTGTAACAAGCGCCATTCCATTCCGCATCACCGCCCAGTTCGATCACCTGTTTCAAAGCGGTGTAGACATTACCCGATACCATTGTGTCCTTAATACGACCGAGAATCTCGCCGTGGCGGACCCGATATCCCAAATCAACATTGATCGAAAACTCTCCCGAAATCCCCGCTCCACCGCCCAAAATCTGATCCACAATAATGCCATCCGCCATCGTAGCAATCAGTTCATGGAGCAGCTTCCCTGGCTGATCGGCGATCGCGGCTCCCGGTTTCACCAATAAATTGAATACCCCCGGCGTGGGATAACTGCCCAGTCCAGGCCGAAAGCCATTGCCCGTGGTGCCGCTGCCCAAGGCACGCCCCATGCGGTGATCGGTATAGAACAGTTGCAAAATCCCATCCCGGATAAAGGTAATCGGACGGGTGGGGACGCCCTCATCATCAAAGGGACAGCTAAAGGGACCTTCCGTAGGCGACTGCATTAGGGTAATACTCTCCGCCATCACAGGGGCACCCAGGCGATCACTCCAGGGGGAGGCTCGCTCCACCACCTGCTTCCCATTCAGGGCTGCCTGGACGGTCCCCCAGAGCATATCAGCGGCCTTAGCGGTGAAGAGCACAGGCATCCGTTTGCTGGGGGCGATCGCGGTTTGCCGTGCCCAATCAAGACGTTGCAAAATTTGGTGGGCGAGGGTCACCGGGTCCAGGCTACCCCGTTGGGTTTGGCCGTCCGAAACATTGAGGAAATCATCCCCCCGGACCCAGTCCGCTGACAGGTAGCCGCTGAGGGTGATATCGGTGTAGCTACAATCCAGGCCCTTCGAGTTGAGCAACCGCGTAGTTTCTGACTCACACTCCCATTCAGCGTTACAAATGGCCTCCGGGTAGGCCTCGCGCACGAGGGCGATCGCGGTTTCCCCCCAGGTCATGAGTTGCTGTACCGCCACCGCGTCCCCCAGATCGGGATACTGGGTCATACTGCCGGGGGTGAGGTCAATGGTTTCCGGTTCGTTTAAGTCACTCAGGGCGATCGCCCGATCGACCAATAACTGGGGAGCAACGGGACCGTAGGCAACTGCAAGACCGGGTTGACCATTTCGCCAAATGCGCAGGGCGGTCCCCTCACTTTCCGTTACCTCAATCTGTTTGAGACGATTCGCCTCAAAGAATAGGGGGCGCGAGAAGGACTGGCTCTGAAAGACCTCGGCGGCTTCAGCACCAGACTTTGCCGCTAACTCAATCAACTGCTCCGCAAGGGAGTCGGTTTTGGCATTCATGGAGTTACGCACGATTTCTCGTCGGGAAGACGACACCAACGGCAAGGCAACACGCCCTGAGAGTTAATTTACGGCAAATCGAGGGTCTGGAGGAGCCAAAATCCGGCAAAGGCTTCTGACTGGGGATCGGACTGAACGGCAAGAAAATGAACGTTTTGGGCGTTTCTTTTGCGATCTTCAAAGGTTTGGGCTTCCTGCTGGGCTGTGCGATCGCGCAGGGGAACCAATAGCCACTGATCATTCGCACCGGTTTGCAACAATAACTGGTTGGGGGGGGTCCCCTCAGCTTGCAAACTGGCCACTTCCAAACCGGACATCCAAGCCGCTAGGGGCAGTGCCCGTGAGGAGTAGATAATCAGGCCAGGGATTTGGGTCTCAGGGGCCAGATTAAAGAGGGTAAGGGGAAAGACCTCGCCAAAGTCGATCGCCCAGTCGCCCAGATCGGTGAAGGTCGCTGCTTCCAGGGTGACAAAGCGCCACTGCTCACCCCGCAGGGCGTCAGGCAGGCGTTGGACACTGCCGCCTTGCATTTGCACGGAAGGGGATTGGCCCGGTTGATAGCCCGGTTGTTGGGGATAAACGTCGGCTTCGCGTTGCTTGATCCAGGCCCAGAGGGCAAAGGTGCGCCGACTGGCGATTGCGGGAATCTTGAGTTCTCCACAGGCGCGGCTGATCATATTCGTCATCTGCCGCCGAAAAAATCGGATCTTGTCCGGGGGCTGCTCGGCTTTCGCGATCGCTGCCGCCAGTGCCTCCTTTAGCCAAATGGAGTTGACCTGGTTGCTATCACAAAATTGGCTATAGCGAAACAGGGTATCGGGGGGGGAATTGGGCGCGAGGGGACTCTCGCATACCAACATCTCCCAGCGTTTTTTATTGTTCTCATCCACGATCGGGCGTGAATAAAAGTCCAGTTCCCAAATGGTATTCATGCAAGGTTGCGAGTAGGTTGCGCATTGGCAGCGCGTCGCCACTGGCGAATTGATGACAACTGCATTTAGAAGCGTACAGGTTTTGGGGACCGGGGGGGTAGTTATGCCCATCGTTCAGCCCGGGAGGATCAGGATCAGGGTTTAGACTCAGGACAGCGGTTAGCCCCCCGCGCTAAGCGGTAGCCCCCCTTTCGGGGGGGAAGGCCGTGGGAATCGCCGTGGGTTTGCTCCCCTAGCCATTCGTATAATCCAGTAATCCAGATAATTCAGCAGGCCGCACAAACGTTAACGGGTGATCGCCAATGGACGCAGGTGTGTTGTTGAAGGGGATAGCGATCGGGTTGGCGATCGCGGCTCCAGTGGGGCCGATCGGGGTGCTGTGTATTCGACGCACCTTGGCCGAAGGACAGTTAGTCGGTCTGCTGTCGGGGTTAGGAGCAGCCACGGCGGATGCAGTGTATGGGGCGATCGCGGGGTTCGGGTTAACCCTGGCAGCGGACTTTTTACTCAACTATGCCGTTGGGTTACAACTCCTGGGGGGTCTCTTTCTCTGCTACCTGGGGGTGAGGACATTCCTGACGCCACCCGCCCTAGAGGCCGCCACGGTTGAGGGGCGGGGGTTGCTGGGGGCCTACGCCTCAACGTTTTTCCTGACCTTGACGAATCCAGCCACGATTTTGGCCTTTATGGGGGTGCTGACG
>JBBILC010000200.1:0-5679 GCA_037445115.1 Coleofasciculaceae cyanobacterium bin_20
GAGATCTGGTGCGATCTACTGTGTTACGCAGCGTAATTGGATAAAGTCGAGCTAAAAGCTGCTCCTGTTAGTGAATTAACCCCAATTGACGAGTTTGCAGCGGCGTGGGAAGTCTCTGCAAAAACCGTTCAGAACTGGGTTGAATTCGTCTATCAGGCATTTGAAATCATGCTCCCTGTTAATGGCCCCTTCCCTGATTGGGCAGTCCAGCTACTCAACCTCGTGGGGAAACACGTCTCAGCTAAAGCCTCGTTCTACTTTGCCGAAACCGGGGAAGTGCGACGGCTCAAGGGTGCAGAGTTCATTCACAAAATCCGTACTCTCCGCGCTCAGGGGCACTTTCAGGAGTTCCAGCAATTCCAGAACTTCCAGAATTTCCAGACTGAGGAGGATGAGTACGAGGTTGAAAATGAAGCCCTGGCTGAACTGGGTTCGATTACTCGCGGGAGCGACCAATCCCTATCCGCCATTAAGCAAGCCATTGAGCAAAAGGAGGATGACGAGATTGATGACCTGGTGCGCTTCATGGAGAACAGCGATCGCCGCAAAATGGCGAAGCTGGTCAACCGACTGAAAGCGCGACAGTTGCCAACTAGCAACATCACCCAGACCGTGAATGCAACCTACCGACGTTTACCCGGTTAAGGAGCCGCCTTAATGAAGATCACACAATCAAAACCGATGGTGCTACTCACCACGCTGGCTTGCACCGTAGCCATCTCTCTGATTGCTCAGGGAGTGGAAGCCTACACCCGGCACTACATCTCGCACGCCTACCGTTACTCTAGAGCCTATTCCGGCTTCAATTACAACGCCGTCTACGCCCAAACACGGGGACGTGGCGGCACCCTAAGTGAGAGCAACGTTGCAGCATTTCACCGTGAATTTGGACAGGGCCAATCAACGAAGGCGTTATGGACAGCCCTTGGATCACCAGACCACTCCGACCAGGTGCGGGATGTTTGGATGATTCGCCGACGCGATGGCAGCTTTAGCCGATTGGTCGCGGAATACAGTCCAGGCGGCTACGGCTATACCAAAGTCGAATAGTAGCCATAACCGGGTGAATCGCGGCCAAACGAACACACCCGGCTAACCCCAACTGAATCTCTGACAAACCAGTGAGGTAATTTCATCATGTCTGAACCTTTATCCAACCGCCAAGAATCTATTTTGCGAACCGCAGCCATCACCGGTGATGATGACCCCAACATCCTCAAGGAGCCTGGGGAGAACTCAATGAGGACTATCCCAAGGAACCAGAGCGGGATGATATAAAATGCTCAACAATAGAGGAAGTAAACGAGTACTACGACCACGGAAGACCAGAAGATATTGAGATACTCTAATGTTGCACATTCAAGTTGGACACATTTTCATAGACCTGCTACAGGCCACCCCTAACTACCTGGCTTTAACAGCACCCCAGGCTGATACTTATCGGCTCCTGTGGGCGATCGCCTCCATTAAGGGAGACAGACCTAACCGGGTCAGCCTACGAGTAGTTCTGAGTCTGTTGCAACTCAGGCAACCAGAAGCGCTGTATATCCGTTTGCAGAATCTGCAGCGCAAAGGTTTGTTAGCCATCCGGCCGGAAGCGCTAACAGCTTGAGAATCTGCGAGATTGCATAGCTGGCCAGGTGCAATCTCGCATCAAAAGAGCCTGAATTATTCAGGCTCTAGCTGTTTTCCTGTTGTTGTTGCAGCGCCTGCAATCGCTTCAAATTCTCTAATCGACGGTGCAACTTTTCAATTTCCTTCTGAACCCTGGCAATGCACGCCTGTGCATCGCCCAACTGATCCTCCGTTTCCTCAATCAGTTGGGCGATGATTCCCCCAGGGAACCCTCCGACAAGGGAATTTCTCCTAACCCAATCTTGGTAATCAATTCCGATCGTCCCTTCAAATTCATTGCCTGAGCCATCGCGTCTAGATTGGAGATTGCCGATTGCGGCATCGTCACCGTCACATCCTTGACAGGTTCGCTGTACTTGGGTTTGCGTCCCCTTGCCATTTTTATCACCCATGTAAATTTATCCCTTTATTTTACCCATGTGTTAAACATCAATTCTACATGGGTGAGATCGGATATGCTTTTATTGCATGGGTAAAAATAAGTCCAATTCACCCGGAACAAACGCTATGCAACTACTCAAAATCGGCAACCGACTAATCGACGTAAAGAAAATCGTTACGGTCAGCTATGACCCCAAAGCCACTCATCCCATGACCGTTGAAACCTGGTCAGAGTGCATTGTCAGCTTTGGCTGTGATGATGTGCAAATCTTCTATGAAGAAGAAGCTGACATCGTTTGGGAATACCTCTGTTCTGACCTCAATTCCCGTTCCATCAACTCATTCAAGGCAGAGGTCGAGTCATGAGTATTTTTCAAGGCGAATGGATGACCTGTACCAGTTGCAAGTTTCAGCAGCGATCGCACCCAATAATCAAAAGTGGTTGGTACAAAGTCATTGTCGATGGTGTTCCATCTGATATCTGTCCCCAGTGCATAAGTGCTCCTGCCCCAAAATGCCAGTCCTGCAACAAGTTCTACCACGAGGATTACGGCTCACAGTGCCCTTGGTGCGGACACAAACAGTCATCCACAAAGCAGTCATCACCGAAAGGATTTGGACGATGAGCGAACAATTCTACAGAAGCCTGACGATTGAACTGATGACCACTAACACCACTTTGAGAACGCTGGTCACTGTTTTATATGAGATGCAACCACCAGAGAACGATTCTATTCGGACGCTGCTGGAGGATGAACTGCGATCGATCCAGTACCGGATCGATCGACTGCACGATCTGAGCCGACCCAAAAAAAATTAGGGAGAACCACGGCAAATGGTTCCCCCTAACTATCGTCACAAGGGAATCCCGGTCAGTGGGATTCCCTTGTTTGCTATTTCACCCTGAATAGGAAGCTATGAAACAAAAACAATTCGCGATTTCAGATTACGTAACCTTTAACGAACAAGGTAGGGCGTTGTGTCCATCATGCCAATTAGTTAAAGGGAGTAATTACCGTAAACTCAACCTGTCGCTACTTGACAGCGGCGCTTATCACTGTCACCGGGGTTGCACCACCGACGAAATCAGAGCCGCTCTGGGAGTCGTTAAAGAGCAGATTGTCCCCACGGCTCTGGCCAAATCTCCCAGTTCCATCACCATCTCACCCCAGAAGGTAAGAGAAGCCCATGATCAGTTAATGAGCCGTGAATCCAGTAAGGCAAAGGAGTGGTTAACCCAGCGGGGTATCACAGAGGAGATGATCAGCCATTACCGACTGGGTGTTGCTCGCTCCAAGGTAACGGATGAAGAAACGAAGAAAACTCATTGGTTCCCCTCGATCTCTATTCCCATTCCTGCCAATGCAGACCGGACTGCTTACTACCAAAAAAAGCGCGTCGCTCCCTGGACACCTGAAACAGAAATGCCTAATGGCTATAAACGTTGGTCACAGTATGGAATTCCAGCAACGGTCTGGTTCACCCACAAGCCAGAGAACGCATACCGCACATTCCTCTGCGAAGGTGAATGGGACGCAATGCTGCTAGGCTACCTGGCTCACAAAGCAAACCGAACAGATGTGGCGATCGCGACTTTCACCTGTGGCTGTTGCACTGTTCCACAGTTGGCTGAGTTAGAGCAGATGCCAGGAACGGTGTACATCTTTTACGATCGCAACGACACACCCACGGAACGCGGCACCATCCCAGCAGAGGAAGGAATCAAGAAGGTTGCTAAAGCATTGGACGGTCGTGCGCGTGTGGCGATGGTTCCCATGCCGAAAGATTGCCAGGTGGCGGGATGGGATGTGAGTGATGCCATCAACCACGGCTATACCCTGGATGATTTTGACGCGGCATTGGAACAGGCCAAGGAGATCTCCATCGAGGTGGTGAAGCATGAGAACCCATTGCGATCGCGGTTGATGACCAATGCCCAGTTAATTGATTCCGCACCTGATTATGTGGAATGGCTGGTACAAGACCTGTTACCCGCGAACGAACTGATCTTGCTGGCAGCAGGGCCACGAGCAGGGAAATCCTTACTGGCGATGCTACTGGCCAAAACTGTTGCGATGGGGGAAGCCTTTTTAGATCGGCCGGTCATCCAGGGAAGTGTGCTCTATGTCCGCTGTGAAGATGCCCCTGTCAAAATCAAGCAGCGGCAGATGGCACAGGGATGGCCAAAGGACTGTCCGGTCTACTGGCTCGATCGCTTTAAGCTTTCCCAAACTAAGCAATTGAAGGAGTTAGCTGAAGAACTGGATGTGCGGCTGATTGTGCTCGATACCCTCTCTCGCATTCGGGATGATGGGACCACAGAATCCAGTGCCGAAATGAGCCGCGTGATAGAACCGTTGCAGGAGCTAGCAGAGGACTTAAATTGCTCGATCGTCCTGGTTCATCACACGGGCAAGGTCAGCGTAGACAATGCTGGCACTATCGACGTATTCGATACCATTCGTGGCTCATCAGCCATTCGAGCAACATGCCGCGGCTCGATCGTCCTGGCTGCTGATAGTGACTACTATCGTCTCTGTGCTGAGAATGGCTACGGCAAAATTGACCTGAAAATCCGCATAGATCTGACCACACTGGAGTGGAAATTGATCGGACGCTGGACAGAGCAAGTTTCATCGGACTTAAAAACAACCGTACTAGACTATTTCGCTCAGGTTGGGGAAGCGACGTTAGAGCAGATTTTCGAAGCCACTCAAATCCCGAAAAGCTCTCTGTATAAGACGTTGAGCCGTTTAGTCAGAGATCAGATGATCACCAAAGCAGGCCACCGCCGCCAGGTGCTCTATAAACGCTCCATCGGACTCATCGGACAGTATTACACGCTGTCTGATAGCTCAAATGCAGACATAGGAAGCGCTATAGATACTTATCAGACAAAAAATCTTTTTCTCTTTTCTAACGCCGAAAGTGAGCAGAATTCAAAAAGTGAGCATACTACGCACGCTAAGGATGATAACTTTCCGGCTTCTGCTCACTTTCCGGAGGAGGGTAAAAACCCTCTATATTGTCCGATGAGTGTCTCAAACGCAGACGGTGTAAGCGTTTCGTCGTCTGACAACTCATCGGACAAACCGGATTTATCCGATGAGGGCACTTTGTCCGTTCAAAGTGATCACCACTTCCATGTGGGTGACAGGGTGGAAATTTTGACCGGACAGTTTGCCGGACGGATTGTTTTTGTCAAAGGCTTCACCGAATCTGGCCAGGTTTCCGTCAAATCCGCCATGTGGATAGTCACTCAAGAGTATTCCCCGTCTGCCCTCCGTCTACTGAAAAAGGGAGGTGTGTCAGATGCCAATGGATAGAAGCCTTTATCCTCCCAACTGGGATGACATTGCCCGGTCTGTGAAGAGTGAGGCGATGTGGAAGTGTCAGGAGTGTGGACGGGAATGTCTCAAGCCAGGAGAAGACCTGAAGCTATTTATCGAGCGGATCCGCACTAACTGCTTATCAGAGTGTCCCGTTGTGGCTGATTTCCTGACGGCTCCTGGTCGATTTGTCCTAACGGTGGCTCACTTGGATCATCGTCCAGCAAATTGCGATCGCGCAAATCTCAGGGCACTCTGTTCTGTCTGTCATCTGCGCTATGACAATCAGTTCCGCTTCCTTAAGCGACGGCTCAAGGCTGAACGTTTGGGACAG
>JBBILC010000201.1:0-5644 GCA_037445115.1 Coleofasciculaceae cyanobacterium bin_20
CCGGGGGCCATGTTCTGGCTGACGGTGGCGGGCTTCCTGGGCATGACGAGTAAGTTTGTCGAATGCACCCTTGCGGTCAAATATCGCCGTGTGCTGACGGATGGCACTGTCCTGGGGGGTCCCATGTACTACCTCACTCAGGGCCTCAGCGATCGGGGGTTTCGTCCCGTGGGCCAAGGCTTAGCGGTGCTCTTCTGTCTCCTTGGCTTAGCGGCTAGCTTGGGGGGAGCCAATATGTTCCAAGCCAACCAAGCCTACGCCGCCCTGGTCAGATTGATTCCGGGCCTACCCAATTGGTTGTTTGGTTTGATCCTTGCAGCCCTCGCGGGGGTGGTGATTATTGGGGGGATTCGGCGAATTGGGGCAGTGGCGGAAAAGTTAGTGCCCGCGATGGCCGTGATTTATGTGGGGGCTTGCCTGATTGTGTTGCTGGCCAATGTTACCCAGATCCCTAGCGCGATCGCGACGATTTTTCACGATGCGTTTGCGCCCACGGCGGTGGCGGGAGGACTGGTCGGGGTAATGGTGCAGGGGATTCGCCGAAGTTCTTTTTCCAATGAGGCGGGGATTGGGTCGGCGGCGATCGCCCATGCGGCGGCCCGGACGGATGAACCGATCCGGGAGGGAATGATTGCCCTGCTGGAACCCTTTATTGACACGATCGTGATTTGCAATATGACGGCGATCGTGATTGTGTTAACGGGAGCTTATCAGGAAACGGAGCTTCAGGGGGTTGAGTTAACAGCCCAGGCATTTTCCACGACGGTGATTGGCTGGTTTCCGGTCATTTTGAGCATTGCCGTTTGTCTCTTTGCCTTTTCGACGATTATTTCTTGGAGCTATTACGGTATTCAGACTTGGGCCTATCTATTTGGGCGTAATACCACGATCGTCTACAAGGTGATTTACATTCTCTGTGTCTTTTTGGGGTGTTTGGCGAGTCTGTCGGTCATCATTGATTTTAGCGACTTGATGTTGCTGGGGATGGCCTTCCCCAATCTGCTGGGCTGCTATATTCTCTCAAACGAAGTAGCTGCCGATCTCAAGGATTACTGGCAGCGCTTACAGTCGGGTCAAATGCTGACCTATGCGCAAGAATTAGCGTCTGTGGGGCACGATCGTCCTCCAGAGGTATAGGGTTGTCAGGATACCATGCCGTGCCCGTCCCTCCCCCAGGGCAAACAGGCGGTCAATCAGTTCTACTCAGCTTTTTTTCGGCGTTTCAGCTCCTGTTCGATCGCATCCGAGACCGTATCCAGAATCTTCACACGCGCGTAGTACTTATCATTGGCCGCCACCAGGGTCCAAGGGGCCGTAAAGGTGCTGGTGCGTTGGATCATTTGGTTGACGGCGACTTCGTATAGGGGCCACCGTTCCCGATTTCGCCAATCCTCATTGGTTAGTTTATAGGTTTTGAAAGGATCATTCTGGCGTTCTTCAAACCGCCGGAGTTGTTCCTCTGGGCTGATATGCAACCAGAACTTGACCAACACATACCCCGCCCCCGTCAGTTGGGATTCAAATTCATTGATCTCGCGGTAGGCCCGCCGCCACGCCTCATCCGTGGCAAAGTTTTCGATCCGTTCCACTAGGACGCGCCCATACCAACTGCGATCGAAAATACCAATTTGGCCCACAGTGGGCAGGCGTCGCCAGAAACGCCAGAGGTAGTGGTGGTCCTTCTCTTCGTGGGTGGGGGCAGCAAAGGGATAAACGAAATAACTGCGGGGGTCGAGAATATCCGTGAGCCGCTTAATGGCTCCCCCTTTACCCGCCGCATCCCATCCCTCAAACAGGATTAGTACCGGGACATTTTCCTTAAAAATGCTGATCTGAAGTTGGCGCAGGCGTACCTGTTCCTCCCGCAGTTTCTTTTTGTAGGCATCAGCACTCAGGGACTTGGTGAGATCGACCTGGGCCAGCAGATCGGGTTCCGTCGGTTCGAGCTTCTCTTGGGGGGGATAGATCACCGGGGGCGGTTGAATTTTGCGGCGATCGAGAGCTTCGGTAAGGGTGGCCGCCATCTGGCTCAACACCTTGACCCGCGCCCAGCGTTCACAATCCCCTTCAATCAAGGTCCAGGGTGCTTGTCCGCTACTGGTGCTGAGGAGCATATCCTCAGCCAGGGCACAGTAGCGATCGTAGTTCTTCTGCTGTTGCCAATCTTCGGGCCGCACTCGCCAGGATTCGAGGGGATGTTCAGCATAGTCTTTGAGGCGGTTTTTGAGTTCTTGGCGGCTGAGGTGAATCCAATACTTGACGATCGCCACGCCATCATCAAACAACTGCCGCTCAAAGGCACTAATGTCCCGGAACAGGTTCGGAATCCGATTCTCCGCAACCCGCTCAAAGAGACGATCCTCCAGAACGTGGGTATACCAGCTATGGTAAAACACCCCCAAATTCCCCCGTGCCGGTAACCGTTGCCAAAACCGCCAGAGAAAAGGATAGTAGCGTTCCTGTTCCGTCGGCGGCCAGATGGGGTGGACCGTAAAGCTTCTGGGGTCCATGTATTGCACCATCTTGCGTACCAGTGCTCCCTTCCCCGCCGCTGCCCAACCTTCCAAAACCACCACGATCGGGAGTTTTTGATCCCGACAGGCATTTTGCAAGTTATGCAATTGTTGCATGAGGGTTTCAATCTGCTGGCGGTAGCTTGCCTTATCCAGCGTCAAGCTCAGGTCAAGGGTCTCTAACATAGAAGCGCCGCGTATTGGGGAACACGTCCCCCACGTTAGCAGGCGATCGCGGGCAGATATGGATTTATCCAGATTTTGTTAGGCTTCCAGGAGTCCCCCCTGACATCGCCCTCCCAGAGGGGGAAGCAGGGCGGCGGCAAAGCGATAGCGGGCGCCATCAGGCTGAGGGGACGGGTGGGGCGATCGCCTGTCTCAGGGCCTCAATCTGGGTCTGAAGGTCATAGACATTGAGCCGATAGCTGAGGGGATGGGCAATCAGACGGGCCGTGCTACTGAACAACACCTCAATCTCCGTCAAGCCATTTTCCTGGAGCGTGCGTCCAGTTGAAACCAGATCCACGATCGCCTCCGACATCCCCGTAATCGGTCCCAATTCCACCGAGCCATAGAGGGGAATAATTTCCACAGCCAAATCGAGGGACTGGAAATATTCATTGGCACATCGGGCATATTTGGAGGCAACGCGGCAGTTATCCGGTAGCTCCAGGGCCGAGCGATAGGGGCTGGTTGCCTTGACGGCCACCGACATCCGGCAGGTGCCGAAACCCAAATCGATGAGATGGGCCACGTTGGGGCTTTTTTCCCGCAGCACATCATAGCCGACAATCCCTAACTGGGCCTGACCATATTCCACATAAACCGGCACGTCTTGGGCACGAACCAGCAACCCCTTGGCCGTTTGGGTTGGATCAAGCAGTTGCAATTGGCGGTTAGATTCTGCCAGAAATTCACTGAAATCGAGGCCAATACTTTTGAGAAGGCGAATGCTATCCTTCAGCAGGGCACCTTTGGGCAGGGCGATCGTAATCATGGAAGCGACGGGGGAGCTACGGGCAAGGTCGCGACCTATTGTATAGCAATTTATATCGCCATCCCTGTCCCTATCTGTCGAGATACCGTGCCTGCTTCCAGTCAGATTGTAAAATCGCATAGAGCTTCAGATCGCAATAGCGGCCTTGATGGCAAAGGGCTTCTCGCAGTAATCCCTCATAATGCATACCCACCTTTTCCATCACGCGGGCTGAGGCTTGGTTCTCCACTAAACACAAGGCTTCAATCCGATTGAGGGGGAGGGTACTAAAGCAAAAGGTAATCACTGCTTGCAGGGCTTCTGGCATCAACCCCTGGCCCCAGTAGGCCCGTCCCAGGGCATAGCCCACTTCAATCCGGGCATGGGCAATATGCCAAAACCCAAAGCCACAGGTGCCAATGACCTTACCTACCGCCTGATGCACAATAGCCCAGCTTGCCGGTTGTAGGCTGGTGTATTTCGCCAATTCAGCCTCAATAAACTGTTCACTATCCTCGCGCGATCGATGGGTTTGCCAGAGGGTGTAGCGCGACACCAGGGGGTCGGCAGCATAGGCAAAAACGTCGTCCGTGTCCGCGATCGTCAATTTCCGCAGACACAAACGTGGGGTCACCAAAGTTGGCAAGTCGCAAAAAATATCGGGAATAGTTGAAGAAGCACCCATGATTCAGAAGTGTGAAGCGCAAACTAGGCAGTGGACAGTAGGCAGTGGGCTGTGGGCAGTAGGCCGTATTTTCATCCTTTACCCTTCACGCTTGACTCCACTGGCCTGTCGCTGGATCAACCGCTGCACCTGCAACAGGGCGGGGTTGAGTTCATAATTGCGGGGGCTATCCCCCCGCTCCACAGCCTGTTGTTCTTCTTCGATCATCAGGACATCCTGGCGGATTAACCCTTCCAGTAGCCCCTTAGCCGTCCCGGATAGGCGGTTTTTGAAAAAGCGACGCACGGCGATCGGGAGTTTGTGTAGGCGCGGGAAGGCATTCAGGGAAGTGAAATGCAGCAAGTAGGCCCGGGTTTGGGTGGCGGAAACCGGGCAGAAGAGACAGTAGATCTTAAAATCCTGACCCAGGGTGGAGGTCCAGTGGGGATAGATATAACGAACATCAAGGGGGTCGGGATGCAGGCGGCGCAACGCGGGGAAGAAAAGCTGGGAGACGGACCAAATTTTATCGATGCGGTAGTAGCTTTGGGCCTGGTAGTGGGCATGGACCTGACGATCGTCGGCTTCAATACGCTCCAATTTCGCCGATGCCCAGGCTTGGTAGTTCTCATGTAGGTGGCCGTGGTACATATCCATCAGGTTTTCGATCAGGAAGGAAAAATGGGCCTGACAATCAATCACGGCGACGGAACCGATGTAGTTCAAATGTTCCCATTCCGGTATGTCTAGCCGAGGGATGGTATCCGCCAAGGCAACTTCCCCAGGGAAGACCCAGATGAAGCCATCCTGCTCCCGCACCGGGAAGGGGCGAAGGCGACAGGTGGGTAATTGCTGATTCTCGGCCAGATAGGGCACGTGGACACAAGCCCCTTCGCCGTTGAATTGCCAACCGTGGTAGGCGCATTCGATCGCATCCCCGATGACGACCCCATGACTCAATTTCACTTGACGATGGGGGCACCGATCTTCAAGGGCTTGGATCTGACCCTGGCGATCGCGATATAAGACGATCGGCGTTTCCCAGAGGCAGCGACTGACCGGAGCCGTCGTTACTTCTGTACTTTGGGCGACCACGTACCAATGGTTCGGGTTAATGCCTAGTTGCCGGAGGGGGACCTGGGATTGCGGTTGCGGTGAGGGGGGCTGGGACAAGGGAAGTGCCGCTTCCCCGTTGGAATGGGGGGCTTCGTGATCGGCATTAGCCGCGATCGTTGGGGCAGTCGTAACCTGTAAGGTGTCCTCTGGCATAGTGGCAAGCTCGCGTTTCCTTTCCGGTCAGCAGGGTTGCCCACGCTAGGTATTTAAATGTGGCACTGAGCAACTTCTAGCCAAGGATACTACAGTTCCCCCTAGCGTCTGAAGGATGCTCCGCGAGATCGTCAGGTTTGACAGTTCGCGTTACAGCCGCTCTCTCTCTAATGAAGTCCTGTCAAGCCTTGTCAACAAGGGGCTTAAGCCCCTTGTCTGTAC
>JBBILC010000202.1:0-5594 GCA_037445115.1 Coleofasciculaceae cyanobacterium bin_20
CGGCTGCACCCCCAGCACGGGCAACGCCTGCCCCCCAAGCCAGCACCGAGATGACCCCGGCCTCCCCTGCTGGGGACAGGGCGCAACTGGAGTCGGTAACCGCGATCGAGGCCGTGTCTTCACCCCAACCGTTGGCTTCCCCAGTCCCTTCGGCGGATCTAGTGCCGGCACCATCGCCGCAATCCGATCGCGCAGCACCCGTATCGCCCTCGGCCCCAGCCGCCTCGCCCGCGACGAAGGTGAATCGATGGTTAAACCAGTGGCGCGATCGCCTGACTCCGGGGACAAGTCCGGCTGCCTCCCCCCTGCCATCAGCAGAGAAGGCTAGCATTGCACCGCCACTTACCTCGCCAGCCCCAGATCAACCACCAACCCCGATCGCTGAGCCGTCTGATCGCGGCGAGCTGACATCGCCAATGCCAACCCTTGACAACCTCTGATGTTGGTTAGGCACAGAATTTGTCTGTAATCCGCTCCATTGCTGTCACGACGTTTTTCCGACTGTTAAAAGCAGAAATGCGGAAATAGCCTTCCCCCGCCGCTCCGAAGCCGGAGCCGGGCGTACCGACCACATGGCAAGTCTGTAGCAATTGATCGAAGAAATCCCAACTGGAAAGACCCTGGGGTGTTTTGACCCAAATATAGGGCGCATTGACGCCGCCATAGACGGCAAACCCCGCCGCCGTTAATTGCGCACGAATAATTTGGGCATTTTCTAAATAGAAACTGACTAACGCCTTCACTTGGGTCTGACCGGCATCGGAATAGACGGCCTCCGCCCCCCGCTGCACAATGTAGGAGACCCCATTGAATTTGGTTGATTGGCGGCGATTCCACAATTGCCAAAGGGCAACCTCTGAACCATCCGCCGCCGTAGCCGTCAAGGATTTGGGCACAACCGTAAACGCACAGCGAGTTCCCGTAAAGCCGGCATTTTTGGAAAACGATCGAAACTCGATCGCGCAATCCCGTGCCCCCTCGAGTTCATAAATTGAATGGGGGATACTGGGGTCAGTAATAAATGCCTCATAGGCAGCATCAAAGAGCAAAATTGAGCCATTGGCACGGGCATAATCCACCCAGCTTTGTAGGTATACCCTAGTGGCGACGGCTCCGGTCGGGTTATTGGGGAAACACAAATAGATGAGATCCACCCTTTGGGTCGGGAGGGCTGCCGTAAAGTCGTTGTCAGCGGTAATCGGCAAATAGACTAGCCCTTCATACTCCCCATTGTCCTTAATGGGGCCAGTGTTACCCGCCATGACATTGGTATCCACATAAACGGGATAAACCGGATCCGTCACCGCGATCATATTATTTTTACCAAAAATATCGAGGATATTACCCGTATCGCATTTGGACCCATCGGAAATGAAAATCTCAGCAGCATCAATGTCGCAGCCCCGTGCTTGGAAATCGTGGGCCGCAATTTTTTCCCGTAACCAGAGGTAACCCTGCTCTGGCCCGTAGCCCTTAAACGTTTGGTGATCGCCCATGTCAGCAACTGCCTGGATCATCGCCGTCCGACAGGCTTCGGGAAGCGGCTCCGTAACATCACCAATCCCTAGCCGAATAATGGGTGCATCAGGGTGGGCGTCGGCAAAAGCGTTGACCCGGCGGGCAATTTCAGGAAATAGGTAGCCTGCTTTGAGTTTTAGGTAGTTGTCGTTAATCGTGGCCATAGCAGATGAGAATCGAGAAAAGGTGCGGTTTCTAGCATAGAGAGGCAAGTGACCCTTGGTAAATACCTGGGATGGCATTCCCCCTAGTCGAATGGGGCGCACCGGATACACTAGTCCGGCGACGGGTCACACACAGGTCATACGATGAATGGATAGACAATCATTATGGACAAAATTGATACAGACTTACTAGTTATTGCCATCTACATCATTTCAGTTATCCTGGTCCTATCGATCAAGAATCCACTGCGGGTTAAGTTTGAGAAAGATGCCTTCAAGGAATATGTAGAAAAATTAGGAATCAATCTAGACATTGATTTTAAGTTGGCTAAGCAATATCAATCAAACGAAAAAATTAAATCATTAGTGATTACGATCGAGAATAAATCCTCGGAAGATGCGCTTAGAATCGACTGGGATAAGAGCAGTTTCGTGGATATTCAAGGCGAAGTTCATCGGCTGGTGAGGCAGCCACCTGGTTTAGACGCCGATGCAAATAAAACTGCCAATGTTAGTCTGATTCCACCCACCCAGAAGTACCCTGCACTACTGGTCACAGAGGTATCTAACAAATCAGGAAACCCATTGGTTGATCTAGCGAAATTAAAACATGAGAAGTTTCCCTATCGATTCTCGTTGTGGTTATTTACAGAGGCGTTTAATGTTCAATTAAAAGATAACAAGCCTAGACTTTGTATCTTAGACTGTCGATTTACGATTAGTGAAACCCCCTTCAAGTTATCAGATATTTTTAAATTGCCTAAGCTTTAAGATTTTAATGCCTGCTCTTAAGCGCCTATAGCAATCCTAAACACTTTGTGAAGGATGCTGGTGAAGGCTTCTAGCCTGCGCGGGCAAGATGCCCACCCCACGCCTATAAATCACCTGAGATTGCTATATCGCCGTTCCCTCTCTAATGAAGTACTGTTGAAGTACTGGCAAGCCTTGTCAACAAGGGGCTTAATAAGCCCCTTGTCTGTACCTCACCAAGTATGGAAGTGCTGTATCTCTAGTATGATAACCATAAAACTTTGTCATGTTGGTAGTAACAACTTGAGGTGTTATCATTTTTGCCTGGAAAGTTTAGGAAAATAAATCTAGGGGTAGGTGGCCATACATATCGTTAATACCATCAGCATCGGCTGACTGACAGGAGACGAGCACCCCCCGGTAGTCACCGGGATAGGGGTTGATATAAAACACCGCCGCGTTGGGATTGAACTTGATATAGACGGGTTCCGCGATCGCCTGCTCCGCTTCGGAGGGAGTTGGCAGTTGGGTATACCCAAGGGCTTGGGCGTAGGCCACGAGGGTAGCCATTCCCTGCGCCGCACTGTCGGCGCAGATGCCCAAAATTTGCTGTTCCGAGGCAGCGACCAGTTGCAGCAATGCTGTCCGCACTTGTACATGATCGAGAGTAGCGGACTCCGGATTCACACAGTCGTACTGCTTGAGTAAGGTATGGGCCTGCTCTAAGGTTTGGGTAGACATGGGATAATTTTGGCGCGATCGGTCATAAGCTTAAGCATACGCTGGCAGCGACAACTCTGGCGATCGCTGTTTGACGATCGTCGCTGCCAAGCCATCCTGCCACTTTCCGGCGCTATTTCCATCCCCTCTCCCGCCAGGGATGCCATTGGTCGCTAAGGCTTCCGAGATGGCGTTTGTACCAGGGAACATCGATCGTAGTGAGTAGCCTCGACCCAAATTTCGGTAAGCTTTATAATTATAATAAAAGATTTAACCAGTCGTTATGCTGGCAGGGGCATAGTTGCATCAATCTAGTTCTTAGGAGGCTTTATGTTTCAGCTTGCTAGCGCACATCATAAGATTGTAATTATAAAATCATAAATTCACTGACTTGAAACACTATGCTATTAAATCTATCAACGCAAAAGTCAGAGACCCTACAGATTATTGATATGCTTTGGCTACTTGTCTGCGCTGGTTTAGTCTTTTTGATGCAGCCCGGTTTTATGTGTTTGGAGTCGGGATTAACTCGATCCAAGAATAACATTAACGTTGCCATTAAGAATCTATCAGATTTTGGTATTTCAGTTCTATTATTTTGGGCAATTGGCTATGGTTTAATGTTTGGCAAATCGAGCACTGGTTGGATTGGCATCGATCACTTTTTCCTAGATGCGACTGATCAACCAGAACTGATTGCTTTTTTTGTTTTTCAGGCCATGTTTTGTGGCACAGCCACCACAATTGTTTCTGGGGCAGTGGCAGAACGACTTAAATTTGGTGCTTATATTCTGATTGCGGTCTTGGTTTCCACCCTGATCTATCCCCTGTTCGGTAACTGGGTTTGGAATGGATTTAATATGGGTGAGATGACGGGATGGCTGAGTCAGCGTGGTTTTGTAGACTTTGCCGGAGCCACTGTAGTTCACAGTGTCGGCGCTTGGGTTAGTTTGGCAATTTTGTTGATTATTGGCCCTCGCTCAGGACGATTTCCAGAGCAGGGTCCTCCCCGCAAAATCCAGGGATCAAATCTACCAATGGCAGTCTTAGGAGCCATGCTGTTGTGGTTTGGTTGGATTGGGTTTAATGGGGGTAGCACCCTCGATTTTAATAACCAAGTGGCAGGCATTATTATGAATACCCTGGTGGCTGGAGCTGCGGGTATGCTAATAGCGGCGCTTTTAACTTGGTTACAACATGGATTAGTCGAAGTGGAGGCTGTCATTAATGGTTCGATCGCGGGCTTAGTGGCTATCACTGCTGCCTGTCATGCCGTAGCTACCCCGATCGCCTTAATCATCGGTGGCACCGGGGCAGCCGTCATGTTGCTCATGACCCGACTGTTAGAGCGCTGGCGCGTGGACGATGCGGTGGATGCGGTGGCGGTTCATGCGGGGGCTGGCGCTTGGGGGACGATCGCCGTGGGGCTGTTTGGGCAACTCGATCGGTTAGGAACGGGCCTCAGTCGGGGTACGCAAATTTGGGTACAGTGCGAGGGGGTTTTGATTGCCTTCATCTGGGCATTTGGCATCACCTGGTTGATTCTCCAGGGAATCAATCGAATTAGGCCCTTGCGAGTGTCGGTTGAGGCGGAAGAACTAGGACTGAACGTCGCTGAACATCGTGCGAAGACAGAACTGTATGACCTCTTTCACGTGATGGATGCCCAGGCCCGTACCCAGGATTTGAGCCTGCGCGTACCCGCCGATCCCTTCACCGAAGTGGGACATATCGCCGTGCGGTATAACCAGGTGATTGACGCGTTAGAGCGCAAGACGGAACAGTTATTACAGTATTTGGGACAAGTCGATCTGGTTACCGCCGCTGCTGGCGCAGTGGAAGCGGATGCCTTTCAACCCAGTAGCCTGGATGGCGTTGCTGCCCGATCGGACGAATTAGGGACCCTGGCCCAGGTATTTCAGCGTATGTTTCAGCAGGTCAAAGTCCGTGAGAAAAAACTACAACAGGCTAAGGAAAAACTAGCCCAAATGAATGAACTGTTAGAGGAAAAAGTGCAGGTACGAACCCAAGAATTAGCTCAAGCTAATGCCGAAATTCTGAAGCTCAATGAGCAACTCAAGGGGGAAAATCTGCGGATGAGCGCCGAGTTGGATATCACCCGTAAGCTGCAACAAATGTTTTTACCTACAGAAGAAGAGTTGCAGAAAATGTCGGGGTTGGATATTTCCGGGTTTATGGAACCCGCAACAGAGGTGGGCGGCGATTATTACGATGTATTGCAACAGGGTGATCGCATTAAAATCGGCATCGGTGATGTCACTGGGCATGGCTTGGAAAGTGGTGTTTTGATGATTATGGCCCACACGGCAGTGCGTACCCTCCTAGCTAATAATGAGACCGATCCGGCCAAATTTTTGAATGCCCTGAATCCAGAAGTGTTGAATCTTAAGATTTTATTTTCTAAAAATAGACACACTAATC
>JBBILC010000203.1:0-5501 GCA_037445115.1 Coleofasciculaceae cyanobacterium bin_20
GATTAGTGTGTCTATTTTTAGAAAATAAAATCTTAAGATTCAACACTTCTGGCCCTGTTGATAGATATCAGCGCAGTATTGCCTAAAACAAGCCTCCGTCAGTTCAGTGCCTAAAATTGAGGGGCATTCTGCTGTGGCGGATTCCATGATGACGGTTCCTTCCCCATTGGGACGAAAGCGAAAAATAATCGCCCGATCGCTCTGGAGAAATTCCCGGACTCGATGTACCGTGCGGGATAATACCTCTTTAAGGTTGAGCGATCGTCGAATATCCTGGGCCATGTCGGCAAGGATATATTCTTGTCGGATTTGTTTTTGAAGGGCGAGTTCCGCTTGTTTGCGATCGGTTATATCGTAATTAACTGTCGTCACAATCCAGCAATCTTCACAAATCTTCTGAGAATTGTAAGAACTGGAAAACCATCGTATTGAACCATCTTTTCGTCGAAATCGATATTCAGCGGTGACATCCTTTTCGGCAAAAAAATCTAAGAATAAAGGCATGATCACCTGTTCTCGATCTTCAGAAATAACCTGTGATAACCAAAAATTTTTATCAGTATATTCATCTAAAGTATAACCAAATAACTGTTCACAACCCGCAGACCAGTATTCATATTCCCAGGTATAATCTGCATAGATGCGAAAACTTGCAATGGCAACGATCGCACTATTTAAGATTCGGTTGAGCTTATTTTCAGAGGCTTCTAAGGCTAGCGCTAATTGTTGTCGTGCTCTTTCGCTACGTTTGAAGTCCGTAATATCGCGGATCAGTGCTAAATAGGTTGGCTGGCCCGACACCGGCACCTCATAGGACGTGACTTCCACATCAATGACGGTGCCATCTTTCTTGCGATGTTGCCACACCCCAAAGTGGACCTCTCCCAGTTTTATTTGCTGGACCACTTGTTGCAGACTGGGTATGTCTTCCGGTGGACGAATGTCCGCGACCGTCATCTGCAAAAATTCATCGCGGCTGTAGCCATAGTGGGCGATCGCTGCCCGGTTGACCTCCAGAAAAGCCAGCGTTTGGGGGTCATAGAACCACATCGGTTTTGGATGTTTGTCAAACATGAGGCGATAGCGTTCCTCACTGGCCTGCAAAGCCATCGCCGCCTGTTTCCGTGGCCGCAGGTCATGGAAAAGCCAGTACAAGCAGAGCACGTACCCCTGGCGATCGCGCACCACCGACAACGACATCGCTACCGGTATCGGCTCCCCTTCCCTCGGTTGAACCGCAATTTCCTGATCCTGCAAGACCGGCATCCCCTGGACAGGGAATGCATGACCCTGGGAGTCCTGGAGCGCCTTGGCAACCGAGCGCTGGCGTGAGGACTTAGCCGCCCTTGGGGCCGGTGTCCTGTCCTGGTGCGCATAGTCCTGGTGCGTATAGTCCAGTTGCGCATAAATAAGGGGATGATGCCCAGCAGCAATGAAGACGATCAGGGGTTTGTTTGCCGCATAGTCCCCCCGAATATTGAGTAAATTTTCTGCTGCGCCGTTAATTGCCCGGATCACCCCCTTCCCATCGGTCACCACATAGGCATCCGGGGCAAACTCAAACAGGTTTTGGTAATGCTGGCGTTCCGCCGCCAAAAGCTGCTGGGTCACCAGGAGTTCTTCATTTTGTTGGCGCAGTTCCTCCGTCGTCACCCCCAACTCTTCCAGGGCGATCGACAATTCCACAATCGCCGTGGCCAACAGCGGATTCTCCTCCCCCCGCGCGATCGCCGCTTCCTGAATCTGTTGCAACCGCGCCTGCGCCGCCTGAACCTGTTGATCCAACTCTGGCGTCTTTCTCATAGTACAAACTCCTACCCATGCCCCAGCAATCACAGATCGAAATTCAAAATTCAAAATTCAGATCTTAAACTCCCAAATCTAAAATCTAAAATCTAAAATCTAAAATCTAAAATCCAAAATCTACCCCCTAAACTCAAATCTCCACCTCCTCCATCAACAAAATCACCCCCTGCCGCTCCTGATCAACCCCCATCAACGGATTACAACTAATCCGACAGTCGATCGTCCGTCCCCGGCGATTCGTCGCCCGCAACACCAACTCCGCCGGCCCCACCTGCCCACTCAAACAACGGCGAATCGGTTCCCGCAACTGCTCCACGGGTAGCCCAATATCCAGCCCCAGCAGCGACTCGCCCCGCACTTCCCCCGCCCGCAACCCCCAGAGGTTTTCCGCCTCGTGGTTCCAACTGAGGATATTGAACTGGGGATTAACCACCACCACCCCCGCCCGCAAACTCGCCAAAATCGAGTTGAGAAAGGCATTGGCCTGGTTCAGGTCACTGGTGCGCTGGCGCAATTCTTCGTTAATCGTTTGCAATTCCTCATTCGTGGACTGCAATTCCTCGTTCATGGTCTCCAGTTCTTCGTTAGTGGATTGCAGTTCCTCGTTCGTGGTTTCTAACTCCTCATTGGTGGATTGCAGTTCCTCGTTCGTGGTTTCCAGTTCCTCATTGCTGGACTGGAGTTCCTCATTCGCCGTTTCGAGTTCCTGGTTGGCTTTCTGGAGTTCGGTTTGCAGATCGTGGTAACGGCTGACATCGACAAAGGTGATGCTGACCCCCAGGATTTCCCCGTCTAGCTCGGTGAGGGGGATAATCTGAATGTCGAAGTATTGCAGCGTCTCGTCCGGGAGGACCCGTGATACGTTGGTGACGGTCAGGGAAGAACGATCCTGGTAGACCTGCTCGATCGGCGATCGCAACTCTAGGGGCCGATAGGACACCTCTAAGTCCTGCAACAGCCGCCCCTGATCCATCAGGTCAATGCCGAAGGCCGATCGCGCTGGGACATTGGCGAGGATCAAATGGCCCTGGTTATCGATCACAATCTGGGCATAGGGACTGGTGTCGAAGACCGCCTCCCGCAGCCGCACATACTGGGCCACGCCATTACTGATCCCTTCCTCCGTGTTGGGGGGAAACGCCAGCAGCCGCTCCCGCCGATTCCCCTTAGGCACCCGCCGAAAAATGCGGTGTTGCAGGCTGATCGGGGTAAACAGGTTGGCATGGGTCAGCAGCATCTCCGCCTTCCCCAAAAACAACATCCCCGTATCGTTCAGGGCAAAGTGGAAGCGATCGAGGATACGGGTCTGGGTTTCGGCATTGAAATACATCAACGTATTGCGGCACACCAACAGATCCAGGCGGGAAATCGGCGCATCCTGCATGAGATCATGACGCCCAAAAATCACCCCGCGTCGGAGATCCGGGCGAAACACCCAGTGGCCATTCACCGCTTCAAAATACTGATCCCGCCAGTCCGCTGGGACGGCATGGATCGCTTGGGTCGTATAGATGGCATGACGCGCCTGGGTCAGGGCCTCCTCATCCACATCGGTGGCATAAATTTTCACCCGCTGACGAAACTGCTCCACCCCGATAATTTCCACCAGGGCCATTGCCAGGGTATAGGCTTCCTCCCCGGAGGCACAGCCCGCACTCCACACGCGAATGGGGGTCCGCTCAGGTTTATTGCCAACGAGGCGGGGCAAGGCTTGGGTCCGGAGATACTTCCAGGCGGCGGTATCCCGACAGAAGGCCGTCACGTTAATCAAAATCGTGTTGAAGAGGGGTAAAAACTCTTCTGGGTGGACTTGTAAATAATCTAAATAATCGCCAAAGGTTTCAATACTATGGACCTGCATCCGCTTCTGCATCCGGCGCATCAGGCTCGAGCGCTTGTAGCCCGTGAAGTCAAACCCCCGTGATCGTCGCAGATATTCCAGCAGTTCTTCAAACACTTGCACTTCGGCGGCGAGATTGGGGTTATCTGTCATATCCAGTTCCTTCGGCAATTAGGGTCATCAGCGCCGGGGCAATTTCCGCCAGCGGCAGGATAAAATCGACCGCCCCGGTTTTAATAGCCGTTTGCGGCATTCCAAAAAAATCGGCAGTGGCCTGGTTTTGGGCAATCACCGTTCCCCCCATTTTTTTGATCGCCTCGACCCCCATGCCGCCATCACTGCCCGTACCCGATAACACCACGGCGATCGCCGCCGCCCGGTAACTGGCTGCAACTGACTCAAATAATAAATCCGCTGAGGGCCGCACAAAATGTACCAACTCCGATTGGGTAAGGGACAGGCTCCCATCCGGGTTGACCAACAGGTGGCGATCGGGTGGGGCAATATAAACTGTGCCGACCTGTAGCGTATCCCCCTCTTCCGCTTGTTTCACCGTCAGGGGCGTGCGCCGACTGAGGATATCCGCCATCAGGGAACGGTGGCGTGGATCAAGATGCTGCACAATCACGATCGCCACGGGCAAGGCCGCTGGTAGGCCCGATAACACCTCCGAAATCGCATTCAGCCCCCCCGCCGAGGCCGCGATCGCCACGATCGCAAAAGCGACCCTGCCCCCCTGATTCCGTGGGTCTAGTTGGGGTTCGATCGGGGGTAACTGCGTGAGGTTTGGCTCCGGCGGCCTGCGCCTCACCGAGTTTTCTGGGCTAGAGGTGGGTTCACTGGATAGCTTAGGCATGACCGGGGGGAAGATCGGTTCCTAAAACAATAGCTGCATGTAAGTCAATCCGGGTGGTCGCGTCCCCTCATGGCTAACCGGGGAGATACTAACTGCTGTTCTAATTGACGGCAGGTGGCTTGCAGTTTTTGGTATTTTTGCTCCAGGGTTGTGTAGGCAGATTTTAGCTTTTGATGCTTTTGCTGGAGGTGGGCGTATTGCCCGCGCAGATCCCCCAACATTCGCTTTAACTCTTCGTGCATACCCTGGAGTTCCGCTACCTGGGATCGCTCTTCCGAGGTCACTATCGGGGGCGACGACGCATCTGCATAGAGCGAATTTAAGTGATAGCCCTCCCGGTGCTTGGTTTTAATGAAGTCCTTGGGCGCACCGGCTGCGATCAATTTCGATCGTAATGTCTTGATATGTACCCGCACGGATTCGTCTCCTGGAAACTCAGAGGCAGTCCAGGCATGATCTACAATCGCCCTGGCACTCAATATCCGCTGGGGATTGCGCAAAAATAGCTCCAAAATAGCGTATTCCTTGGGGGTTAGGGTAAGGGCCTGACTGCCATAGGTGACGCTGCGATGACTGGGATCAAGCGCGAGTTGTCCCCAGGTTAGGATCGGTTGAGTCGTGGGTCCCCCCCGCCGCAATAAAGCTTGCACCCGTGCGATCAACTCTTCGGCATCAAAGGGTTTGACAACATAATCATCGGCCCCCGCATTCAGCGCGATCGCCTTTTGTTGGCTATCCCCTTGTCCGGTCAATAATAAAATTGGTGTCTGACAGCCCTTGCTCCGTAGCTGCTTACACAAGTTAACACCATCGAGTTTCGGTAAAACGATATCTAACAAAATCAAGTCATAGGCATAGTTATCGGCCATTTGCCAACCCATATTTCCATCGCCCGCGATATCGATCGAATAACGATAGTTAGACAATAAAATTTGTAAGGTTTGAGCCAGAAGTGTTGAATCTTAAGATTTTATTTTCTAAAAATAGACACACTAATCC
>JBBILC010000204.1:0-5486 GCA_037445115.1 Coleofasciculaceae cyanobacterium bin_20
CCCATATCTAAAAGGCGCGGAAGGGTTGTGGCGGCGTCATTTGTGTGAAGGGTGGCGCGCTCGATCTCGCCGTGGCCAATGTGCTCATCGGTGGGCTGTTAATGCTCTGGAGCCGCTGGTATTGGCGATCGCGTCGCGTCGCACCTGCCTACTGGAAACGCATACTCCCCCTGGTGGTGGCCCTGCTGGGTTGGGGCTTGCGGCTAGAGGTCGTGACTGCCTGGACGGGGCTGTTAACCCTGGCAACGGCGAGCGTGGCCTTGGGGGTCGGGGGGTATGCCCCCTACTGGCGACCGGTGCAGGTTATGGGGTTGATTGGGCTATCCGTGGGGATTTATGAAGGGGTGGGTTACCAACTCTCCCAGGCATCGGGGGGCAGTGCGGCGGATGGTGCCCTGATTCTGGCCGGGACCACGGCGGCGATCGTACTCATCTGTCAGTTGGGTCAACGGCTCTGGGTGCGACTCCTGGGGCTACCCCCGGCAACCTTCATACTCTGGGCTAATTTGCACTGGGGCCTGGGGATCTTGCTCATGGTCTGGGCGATGGGGATCAGTCTGCTGACCCCCCCCACCCTTAAGCCCTTCGGGTTAGCGATCGCGGCCTACCTCTGTCTCTATGCCCTCTGGCAGGGACGGCTGGCAACCTTCTCGGCAGCCGCCGATCGGTGGGTTTACGCGGGCCTGGGGCAGGGCTTATTGCTGCTGGGGTTTGCCCGCATTAACTGGCCTGAGTTGAGTGTGTTCGATAATTGGCTGGGGTTTGTTGCCTGTGGCCTTGGCCTGGTTTGGCATAGCCTCCCCTGGTCACGCTGGGGCTGGCGATCGCAACCCTGGCAACGCGCCGCGATCGCCCTCCCCCTCGTCACAGCCTTGATGACGACCTTGGATTGGTTGCATCCCGGCAATGCCCTCATCGCTGCGGGTTACTATGCTGGACTGGCCTATCGAGCACGACGGTTCCGGTTGACCTATATCAGCGTTTTCCTGGCCGACTGGGCGGTTTGGCGTTGGCTCGATCAGCAGGCGATCGCCGATCCCCTCCTGGGCATTCTTCCCCTGGCCCTGACCCTGCTTTACATTGCCCAATTTGATCCAGGGCTGGGGCACCGGGAACAGCGGGACAGTCGCCACCTGTTACGGCTGGTGGGGCTGGGGCTAATCCAGGGCGTTATGTTGTTTAGCGATCGCTACACGGGTATCGCCGTCGGGGGCGTGAGTCTCCTCTCCCTCCTGGTGGGGCTGGGACTCAAAATTCGTGCGCCCCTTTATGTCGGCACCGCCATCTTTCTGGCCAATATCTTTAACCAGTTGATTATTCTCAACCAGATCTATCCCCTCACCAAGTGGATTGTGGGCCTGATGGTCGGGAGTGTTCTGATCTGGCTGGCTGCCACCTTTGAAACCCGACGGCTACAACTGCGATCGCTCGTCCAAAGCTGGTCCGAAATTCTCGACCAATGGGAATAGGCAGATGGGCTGCCTTTGATTGGGGAATAACTGGAAAAAACAACTGGGGCGCTAGGATTCGAACCTAGGGATGGCGGGACCAAAACCCGCTGCCTTACCGCTTGGCTACGCCCCATCGCTCGTAGACACGAATTTTAGTGTAGCAGACCTGTCAACACTTTTTCTACCCTCGTCTGGGAAAAATTTGCGGCGATGATCTCCCTAACTGGCAACTGGGGTTAACGCAAGGGGAATACGCACCCAAAAAGCCGCCCCCTGTCCCGGTTTCGACTCACAGATGAGGCTGCCCCGATGGCGCTCCACAACAATCTGATAGCTAATCGAAAGGCCCAGCCCGGTCCCTTGGCCCACGGGCTTGGTGGTGAAGAAGGGATCAAAGAGGCGCTGCTGCACCGTTTCTGATAAGCCCGGACCATTATCCTGGATGCAGATGGCGGCGAACGCTTGTCCATCAAGGGTTTGGACTTCGGTGCGGATGGTGATAACCGGATCATCCTGATCATTAAGGGCATCGATCGCATTGCTCAGGATATTCATAAACACCTGGTTCATTGGCCCCGCGTAGCACTCCACCTGGGGTAATGGGGTGTAGTGCTTCTCAATGCGAATCCCCGCCCGTTTCCCCACAGGCTTCAGGCGGCTTTGCAAAATCAGCAGGGTATTTTCCAGCCCTTCGTGGATATCCACCGGTTTCAACTCCGCCTCATCTAACCGGGAGAAGTTGCGTAAGGAGAGGACAATCTGGCGAATGCGATCGGTGCCAATCTTCATCGAATTCAGCAGATTGGGCAAATCTTCGGCAATAAAGCCTAGGTCGATCGCCTCTGTCAGTTCGCGGACTTCTGGCACCGCCTCTGGATAGTTGCGCTGGTAGCACTCCAGTAAATCAAGCAGATCGTGGGTATAGTTGCTGGCGTGGTTTAGGTTGCCGCTGATAAAGCTCACCGGGTTGTTAATCTCGTGGGCGATCCCGGCGACCATTTGTCCCAAACTCGACATCTTCTCACTTTGGATCAGTTGGGCTTGGGTGTGTTTCAGGTTGCGCAGGGCTTCGCTTAACTGGTGGGCCTGACTCTCGGCGGCAAAGGCGGAGGCCCGACTTTTCGCAAACAATTCTGCCTGGTCGATCGCCAGCGCCAGTTGATCCCGAACCGCTTGGAGTAACTCCACCTCACTGCTACGCCACGGGCGGGGTTCATCACATTGGGTACAGACGATCGCCCCCAATTGCCCTGCGCAGGTCTCCAGGGGCACCACCAATTGGGCCGTCACCGCGAGATCCGAGAGGAGAATTTGGCTCTCCGCCGTGGCTGTTGGCAGTTGGGTCGCATCATCCAGGCGCAGGGTTTCCAACCGCTCTAACTTTTCCACGAGGCCAGTACGCGGCCCAACCAGACAATCCCCTAGCGACGTGGGCAGGTCCGCATCCCGCGCTTCATGGGTAATGGCCAGCAGGGGGGGATCGCATTGGGGCCAATACCAGACAAAATGGCAACACTTGATTTGTAGGAGGCCCCGAATTTCCTGCACGGCGGTTTTCAGGATGGTATCCAATTCCAGGGAGTTGTGGATTTGGCGGGCTAACCGGAACAACAGGGCTTCCCGGCGACTTAGCAATTCCCCCCGTGCCCAAGCGCGATCGATGGCCACGGCAATATCATGGGCCACCCAATCGAGGATGGCGTAGGCTGCATCCGTGAAGGGTTGCCGCCGGAAGATGGCCATCACGCCCACCAGGCGATCTTCGACAATCAGGGGATACCCGGCAAAGGCAATCACTCGCTCCTGCTTGACCCAATCAGCATTGGCCACACACAGATCATGGAGAACCGTGTTGGTCAGATAGGGCTGGCCAGTATGGGCGATAAAGCCGACCATTGAGATCCCAGGGGAAATTAGGGCGGGGAAGTCGTCTGTCGGGGTATGCTCACCCGCCACCGCCTGCTGTTCCAGGAGATTCGTGGTGGTGTTCAATGTCCACAGGTAGGCAAAGGTATCGCTCAGGTGGGTCACGATCGCCGCCAAGGCGGCCTGGAGACTCTCCCCCAAACTGCCCCCGTGGGCAAGGGCAAGGCTAACTGCCGCCCCCAAGGCCGAGAGAGTGGTTCGCTCAGCTAGGGCAGCTTCTGCCTGTTTGACGATCGTCACATCTCGGCAAAATATGGCGATGCCCGTCGGTTCCGGGTAGATCCGTATCTCTAACCAGATCCCCAGGGGGGCGTAAAACAGATCCAACTGCACGGCCTGTTGTTCGTTGAGTACCCGCTCGGCAGCCTCGGCAAAGGGGGGGCTGTGTAGCTCTGGCAACACGACCCAAATGGATTGGGTGAGCACTTCCTCCCGGGTTTTTAAGAACAATTGCTCGGCGCGGGGGTTGAGGTCAGTAAACCGCCATTGGTTGTCCAAGCTGAAATAGCCCTCGGTGATCCGCTCTAGGAGTTGACGATGGGCATCGTGGGCCGCCTGCGGAGAACTGATTAGGGGCGTAGGGGAGGCTTCGGGCAGTTCACTGGGGTAGGCCAGGGGAGGCGCGATCGCCGCTGGCGTTGCGGTGGCGGGCTGAAGGGACGGGTAAACTGTCGGCGAGCGGCGGCGATGCTCTTCTGGCAAAGGAACGCGATCGAGGTAAACCGCAATCTGTCGGGAGAGCGCCAGCAGGGCATGGTGTTGGGCCGCCGGTAACTGCCGGGGTGACAGATCCATGACTCCCAGGCACCCGATCGTCCCGCCCCTCGTCGATCGCAGGGGGATACCTGCATAGAACCGCAGATGGGGGGCCTGTGTGACTAGGGGAGTGTGGGCAAAGCGGGCGTCCAGGGACAGATCCGGCACCAGGAGGATCTCGGTGGCGGCCAGCGTCGGCTCACAGAAGGGTAGGGGGTAGGGCATCAGCGGGGTTGCGAAGCCAATCATTGCCTTAATCCAGTGCTGATCGTCTAGCAACAGGCTGATAAATGCGATCGGCGTTTGGCTAATAAAAGCTGCCAGCCGAACCCAGTCGTCCAACCCAGCTACCGTGGGTCCGGTGTTCAGGGGGGGATAGGCTGGCACAAGCGCTGACCATTCCGTTTGCTTCTCTGGTAGGGGCGCTGACATCGTAGGACGTAGTGACTTGAGTTAAGTAGATCGAGCTATGTATGTCTTCAGGACTTCAGAGGGGATAACGGGATAATGCCAAAAATGGACTGCTGGTTGGGGGACACCCTGGCTGGGGGAGGGAATGCTTCCGGCGACTGATGCGGGAGGACGGACCGTGCGTCGCCTTGCAGAGTCACCCACACGAATCGGCATCCCCTCGATGAGTGACGTTAGGACCCAGGCAACCTAGGTCCTGGATTCAGGGCATGGCAAATAGCCCAGTCGATCGAGACTAGTTTTTGCCATAAAGCCATTCATCAAATGCTCCTGACGATACCGATCGCATCCAATGGGATATGGCCTCAAGTGTGCCGTCCAAGCCAAACCGAAAATACGCTTAAATTTGGCCAGCTAGACAAACTGACCAGTATGATGAAAATATGGCAAATAGGAAGGAATGTGTAAATAGTCAATACAGCACTTCCATACTTGGTGAGGTACAGACAAGGGGCTTAAGCCCCTTGTTTACAAGGCTTGACAGTACTTCATTAGAGAGCGATCGGCTTGCGGGGGGGAGTGGTAATGACAGTTTATTAGGAGGCAGTGGCAATGATTATTTTGTGTACGATACAAACGCAGCCTTTACAGCCACCGCCGTTGGGTTAGATACCCTCTTTGACTTTAGTGCCAATGACTTTATTGTCCTGGATAAAACAACCTTTACTAGGCTTGCCAGTACAGCAGGCACCGGCTTCAACATTAGCTCAGATTTCGGCTTCGCGAATGACCTAGCGGCCATTGCGAGTAGTACGGCTCGTATTGTGTATAACCCAACTGATGGCGGCCTCTTCTATAACGAAAATGGTGGTGAGTCAGGTTTGGGATCAGGGCAGAAGTGTTGAATGATAGGAAATGTGTTAAAAAATAGCCTCTAATCGT
>JBBILC010000205.1:0-5167 GCA_037445115.1 Coleofasciculaceae cyanobacterium bin_20
GGATTAGTGTGTCTATTTTTAGAAAATAAAATCTTAAGATTCAACACTTCTGGACCAGGCCATTAACCCCGATCGTCAGCCAGTCGGCAATTGTTGAGTCATTGCCTGCTCAAAGGCCGTGCGATCGGGGAAAATTTTGAACACCCGATCCATGCTAGTCAGTTCCAAGAGCATTTTAACTTGATCATTGAGAGCACAAATCGCCAGTTGGCAATTGGCCGATCGGGCCAGCTTCAGGCAAGAGACCAATGCCCCCAAACCAGAACTATCCACAAAGGTAACCTGACCGAGATCGATTAGGATAGCAACCACCCCTCCTTTGACCATCGCACTCACTTCCTCACGTACTTGACTGCCCATACTACTGTCAAGCACACCGGATGGTTCAATCACTTGCATCGGGGAGACCATACAATCCCAATATAATTATCTGCATTTTATGTGCATTGGCTGGCCGAGACACCCTCTACAAAGATAGCAAAACTACCAATGTCACCCCAGTAAACCGCCTCCGCATAAATGTGTCAAGGGTTGTGTGTTAGGAGGACCTGATAGAAACAGTTCACTTCAGGCATCAGGGCAGTCGTGATTCAGCCCGATTCCCACGCGTGGCGGCAATTTTTTGATTGAGGACATCGAGGGCGCGGGCAAATTGGGGATCATCCAATGTGCCGATCTTGGCACCTCCATCACGGGAGAGGGCTTCGATTTGGGCTTCCGTCAGTTCTATCTCAATATCGGGTTTGATGCCTGCCTTATTGATGTCATTGCCATCAGGGGTAAAGTATTTGGCGATCGTCACCGCTAGCCCAGAACCATCCCCCAGGGGACGCACGGATTGCACCAGCCCTTTCCCGAAGGTCTTTGTCCCAACCAGGACGGCGCGATCGTGGTCCTGTAGGGCACCCGATAGGATCTCGCTGGCACTGGCTGAGCCACCATTGACCAAGACAACCAGGGGTTTATTAGTCAATTGGGAGTTATTGGCCCGTTGATGATCTGTACTCCCAACGCGGCTGACGGTGGAAACGATCTCACCTTCCTTCAGCCAAAGACGGGCAATACTAATACTGGCCTGGAGCAAGCCACCCGGATTCGATCGCAGGTCAAGGATATAGCCATTCACCTGTTGCCGCTCCAATTCCTGGATAGCTTCGCGCATTTCCTTAGGAGCTAGGGAGCTAAATTGCACCAGACGAATGTAGCCAACCTTCCCCTCTGGACCTTCGCGCAGGCTATAACGCACCGGGTGAATCTCAATACGTGCCCGTTTCAGGGGGAAAACCAGTTCTTGCTCACCACGCTGCACCGTCAGGACCACCTCCGTCCCCACGCGTCCCCGGATCAGGTTGACAGCCTGGTTAACGTCCATACCCTCGGTACTTTTGTCATCAATTTTGCTGATCACATCCTTGGGCAGAATCCCCGCTTGGGCCGCCGGGGTATCCTCGATCGGGGAAACCACAATGAGCTTCTTCGTCTCCTCATCCTGGGCCAGTTGAATCCCCACCCCGGTCAACTCACCGGAGGTATCCACCTGCATATTGCGGAACTCATCGGGGTCCATGAAGCGGGTATAGGGATCATCCAGCTTCCCCAGCATCTCCCGGATCGCATTGTAGGCCGCACCCTGGTTAGCATAGGTCCGATTCAGGTACTCCTTGCGCAATGCCCGCCAATCCACCTGATTAAAGGTGGCATCAACGTAGGTGCGATCGATAATCTGCCAAACCTCGTCAATCAGTTCTTTGGGACTTTCTCGGAAAAATGCCTGACTTTTGGACAGGTGCATTCCTGCCCCCGTGACGGTAACGGCGGTTACCATGAGTGCGGTGGCACCAATCACCAGTCGATTCTTTGTAACGGTCATGGCACTTTCCCTAATGAACAGAGGCGAGGGGGTATTACGCCCAATTTAGCACAGCTAACCCTTCTGGCTACGGCAGAAGTCCAGTTTCACAGGTGTCTACTCCCCTTCGATTAAGACGCAGTAGAGAGGGTTGGCGGTTCAACCCAACGGCCATCTGCCTTGATCAATTCAATTAACGCCGCGACACCCTGATCTTCCGGAACTTTGCGAATTTCGTCCCGGCCCCGGTAGAGCGAAATATAGCCCGGTTGTTTGCCCACGTAACCATAGTCGGCATCGGCCATTTCCCCCGGCCCATTGACAATACAACCCATGACGGCAATATTCAGCCCCGTCAGGTGTTGGGTGGCGTTGCGCACCTTATGGAGAACTTCCTCCAGGTTAAACAGGGTGCGGCCACAGGAGGGACAGGCCACGTATTCCACCATTGTCCGCCGCAGGCCGAGGGCCTGGAGGATGCTGTAGCAGACGGGGATTTCCTTTTCCGGCGCTTCCGTGAGGGAGACGCGGATCGTGTCGCCAATGCCTTCGGCCAGGAGGGTGCCAATGCCGGTAGTGGACTTGATGCGTCCGTATTCACCATCCCCGGCTTCGGTTACTCCCAGGTGGAGGGGGTAGTCCATGCCCAGGGCATCCATGCGTTGCACCATCAGGCGGTTGGCGGCGATCATCACGGGCACGCGGGAGGCTTTCAGGGAAATTGTCAGGTTACGGAAGTCCAGGGATTCGCAAATGCGGATAAATTCCAGGGCGGATTCGACCATGCCTGCGGGGGTGTCGCCGTAGGTGAAGAGCATCCGTTCGGCGAGGGAGCCGTGGTTCACGCCAATGCGCATGGATTTCCCCTGATCCCGCAGGGAGATCACGAGGGGGGCTAGGGTGTCGCGAATTTTGTCGCCAATTTCGTCAAATTCGGCTTGGGTGAATTCCGCCCGATCGGCCTTGGGTTTTTCAAACACATAGAGGCCGGGATTGATGCGCACGTTATCTACATATTTGGCCACCTCTAGGGCAATTTTCATGCCGTTGTGGTGAACATCGGCCACGAGGGGCACACGCTGATAGGTGCTGATTAACTTCGCCTTGATCGTCTCCATTGCCTTGGCATGGGCCAGACTGGGCACCGTCACCCGCACCACTTCGCAGCCAATTTCGTGCAACCGGCGGATGGCCGCGACCGACCCATCGACATCAAGCGTGTCCTCATTGATCATGGACTGGACAACAACGGGATGCTGGCTACCGACGAACACATCCCCGATCGGGACCGATCGGGTGGGGCGGCGGTGGATGGCGGTATCGGTAGACAGGGGGGCTGACGAGGTCAGGGTGGGTAGATTGGCGGGTAGGGGCAGGGTTTGCATAAAGCCAAGCAGAGAATAATCCTGCTTATCAGATTGCCACAAAGGGGGAACGTTGCGCCGGAAATTCCGTCAATCCAAACGCGATCGTCCATGATTGGTTAAGGCCGGGGGATCGTTAAGTAATTGCACAGCGGCAGTGTCTCAATCATCCCTATCCTGATTACACTGTCTTCACTAAAACTACCCGAAATTTAAGGAGCATGGTTCATGTTGGGGAATACCCGCCAAACGCGTCAATACATTAACCAAAGATGGCGTGCGATCGCCCTAGCCCTCGTGATGGGGATGGGCAGTGTCAGCTTGCTCGGTGGCTATACGCTACCCTCACAGGCCCAAGCGACTTCCCTGTCTACCCTAACCGTGCAGGACGCGGTGGGTGATCAGGTCTATGTGGGTAATCAACGGGTTAGTGTTGGCAGCGAGGTCCGTCCAGGACAAACCCTGCGGACCGATAATGCCTTACTGGGGGTTGAGTTCAATACGGGAGCCGTGGGCCGTTTGGGACGCAATGCGGAAATGGGCTTCGAGCGCAACTGCTTCCAACTTAAACAGGGGCGGATGCTCGTCAGTGGCCCGGTGGTGGGCTGTACACCGACGGCCCAAATCAGTACCCGTAACGCAACCTATTTCCTCAGTGTGGGCGCGGATGGCCGGGAGGAACTTCAGGTGTTAGAAGGGGAGGTGAGTGTCACGTCCCGCCGTCGTCCGGGGGTGGTATTGATTAACCTCAAAGAAGGACAAGATTTGCGCCTGAGTCCCCAGGGTGAGGTAGTGACGGTGAATCGGTTGCCGCGATCGGATTACGATGTCCTCCTCCGAGATGACCTGCTGAGTGACTTTGATGCGACGCTGCCCCGGTTAGTGATCGTGCGCGATCGCTATGGGGTTCTCTATCCCGGTACAACCTTTCCCCTGCGGGTGGCATCGGTACAAGTGACCACACCGGGCAGTGAAGGGTCAATTCATCCGATGGATCTGCAACGGGCGAAAAACCTGGCGCGGCAAACGGGTGAACGGATCAATGGGGGGTTAGGTCGCTACCATGCGGAATCCGCGATGCATGGTCCCGCTGCTGCGTCCCCAGTTCGGGTGAATGATGATGGCACGGTAACCTTTACCTTTAAGGGCGGGCCACCGGGGTTTGTCACCCCGACGGTGGAAAGCGAGATCAAGGTCAATCCCGCAAATTGGGCGATCGAGGTGTTGTATAACGGCCCGATTCGCTAGGCCCAATTGGCCAAGTTAGGCGAGAAGCCGATCTAGTGCAGCAAACATTAAAGTTTCGCACCGTTGGTAGTAACGACTCATGACTTTAGTCGTGGCCAGCTAAAGCCAGCACGATACACGGTGGATTAATGATGCTGTACTAGTGGCCTGTCAAGCTCTCAATTGGGAAGGTTGATTGACAACTCCCCGGCCTAAAGGCGCGGGGATTCTTGGATCACAGGGTGTCTTAGACATTGCCCTCACCAAGCAGCTTGACGATGTGCCCCACCGCTGCAATCCCTCGCTGCCTCACTACCTGAGCCGCTGCCACATCCCGGTTTGTGGTGTAGCCACACTCTGGGCAGTGATGGGTTCGCTCGGATAGATTTTTCTTGCCGACAACCACCCCACAACTGGGGCAAGTTTGGCTTGTGCCCTTAGCTTCCACCTTGGCGAAATAGACCCCGCGCTTCCAGCACACATGGCTGAGAATGCTCAGAAAAGATCCCCAGCCTGCATCCAGACAGTGTTTGCCCAGCATCCCCTTGGCTAACGCTTTTAGGTTCAAGTCTTCAGCAAAAGTCAAACACAGTGCGGCCTAACCCAGCGAGTGAACGCCTTGGGTCTCGTCAAGCCAATGTTGACTGAAATGATGACTAAGCGTGGGGGCTAAGAGGATGTTTTAAAAGGGGGATCGTGGTTAAAACCACGACTACAAACCTCGACG
>JBBILC010000206.1:0-5124 GCA_037445115.1 Coleofasciculaceae cyanobacterium bin_20
AGGGCCTGGGTGGTGGGATGGGGGGAGAGGGTGGCGGCTTGCCCCTGCTGGCTGGATGAGAGAGCGGAAATTGCCCCACGGGGTACGAGCCACCCAATTACTGGGAGTGGGGGGAGGAATGCTGATTTTGATAGGTGAGGATGTCCTGGACTAATTCGTCAAAGGTTTCTGTATCCGGTTGTTGATATTTGCTTTTGAGGTAATCGCCTTCTCCGAATTTGCCAATGGCCCAAAATTGGGCAACTTTTCAGGGTTCTAACTGGTGCATGAGGAGGGTAAAAACTTCCTCTATAACTTGCTGATTATTCAGGGTTTTCATCTTCAATCTCCAGAATATAATCAACGGGATTCATGACTTTTAGAGTGAGGTCTTGGCAGCGGTTGATTAACCGCCGATCTCAGGTTAGGAAGGCATAACATTGGGCGGCTTCGGCGGCGGCGATGTGGAGGGCATCGAAGTTTTTTAGCCCCTGGGATTGGAGGTGTCTGGCCCGTTCGATGATCGGCGGGGTGAGGGGTTGATAGAGGGTGGCTTGCTCCAGGTAGCTTTGCATGAATTGTTGGCGGATGGGGGAGGGGTTACGCTGGTTTTCTTGCTCTAGGATGGGGGAGTTGACTAAGGTAATCGGTTTCTGGGCGATTAGCTGAAAGATGCTGATGCTGGCTTGGGTTTCTAGGAAGATTTTAACTTGGGTTTGGTCGTCAAAGGGGTGGTTGTAGATATGCTGCTGTTGGGTAAGCCATTGCTTTTCTTAATAGTGAAAGCGACAGGCAAGAATGCGAATCCTATCCTCTAATACTTCGTACACTAAACGATGTTCCTGATCGATGCGACGTGACCAGCATCCTGAAAGTTCGTGTTTTAGGGCTTCTGGTTGTCCGGTTCCTTCAAAGGCTTGGCGTTGTACTTCACGCAGAAGTTTGATGATTTTTAAGGCTTTTTTACGATCGGTCTCAATCCACCAGGCCAAATCGGCAAAGGCATTCGGGTCAAATTCCAAGTTTTTCACAGGCTTCTGAGAAGGAAATGCTATCAGGTCGTTGTTTAGCTTCGAGTAGGCGTTGTTTCATGGTTTCACTGCTGAGAAGATAGGCGGTTTCCCGCTCGGCGAGCATATCTTTCCAAATGACGATGGGAACGATAACAGCTACGGTTTGGCCTTCGGCATTGGCAACGTATTGAATGGCTGTATCCATTGGGCTTTCCTTTTTGTCTATCTTAGGCGGCATCTGACAAGCTATTTCTATTCTACTGGTCCTGCACCTCCCGCAAGAGGGCCTGGGTGGTGGGATGGGGGGAGAGGGTGGCGGCTTGCCCCTGCTGGCTGGCTCGCTGAATGAGATAGCGGAAATTGTTCCAAGCACCCTGAACATAAGGATGATTTTCGGGGAGGACATTGGTCAAAATCGCTATTACCCGTAAGTAGAGGGGTTCGGCCTCGGCATAGCGGCCCATCGACGCGTACAGTAACGCCAGGTTATTGAGGCTGCTGGCGGTGTCGGGATGGTCGGCCCCCAATTGCGTCTCCCGAAGGTGCAGCGATCGCACGTAGAGGGGTTTGGTGTCAATGGGGCGAACCAGCGTTTAGTTGGGTTCACATCGACAGGCTTTAAGGTCGAAAGATGCGGTTAAAGGGTTGTTTTCGGTAGCGGCGATAAATATCAAAATTCTTAATTCGTTCGGTTTAGATAAGCTTGGATGGCAGCGCGGCGATCGTCGCGATCGCTGAGGTGACCGTGTTCGAGCAGGTGTTGGGGTAATCCGCCCATGCGATCGAGAATACTGGGGGGAGGGCTGGGTTGGGCTGGCTGGGGGCGCGTCAATAGGCGTTGGCCCATATTGTGTAATAGGGTAATGATCAGTTGGAGTTGTTGGGGCAGCGCGAGTTTTTGCGCTTCGGTAATTAGCCCTTGTAGGGTCATGGTTTTGAGTCGATTGGGGTTGTTTGGCTTAGGGTTCGGTATAGGACACGATGGTTTGTATTCTACTCGCTGTGCTGAGTCTGCATCTCCCGCAAGCGGGCCTGGGGGGTGGGATAGGGGGAGAGGGTGGCGGTTTGCCCCGGTTGGAGAGTCTTGCGATCGCTGATAATTGAGTTATCTGGCATGGTGGGTGAATCCGATGATGACGCAAATGATGGTGAAGCCGTCTTCTTGGGTAGCGACGGGGATTACGGTTGCGAAGGTGCGCGATCGCTACTTGTTTAAGTTCTCGGAGGAATTGCAAAGTCGCCTAGATGAGTTGAATCAACGCTTGAAGACGGATCAGTTGACGGAAACGGAGCGGGCCGAACTGGCGGGGATTTTGGAACTGGATCAGATTTTTACGTTGCTCAATGCCAAGCTGATTGGTGAGTTGTAGAGCCGTATGGCGATTTCAGCGACAGTACAGCAAAAGGTTCGTCAGCGGGCAAAGTTTCTGTGTGAGTATTGCCATTCCCTGGAAGAGGTGAGTGCTGCCCGTTTTGAGATTGATCACATTCAACCGCGATCGAAGGGTGGCTCCGATCGGCTAGAGAATTTGGCTTTGGCGTGTCAGCGTTGTAATGCGCGTCGCTACAATTTCACTCAAGGTCACGACCCGGAAACGGGGGAACAGGTGGCATTGTTCCATCCGCGCCAACAGGGTTGGAACGATCATTTCACATGGACAGCAACGGGCTGGAGAATTGTAGGGGTGACGGAGACGGGACGGGCAACGGTCGTGCGGTTGGATCTGAACGATGAAGTAAGGGGTGAGGGGGAGATTATCCGGGCACGGCAGGCATGGGTGAAGGCGGGTTGGCATCCACCCATGGACGATGCGCGGTAATCGAGCGGTGCCTCATCGGGTTGAATCATTGGCTTGTTCAATTTTCTGGAGCCAACTGTAGGCACGCTGAGCGCGGGGATGATCGTTTCCCAAGGTTTTTTCGTAAATTTGGATCGTGCGCTGAATGAGTGATAGGGCTTCGGAGTAGCGCTGCATACTGTCATAAAGCGCTGCTAATCCAAACAAACTTCCGGCGGTGTGGGGATGGTCGGCCCCCAATTGCGTCTCACGAATGTGCAGCGATCGCACGTAGATGGGGTTCTCCTAGATCAAGGCAAACATTCAAAGCCTAAACCAACTTGGGTAAAGTGGGCATCTTCGGTGAGGATACGATCGATTCTAAATTCCTGCATGACGACCATTGAGGTTAGGTCGGTGAAGGAGATTTGGGGTTTATCGAGATATTTTAGGCGGAGTTGCTGAGCTTGGGAGAAGCGTTTTTCTTCAATTTGGATTAAGTGAAACTGATCTGTGAGAAAGGCAGCAGATAGTTGCAACATGGCCGATCTCGCCTGTGAGGAATGGAGACGCTTGAAAAATAGGGTAAAGGTCTCATCTAGGACAAAGGTTGTCGTATAAATTAAGGTCTTTTGCGAGATTAAGGTTCGGTACAAATGAGCAACAACCTGATGTTTGCGTTCGCCTGCATCGTTGAGGGTAAGCCAGCCCCATGTATCAACAAAGAGGGCGTTATTCATAGAGGGTGGCATCGATCGCGCTTGTCAAAGTTCCGTGATTGGTAGACCCAATAAAGTTTGCGAGGGGATCGACCCAATCGGCTGTGGTGGGTGGGGAGGGAGGCGGATTAGTTTGTATTTGTTGGCGGGCTTTGGTAAATAGAATAAAGTCTAGAAATTCTTCCAAAAGGTTTTCTGGAGCCTGTTCAATTTCGCGGATGAGTTGTTCTTTGAGTGTCATGGCGGTTGTCCTCCTATTGTTTTCAGCATAACGTGTTTTTACAGTGCCAATTCCCGCAAGAGGGCCTGGGTGGTGGGATGGGGGGAGAGGGTGGCGGTTTGCCCCTGTTGGATGGCCTGCTGAATGAGATCGCGGAGATTGTCCCAAGTGCCCTGAATATAAGGGTGATTTTCGAGGAGGACATTGGTCAAAATTGCTATTGCCCGTAAATAGAGGGGTTCGGCCTCGGCATAGCGGCCCATCGACTCGTACAGTCCCGCCAGGTTATTGAGGCTGGAGGCGGTGTCGGGATGGTCGGCCTCCAATTGCGTCTCCCGAAGGTGCAGCGATCGCTGGTAAAGGGGTTCGGCATCGGCGTAGCAGCCCATCGACTCGTACAGTGCCGCCAGTATCAGTGATCTGTGTTTGGCGGTGTTGGTGCAGGGGGCAGGGTTAGAGTTAGCGGTGGTTCAGGAATCGCGTGATCGGGCCTTACTACATCAGGGGTCACTTGGTAAATATACTTAAATGACATCAATAATATCTAGTTAACATAACTTTATGCAAGTTTTGGCAACAAAAGCTTGTGTTTTTTTTTACATTAGATATACTGAGGAAAAGTTTGTAATCCGCTAACTAGCCAATCTCCTTAAAGCTAGGTACGGCAAACTTGCTCCCAGAGGAATAAAATTAAGGAAGTAAAGTAGTTTATGTCGTCAGTTGATATTGAATTTGCTGATAATCCTGAGCCTCGCTGTCCAGTGGTGCTTTTGCTCGACACTTCAGGATCAATGTCAGGTGAACCAATCAGGCAACTAAATGCTGGTGTAGCTACTTTTAAGCAAGAAACCCAGCAAGATACGACCGCTTCTCTACGTGTAGAAGTTGCAATTATTACATTTGAGTCTTCTGCTCAGTTAATTCAGGACTTTGTGACAGTTGATCAATTTAACCCACCCACCCTATCGGCTGGAGGAACTACAGCTATGGGTGCAGGCATCCAGATGGCATTAAGCAAAGTCGAAAGTCGCAGGGCTGAATATAAAAGTCACGGCATACAGTACTACCAACCCTGGATCTTCATGATTACTGATGGTGCACCAACCGATAGTTGGCAGACAGCAGCACAACAGGTCAGACAAGCTGATGCTGATCGGAAAATCAGTTTCTTTGCCGTTGGTGTACAAGGTGCTGATTTAGCAACGTTGAGTCAAATTACTCCACCAAATACACCACCAGTGATGTTAGATGGGCTGAAATTTACGGATCTATTCCGATGGTTGTCGGGCTCAATGAAACGTGTTTCAAGCAGTAAAGTTGGCAGTGGTATGGTTTCTTTGCCTCCAATTAGCGGATGGGCTAATACCCAGAAGTGTTGAATGATAGGAAATGTGTTAAAAAATAGCCTCTAATCG
>JBBILC010000207.1:0-5015 GCA_037445115.1 Coleofasciculaceae cyanobacterium bin_20
TGCCCTCTTCCTCCCAGACCATCCAACTTTTGCGGGGGCGTTTTTCGGTATCCAGGACGACAAAGAAATCGGGACCGCGAAAATCCTCGGTTTTGAGTTTACGGGCACTGTAGTAGATGGTGAGATTTCCCGCTGCGAAGTAGTCCGTGCGATCGCGCCAGAGCCAGTCTAGGCATTTGAGCAGCAACAGGAGTTGTTGGAGATGCTGGTAACTTTCCAATTCCGGTTCGTCACTATCCAGGTCAGGGGGCGGTAGTACCACCCAAGGCGGTAGGTCTCCCGTGGCACTTATGGCCGTAGGTGCCGGGAGTCCAGTCATTGGGGGGGTGTCTGGCAGGGCAGCAGACATGGACATTGGGTAAGAAGGATGTGTTCAGTCTATCAAAAGGGGCTGGGCCAGTGGCGATGTTGCACTGAGCATTGAGGCTGGGTGTATCCCGCAATTGGGTTCTAGGCGCGATTCCCCTTTGGGGACGCTACGCCGAATGTTGGGGAATGGCTATTCCGAAGCCAGGATAGCCTCATACTGCTCGATTGTAATGCGGCTGCTGTTATACAGGGTTTCGGCAATCTCCGAAAGGGTCATCACCGCATGGGCGCGGTAGCCTGCGGCCAGGAGGCGTTCCTTCACCCCCCGCTCATGGTCGATGAGGACGACAATATCGTTGACCCGAAGACCCGTTGATTGCAACTTTTGAGCACCTTCGATCGCGCTTTTGCCACTGATCAAAATGTCATCCACGACGACGATCGTTTCCCCCGCTTGGAAATGGCCTTCTACCATACGGCGGGTCCCGTGGGCCTTGACCTCCTTGCGGGGATAGATCATGGGATGGTGGAGGTGGAGGGCTAGACCGGTAGCGATCGGCAGGGAGCCGTAGGGAATACCGGCGATGCGATCGAACTGGAGGGGTTTAATGAGGGCGGCGTAGGCGGTGACGACTTGGTGGAAAATTTGCGGTTGGGAAATGATTTTGCGCAGATCAATGTAGTAGGGGAAGGTCGCCCCCGACGCCTGCACGTACTCGCCAAAGAGAATGCAGCCAATGTCGTACAGTTGCAGGATTAAATCCTGGTGGGGTTGGGGGTTGACCAGGCAGACATCCGGCAGCCATACCTGGCAACTGGGCGAGTTTTGCGATCGCTGCTCCCGCACCTGGTTTACCGCTTGGCGAAAATCCTGAATTGTCGCCTGGGCCGTCGGCTCCAGTAGCAGATCGGGAGGAATTGAGATCAGCAGATTATCGCCATTGGCGTCTAGCCCGACAACCAACCCCTGCATCCACGCCGCATCCTTGGCCCGCCAGCGATCGAGACAATCGGTGCCCGTCGAGAGGAGCAACCGTTCCGGCGCGATCGCCCGCACCTGCTCCAATAAGGCCGGGGTCATGGTTGTCACTTCTAGACCCAATTGCTCCGGCGGTCCCCAATTTTGCGCTTCCTGCACCAGATGCAGGTAAAACGGCTGGTCTGGCTGGGGAAAGGCTTGCAAACTTGCCGCCGAGGGATTCGTTGTCACACAGAGAATAAACACTGCCTTGTCGGCATAAACCAGAAACGGGGCCACCATATTTGGCATCCAGGATCGTCGGCAGATGCGAGGGGATGGCCTGTAACACCGCTTGCAAAAGTTCCAGACCCGCTGCGCCCCAAGCCTGGTAGTACCCCAAGGAGAGACGGTAGGCGCACACCCAGTCAGCAGATTGGGCGATCGCGGTCAGCAGCCAATTCCGCACGGTGGCCAGAGAATCGATCGCCGTGGGGTCTGGCCGTAGATCGTCTAGATCGGGATCAAGCTCCAAACACAGCAAGGTCTGGTTGGTTGCGATCGCCTGATTCAGCTTTTGATAGAAATCCATCAGCCCTTGCCTGCCCTAGCTTAAGGTGTTGTCTCCCCATGAACGTATTGTCCTTGATCGCACCCCCTATGAAGCAACCTCCGCTCGGTCACGGCTAGGCTGGCTCAACTGTCCCCCGATCATGCGGCCCAGGGTGGTGATCGTGACTTCAGCAGGCTTCAGGGGAGCCGAAATTTGCCCACCGCTGAAGACCAGGATGCGATCGCTGTACTGGACAATCTCATCCAAATCCGAGGAGGTGAATAAAATGGCGGTTCCTGTCTGACACCGGGCTAACAATTGCTGCCACACCCAAAGGGAGGACTCCATATCCAGCCCCCGGGTGGGATGTTCCATCAGCAACAGATTCAAGGGGGTGGGTAATAGGGCCAATTGGGTACGCTGTTGGTTACCACCGGAGAGGGTTTCTACCCGCGTGCTGGGGCGTCCGCGAATATTGAATCGGGCGATCGCGTCCTGGGCGGCCCTTAATGCCTGCCGCCAATTCACAAACCATTGCCGGGATGCCGCCCGCACGGCCACGTGCTCCTGGATCGAAAGGCCCGCAATGAGGCCCTCCTTCAGGCGATCGGCGGGGAGGAAGCCCACCCCTGCCTGCTGATAGGCTCGGTAGGGACGACGGGTCAGGTCAACCCCATCCACCCAGAGGGTGCCTGCCTGGGGGGTCAATAATCCCGCACAGAGGAGTAACAGTGATCGCTGGCCACTACCCTCTAACCCGGCCAGCCCAATCACGTCCCCCGGCTGGATTCGTAAGTCATCTATCTGGAACGTTAGGGGCAAGTCCTGCCACCTGAGTGCCTGTAAGTGGAGCATGGGTTGGGCCGATTCCCGGCAGGGGGGTGGCTTGGGACTGGGTTGGGCTAATTCATGCCCAAACATCAGGGTCACTAGGTCAACTGTGGCACAGGGAAGGGGTCGGGAACCAACGACCTGCCCTTGGCGCATGACGGTGATTGTGTGACAGAGCTGCTGTACATCCTCTAATTTGTGGGAGACCAGGATCAGCGATCGTCCGGTTTTGGCCAGTTCCCGGATGGCCGTAAATAAGGCGTGTTTTTGGCTGGCCGAGATCCCAGTGGTCGGTTCATCTAGGATTAGGGTTTGTACGCCTAGGGCGAGGAGGCGCAGCAGTTCGAGTTGCTGCCGTTCACCGACAGTCAAACGGGCAACAGGAAGATCGGGGTCGAGGGTAAAGCCCAGGGAGTCGGCCAGGGTTTGCAAGTGGGCGCAGGCAGCTTGGCGGCGCAAAATCCAGTGCCCCTTTTGTCCCAGGCAAAAATTTTCCAGAACGGAGAGGGGGGGGAAGTCCAGGGGGTCCTGGTGGAGCATCCCAATCCCGGCGGCGATCGCGTCGGCAGGGGAGCGGATGTCTACGGGTCGCCCGTTCAGCCGAATCTCACCGTCGTCTCGCTGGATAAAACCACTGAGGACTTTGACGAGGGTGCTTTTGCCTGCCCCGTTTTCCCCTAGCAAACCGCAGATGCTCCCGGCAGCGACGGTCAGGGAGACGCGATCGTTGGCGAGGACAGGGCCAAAGCGTTTGGTGATGTCGATGAGTTCAACCTGCATGGGCGAAGAGAAACCACAAAGACGCCAAGGACACTAAGATGCACAAAGATGCTGGGGGCATTTTACAGGGGGTGGTTAGCGGCTTGCTGTGCCTGAGCCATCAGTTGGGTTTGGGAGTTGCGTTCGGGTTCGCCCGGTTGGGGATGGCGTTGAATATAGGAGCCGTCAGGTTGCAGGTCCCAGGCGAGGCGATTGTCGGCCAGCATCAGGTGCAGCAGATCCACCAGTTGGGTGGCTAGGGCGGGATCGGCGATCGGGGTGATGGCTTCGACGCGCCGATCGAGGTTGCGCGGCATCCAGTCGGCACTGCCAATATAAACTGCGCGATCGCCGTTGTTTTCAAAATAGAAGATCCGTGAATGTTCGAGATAACGTCCAACAATACTTACCACCCGAATGCGATCGCTGACCACTGGGATACCGGGACGTAGACAGCAAATCCCTCGGATAATGAGATCAATCTCAACGCCCGCTTGGGAAGCTTCATACAACTTGGCAATCATGGTCGGGTCTACCAGGGAGTTCATCTTGGCAATCATTCGCCCGGAATGGCCTTGTTGGACCTGATCGATTTCCTGCTGAATTAAAGCCAACATCTGATCACGCATATTTACCGGAGCAACGAGTAGCTGGCGATAGCTGTTTTGACGGGAATATCCTGTGAGGTAATTGAACAGATCGGTCAGATCGGCTCCCAATTCCTCGCGACAACTAAGTAAACCTAAATCGGTATAGAGCTTTGCCGTCTTAGGGTTATAATTCCCCGTACCAATATGAACATAGCGACGAATTTTATCCCCTTCTTGACGCACAACTAACATGGTTTTAGTATGGGTTTTCAGACCGACCACACCGTAAACGACATGCACGCCAGTATTTTCTAATTGCCGTGCCCAGTTAATGTTATTTTCCTCATCAAAACGGGCTTTTAACTCAACGAGAGTAGCAACTTGTTTGCCATTTTCCGCAGCGGCAATGAGGGCCTGGACGATCGGGGAATCGCCAGAGGTCCGATACAAAGTCATTTTAATCGCTAATACCTGGGGATCATGGGCGGCACAGGTAATAAACTGTTGGACGGACGCGGCAAAGGATTCGTAGGGATGGTGAACCAGAATATCCCCCTCACGAATAATGGCGAAAAATGCCTCCGTATCCTCTGGACTTAGGGATTCATGGCTGCTTTCCAGTTCACTAAACCGTTGAAACCGGGGTGGAACAACAGGTGTCCAAGGGAGATCTTGATGATCCGGTAGGGGCAGGGCAAGGAAGTACATTAAATCCTTGAGGTTCAGTAAGCCTTCCAGGGGATAAACATTCTGCTCACCCACCTTTAATTCGTGCATTAACCCCGTTCGCAGGTGATCGGGTATGGCAGATTGTACCTCTAGGCGCACGACAAATCCGGCGAGTCGTCGCTTACTAATTTCCTGCTCGATCGCCAGCAACAAATCATCCGCTTCGTCCTCTTGTACAGGGAAATCGGCATCGCGGGTAATCCGAAACACGTAATATTCCTGGATATTCATTCCTGGAAACAGAAACTCCAGGTTATGGGCAATCACCTGCTCTAGGGGCACCCCA
>JBBILC010000208.1:0-4973 GCA_037445115.1 Coleofasciculaceae cyanobacterium bin_20
TCAGGTCAGCACCGCTGAGGTTAGCATCGCTGAGGTTAGCACCACTCAGGTTGGCATTGATCAGGTCAGCGCCGCAGAGTTCTGCACCCTTGAGGTCGGCATTGATGAGGTCAGCACTATTGAGGAGTGCGCCACTGAGATCTGCACCGTTGAGGTCGGCATTGATGAGGTCGAAACCGTTGAGGTCGGCATTGATGAGGTCGGCTGTTTCTGTATTCCTGTTGGCCCTGCGCAAACTGAGCAACAGGAAGACGCCACCGGCAACCATCAGAATCGCCCTCACGCCGCTGATGGGGCTTTCACGCTGTGGGTCAGTAAGGGTCGTTCTCAGGGTAGGTTAGGCGATCGCCATTTGTCTGAAGTCTACGATCAGGGAGTAACCACAGCCACCACACCATCCCGATAAGGACTGGAGTAGCGACCACTCCAATCACCCACAACTTATTGATCCTTATCTTTGGCGGCCACTGCTTGAACTGCTCTCGCATTCTTGAGACTTCCTCAACGCTGAGCATATTCATTATTATTTCCCTGATGCGAAAATGCTCTAATCTTTATGCCCGCTTAACTAATTCATGCACCCTAAAGTAAACGGGACTCTCTCGACATTCTCCAAGGGGCGGATTTGGTGAGATTGCAGCGGCATCGATATTTTCCGGGGGGCAGATTCGGGGTGATTGCAGCGGTATCGATGGGCAGATGCGGCATAGCGGCTAAAGTGAGCGGCGGCAGATAACGCTGAAACGAAGTGCAAGATCTTTAATACCGTCCGCATGCTCTCGATCACGAACAATTTCAAATCCTAATGCCTCAAACGCTTTGATAACCCGGTTCTTTGGCGCGTCTACTGGAAACTTCGGCATTAAACGGCAACTCCTGCTTCGGCAATGAAAACCTCCACTGAAGAAGTGTCTTCTAACATTTCCTTGCCAAAAACTTCAACGTAGCAAGCGATCGCAGATTTGACATCTGACAAGGCTTCTTCGTAAGTATCTCCCTGTCCAACAATTGCACCTACAACACCGATCGGGTAAGCAACATATCCATCTGGATGCTTCTCAATCACAATTTTGAACTGTTTCATGATTTTTTAGCGCTTGCAATATAACGATTATCTCGGTTGCAATGTGATTTGGCTAGAATCTATTACGCCTATTATACCACAGATGTCAGTGTAGTACCAAGACCCAATTGAGCCATAGATATCAATCGTTATTCGCTCTCGGACTGCACATAATATTTCTCCGCTTGGAGATTTTCTCACGTTTGATGGAGGATCAAAAACAATGGCCACCCCTGTTTTTGAAACATTGCTATCGCGCTGCACAGAGGGAGGTGGAGGTAAATGCCTTGGCTCAGGAGTGCTGAGAGATGATTTAAAGGGTTGGGGTGTGTCGGATGACGGAGGAAGAGGAGATGGACTTTGTTGAGTGACAGTTGAGGTTGAAGAAGGCTGGGACGGCTTTGATGGAAAGAATTTATCCCAATTTCCAATCACAGCAACACCTACTGTGCCAATCAAGTCTAATAAAGCCGCAATTACTTGAGGTCGAGAATTGCGATTATTTTTATCAGACATCGATTAACCACAATGTTCTCATTACTCAACTACGTCAAACTGATTTGATGTTAAACACCAACCGAATAACCTTGCAACGACATCCCACCCACTGGAACGTAGACAGGCTAAAGGTGAAGTTGTGCGGCGGCAGATAACCTTGGACTCTCACCGACAAACTCTGTTCCGTCCGCACCAACCTAGTGTTGGTTGCCTTGCAAGGCGCTAGATATAGCGTAAGACATTCCGCGAAGGCGAACTTATTAACGAAAAGGGGGAGTTTTTGATAATATAGAGTCGCGATCTATTCAGTATTATCGGAACCAATAACAATGCTTGGGGCTTCTAGAGCAGGACAGTATGTAAAACAGATAGAGGGCTACAGAGCCTTTATACCTAATCCACTCCCGCCTGTGCCTGAGATTATTATGGATCAGGAAATGTGGAATTTGCTATCTCAAGCAGATCGTGCTTTGGGTCGCCTGGACGGAGCAACGGATGCGCTCCCAAACCCAGACTTATTTGTATTTATGTACATTCGTAAAGAAGCAGTTTTGTCAAGCCAAATTGAAGGTACACAAGCATCTTTGATCGATGTTCTAGAATTTGAATCTCAGGCTTTACAACCAGACAATCCTCAAGATGTGGCAGAGGTCGTTAACTACATCTCTGCGATTAATTATGGTCTTGAGCGACTCAAAGAATTACCTGTATCTTTGCGATTAATTCGAGAAATTCACCAAGAGTTAATGAAAGGAGTGCGAGGTGCTGAGCGCAATCCAGGAGAGTTTCGCCGAAGCCAAAATTGGATTGGTGCAGGAGGATGTTCCCTGGCTGAAGCAAGCTATGTTCCCCCGCCACCCCATGAAATGCTCCAAGCTCTCGATAATTTGGAGAAATTTTTGCATAGCCCACAACCTATGCCTACCTTAATCAAGGTTGGATTAGCTCACGCCCAATTTGAAACTATTCATCCTTTTCTCGATGGCAATGGAAGAACAGGACGATTATTAATTACCTTCCTGCTATGTGAGCAAAATATACTACAACGCCCGTTGCTTTACATTTCTTACTATTTCAAGAAGTACCGCAGCGAATATTACGACCGCCTTCAAGCTGTTCGAGACAGTGGTAACTGGGAAGGTTGGCTTAAATTCTTTTTGCGTGGCGTTTACGAAGTCGCTCAAGAAGCTGCTGCTACTGCCCGTAAAATAGTCAACTTGAAAGAGGAACATCGCCAATTAGTACTTAATACGATGGGTCGTAGGTCAGGTAATGCGATCGCCTTGCTTGAGAGCCTTTATTTCAGGCCGATTTTTACTGTAGAACATGCTGAGGCAATTACCAATCTGTCATATCCTAATGCAAACACTTTAATCAAGGATCTTAGCGATATAGGTCTGCTGCAAGAAATCACTGGACAAAAACGCAATCGAGCATTTTCTTATGCTCCGTACTTGGCTGTCTTCCGGGATTCCTAGTGGCGACTGCAACTTCAGAAGCTCTTAGAGACGGGGACTGATAAGCGTCATGCGATTTTGACAGGCATTAGTCGTAAGGGCTACTGACACTTGTCAAAAACGTTGGCGACCCAAACCGGGATGACCCATGAGTGGTTAGCACGGCAGGGATTGTTGTCTATACGTGACCTGTGGATGAAAGCTCAGGGCTACGTTTGATAGTGTCGGTTAATGTTTGCTCCGTGATGCTGAATCGCCCTGTGCGGACCCGATTGCAGGGTGGTGTGGGAGGGGGGATTCGTGAGGATTCTCCCTATGCCGATTAGACAGCTACGATTCGTTACAACTTAATCCTGGCAAAAATTCGCTCTGCGGGTAGCCATCTGCTGCTTCTTAGTAACCTTTCATGCCTATCTCTTAGGCGTGCAAATGAACATTGAACTTCTTCGACGATTTCTTTGGGATACGGCACATAGAATTTTCCAGCATCCTTACTCAGTTGCTTTTCTTTGGACAAGATAAATAGGCTATCTTGTTGGGCAACATGCTTGATGAATTGCTCAAAACTAGGAGGCATCTCTGGTGATTCCAAGAGATGTGCTTTAGAGTTGATGAGGTTTACAATCTGCGAGTCAAGGCTGAGCAAGTATTTTTCAACAAGAAAATGCCATGCATCCCAATCAGTATCGTTCCAATCTTTTCGGTTTTGCTGATCACCCTCTGAAGGGAGGGCAGCTAATGAGACTTCAAATATACTTCTCCGCTGTTGAACTAAGCCTAGAAGTGGACCATACAGTTCCCCAATTTGGCATCTCAAAAACTCCATTTCAGCAGATTGTCGTCTTCTCACTTGCTCCTGATTGGCATTATAGGCAGCCGCAATTAATGTGCCTAGCAGTCCTAAAATAGCTACTTGTAGTGTTATGTTCATATTGCTTTGTAGTGTAGATAGTGGTCAAAACTTATAAACGATTGCGAATGTAAGAACCTCGTTGAATAGAATAGGCGGATAAATTTCTAATGAATATTGTCAAAACAATTAATACATTTGCAAAAGCTTCAACATATCTTGATCAAGTAGATGCTCTTCTCCTTTGAAATCCACAATAGTTTTATAGCCTTTACCTAAGCTGATTGAACGTTCGCTGTCGAGAATGCCAAATTTTCCACGAAAGTTCCATAATGCCCATCCCCAATTAGCTCTTCGATAATTCCGTAACATATCCTCCATCCACTTGAGAACAACGTCGTAGGGGGTTTTGTGAAACGCTCCCCATTCACCAACATGGATACCAACTCGTCTACCTTGCGTAAGATGCCCTTCTTCCAGTTTTTTCCAGGGAACACATTTATACTTCCAATGAGATTCTCGATCTAGCACATTCTCATCAGGCATTGCTGACGGTGCTCTCCTCATTGGCCATTCAGGGGGAGTAGGGAAAGATTTGAAGAGAGACATTACCCAATGCGCTTCGCAATGCGTTAGGAAAAAAGGGTAGTATCCACGAGTACTCTGACCAATTTCGAGATGTGCGATCTCTGGAACAGGAATATTTCCATGATCAACTCCATCCGCAATAATTAAGCGATTTGGATCTTTCTCATGAATTGCCTGTACTAACATTCCAACAACATTGGCGTATACTCTTTTGGAGAAATCACCTTGCTCTCGTGGTGGTTCATTGAGCAAGTTAAAACTTAAATTTGAACTTGAAATATCCTTATATCGTTCTGCAAAGAATGACCAGTAATATCTAAGCTCTGATTGTTCAACTCGATTAGTCCAGAGACTACCCGGTCTAGTACTATCTGCAACACAATAGCCTGGGGCACGATAGAGGCTAAGATTAACATGGATATTAAATTTCATACCCCATTCAATTGCTTGATCAATATGTTCCAGGGCAGAAGTGTTGAATGATAGGAAATGTGTTAAAAAATAGCCTCTAATCGTG
>JBBILC010000209.1:0-4949 GCA_037445115.1 Coleofasciculaceae cyanobacterium bin_20
ATACTGCATTCTGTCCCTTTTTTCCATCGCTTAACCTAACTTTCAACACTTCTGACTTATTACAACATCCTGATTTAGCTCAACAAGATCGAATTTTGGCGATCCCAACCCTAATTCGTAAGTTGCCGCCACCGATTCGCCAAATTATTGGTGATTTGTCCAATCAAGAAAAGGTGCTACTAGGTTTGGATCTAAAAAAGGTTCAAAAATAATGACTAGTGATCGTGACTCAAACAGTAATAGCTAAGAGGGAATAATATGCCCGAAGCAAATATGCAACCTGAAGCGAATATGCAACCTGAAGTGAACACCCTAGGAGAAGAGTGGGTTGAAAATACTGAAGCCTTTGACGCAGCGATCGCGGCCTATGAGCAGCAAACCTACCGCCTGCGGTTATATATTGCGGGAACGACCCCACGCTCTTTGCGATCGCTAGAAAGCTTAAAAGAAATCTGTGAAACCCATTTACAGGGACGTTACGAACTAGAAGTCATCGACGCTTACCAGTCACCCCTCGAACTACAGCCTGATAATGTCGTTGCTCTTCCTACTCTGATTAAGCAATTGCCACTACCCCTGCGTCGCTTAATTGGAGATTTATCGGATACAGACAAAGTGTTATTGGGGTTAGATATTGTGCTGCAATAGACCTAAGTTATCGCCTGAGTTAGCGATCGAGATGCCCTATGGAAGACATCGATAAAAGTAAGACGGAATTGATTGCTGAATTGCAACGTCTACGCGATCGCCTAAATACCAGCGAAGCCACCCTGGAAGCGATTCAGCAGGGAGAAGTGGATGCCCTAGTTGTTACCACGGCTAAGGGACCGCAGATCTTTACGCTGAAAAGTGCTGATCAGGGCTACCGTTTATTAGTAGAAGAAATGCAACAGGGAGCCGCAATCATATCCTTAGATGGCTTAATCACCTATGCAAATCGTAGCCTTGCAAGTATTTTAATGTATCCGTTAGAACAGCTAATGGGTGCCTATTTTCAGCAATTTATCTCCCTGGCAGATTATACTCTTTTTCAAGAAATTATTCAAAGAAATCATCTTCAAGAACGACAGTCCTGGGAATTATTTTTAGTTCGTTCTGACACAATGGAAATTCCCATTTATCTCTCTATACACTACCTTGTATACGATGAGATATCCGTGAAGTGCTTAGTGGTTACAGATTTAACGGAGCAAAAGCGTCATGAACAGACCCTAGCGGCTGAACGACTGGCCCGTTTAATCCTAGAACAGGCCGGAGAAGCCATTTTAGTCTGCGATCATCAAGGGCAGATCATTCGTGCTAGTCAGGCGGCTAGTCACCTGTGGAACGGGCCATTACTCTTCCGATCTGTTGATACCCTCCATCTGTTCCAAGTGCCGTCCTCGAAAATGGCAATGTTACCAGCGGCGGAATCTGAAATTACCCCTTTTAGTTCAACTTCACTGCTGCTCGATCGCATTCCTTTTTCGATTCAATCTGTGTTAGCAGGCGAAAGTTATCAAGGACTTGAAGTTGAGCTAGTACATTCCAATGGGCAGATCTTGAATTTGCTATTAAATGCCCGTCCCCTTGCAGATGCCTCTAATCATTTTACTGGGGCGGTCATTATCCTCACCAACATTACCCAGCGTAAACAGGCTGAGAGAGAACTCCGACAAGCCAAGGCTGAACTTGAAAGTCGCGTGGCTGAAAGAACTGCTAAGTTGCAGACAACGATTACCGAGCTTGAACAAGCGAAAGCCCACATTACTGATTCTTTGAAAGAGAAGGAGGTATTGCTGAAGGAGGTTCACCATCGGGTGAAAAATAATTTGGGCATTGTGGGTAGCTTACTACAAATGCAAACCCGCCGTATCCAAAATCCTCAAGCAGCCACTATGTTGCGAGATAGCGAAAATCGGGTTGCTTCGATCGCGATGGTTCATGAAAAATTGTATGGTTCGGATGATCTCGCAAATATTGACTGTGCTAAATATATTCGCGATTTAACGGGTTACTTGTTTGCCTCATATAATACTAATTCTGAAAAAATAAAACTCAAACTCCAAATAGAAAATATTTATCTAGATATCGAGACAATGATCTCCTGTGGTTTGATTGTTAATGAGTTAGTGTGCAATGCTCTCAAGTATGCCTTTCCAGACAATCGTACAGGCGAAATTCAGATTATCCTGACGCAAGGTAGCCTTGCCAGCCAGCCTGGACAACCGCAGGAAAACAACTATCCGTTGCTCTCAACCTTAATCATTAAAGATAATGGTATTGGTTTGCCTAACGATGTTAATATTAAATCTGCTCAACATCTGGGGCTAACCCTAGTTCAAGGGCTGGCGAAGCAAATTGGCGGAACAATTGAAATTATCCGAGACCAGGGCACCGAAATCAAGCTCACCTTTGTAGGTAGATCGCCCGGTTGATGGATTGACTACGAGGCGATCGTGTTGCTAGTCACTAGTGCAGCGCATAATTAATTATGCAACGTTTGTAGTTCAGGCTTTAGCCTGCAACGCCTCAAGTCGCTACTACCAACGTTGCGAAACTGTATGTTTACTGTACTAGTTACCCGAAGAGGAGTTGAACGAAGCAGGTCACGACGACGACTGGCCTTGTTGAGTCGCACTGCGTTTGACCCAATCTACCAAATTAACTACCCAATCAACGACAAAATTAACAATCCAAATGGTCGATCGCCTCACCCAGCTGATTGGCATTTTCCAGAAGCCGGAACTGGATTTTTCTAAAAACCGGGCAGAGCATGACGACATCCTGGGGGATGCCTACGAGTGTTTGATGCGCCACTTTGCCACCGAAAGCGGCAAGAGCAAGGGGCAATTTTATACGCCCGCCGAGGTGAGCCGGGTGATTGCGAAGGTGATCGGCATCTCGCCCCAAAATGCGATCGCTTCGACGACGGCCTATGACCCCACCTGTGGCGATCGACCCTATTCCAGCCGACCGATCGCCCGGGTTACGCCCACCTGTAAGTGCCGATCGCCGAGGTGAAATCAGCCATCTTCGGTCATGCCGAATTTACGGCTTTTCAGCAGTCGGTGATTCAGGTCTTTGATGCGTGGAAACACGCCAATACGCCCCGGATGAAGGGCTTTGACAAAGCGGGTTATCCCAAAACCCTGATCGAAACCCTGGCCGAGGATCTGCTGGCAACCTTCAAGGCGGTGCCGCTGCTGGATGCCTATGCTGCGTATCAGCACTTGATGGACTACTGGCGGAGACGGTGCAGGACGATTGTTATATCATCTCTGCTGATGGTTGGGTGGCAGAAACGTACCGGATTCTGGAGACAGACAAAAAGGGCAGGACGAAAGATAAGGGCTGGACCTGCGATCTGATTCCCAAGCCGTTGATTGTGGCGCGTTACTTTGCCACTGAACAGGCGGCGATCGCGGTATGACGGTGACAGGGTTGAAGCAATGGCTATTTGGGAGCAAGGGTGGCTGATTGGCAATAAGTTGTTTTGCCGCCTCGGTACGATGACGCGACTGGGCAGGGGATCTAAGTAAGGCGGGTTAAAATTGAGCCAAAGCTCATCTCGTTAGGAGGTCAGGAGTGGCGATGTTATCCCCTAAGGTTGCTGATATGACGGTTGCGGATCTTAAGGCGTTGATTCGGCAGGTGGTGCGAGAGGAACTTCAGGGACAGCAATCCCCACCCGCGATCGATGTTGATAAGGTTCGGGAAGTGATGGCTTCGATCGATCGTCATCGCTGGACGCCGCCACCCGGAACGCCCACCGCCAGCCAACGGATCATTGAGGAGCGGGAGCAATGGCGGCAAGGTATGTAGGGTTGCGGGACCAACGCTATTTTTGAATTTTGCATTCTGAATTTTGAATTGTATCGGAGATCCCCCATGTCCACAAATGCCCTCAGTCACTCGCTCACTCTCGAAATTCCATCACCGCTGTATGCATCTCTGGTTGATATTGCGGCTCAGAATGGGCAACAACCGGAGGAATGGGCGTTGGCTTGGCTGGCGACTACTCTACAGCAGTGCCACGATGATCCAGTAGAGGCGTTTATTGGTGCTTTTAGGAGTGATAGACCTGATTGGGTCGATCGTCATGATGCTTACTTGGCTCAAGCCCTTGTGCCGGAGCATTCGTTTACGCTGGACTGAGGAGGGATAAGATGGAGGTTAGTCAGACGATAGTGGTGAGGAAGAAATCACTGAGGAATTCTGATAAAGATCGGTCCTATTGGCTGAGTCAATCCTATGCGACTCGGTTGGCAGCGCTAGAGACCATTCGACAAGACTTGTATCAATGGCAGTACGATGTTCAGCCCAGGCTTGAAAGAGTTCATAGAATTATTGAACGAGTACGATGCTTTTTGAATTTTGCATTCTTTATCTTTTTAAAGTAAATTATCATGATTGATAATGAACTAGCGCAAATAATTAGAGCAAACTATATTTCAAGAGAAACTAGGTTAAAGCTTTGCTGGCAAGAATTAACGAGCTTGCCAACTCAAACTTGGGTAGGAGAATTATTATCTCACCTAACAGAACTTGATCTCTATGGGAATAGGCTAATTAGTATACCAGCGTGGATCGGAAAACTAAAGAGTCTGACAGCACTTAACTTGGGGAGGAATAGACTAACTACTTTACCAGAGTCGATTGGTCAACTCACCCAACTGACTACACTTGACCTCAGCGACAACCAACTAACCAGTCTGCCAGAGTCGATCGGTCAACTCACCCAACTGACCACACTTCATCTGTGCGGCAATCCGCTAACCAGTCTGCCAAAATCGATTAATCAACTCACTAAATGGACCAATCTCGATCTCGGCGGAAGACTACTGAGCAGTCTGCCAGAATGGATCGGCCAACTCACCCAACTTACCCAATTAACTACACTTAACCTCAGCGACAACCAACTAACCAGTCTGCCGGAGCAAATCTGTCAACTAATCCAACTGACTATA
>JBBILC010000210.1:0-1083 GCA_037445115.1 Coleofasciculaceae cyanobacterium bin_20
GGATTAGTGTGTCTATTTTTAGAAAATAAAATCTTAAGATTCAACACTTCTGGGTCCGTGGCTTCTCAATAAGTTACTCTCTCTTGTCTATCACCGTAACACCCATGCTAACTCCACCCCCGATCGCCATCCCTAAAACCCAGCCACCATACATCTACTGTTTACCCGTCTCACAATCATGATTAACCTCACCGCTGCCACCCTCACCTTTGAAGAATATCTTACCTACGACGACGGTACCGATAACCGTTATGAACTGATTGATGGGCACCTAGAACTGATAAACCCACCGCGAGTTGAACACTTTTTAATTGCAAAATTTCTGGAACAGCAACTTGATGCCGAAATTCAACGACTATCCTTGCCCTGGCTTACCTTTCGGGAAACTGGGGTTAGAACTGGGTTTAATAAGTCGCGGTTGACCGATCTGTGTGTGGTCACTCAGGAACAAGCCAAAGAACTTTTGGGACAATCGGCGGTTTTTCAAACGGCTCCCTTGCTGATTGCTGAGGTGGTGAGTCCAGACTCGATCGCCCGCGACTATCGCTACAAACGATCGGAATATGCAGCGCTGGGAGTCCCCGAATATTGGATTGTCGATCCGCTGGAGGCCAAGGTGACGGTGTTGCAGTGGGAAGAGGGTTGGTACGAAGAACTGAGCTTGACGGGAAACCAGCCGATCGCATCCCCTATATTGCCGGAATTAACCCTGACGGTCGATCGCATCCTGGCAGCAGGGACGCTCAGCTAAACTGAAACTAACCGCATTTGCTTATCCTCTCTAGTCGATTGCTATGATTGTGTCGCCCAGTATCGCACCCCCCACTAAGCCCCTCACCTTGGCAGAATACCTCGCACTGCCGGAGGGCGAGACGGGCTACGAGTTAATTGATGGACAGGCTATTGCGAAAATGTCACCGAAGCGATTTCATTCAAGAACCCAGAAAACCCTACTCTATATTTTGGATAATTGGTGTCAGGATCGCGGTGAAGTTGGCATTGAGTGGGCGGCGACGTTGACGCGCCGGGGGCAAGATTGGGTGCCGATTCCGGATTTGTTGTATGTTTCCTGCGATCGCCTGC
>JBBILC010000210.1:1183-4765 GCA_037445115.1 Coleofasciculaceae cyanobacterium bin_20
AGGATGGGCCGTGTCCCGTAGCCCCAGAGTTAGCGATCGAGATTATTTCGCCAGATCAAAATTTTGGCACGATGGCGGAAAAGGCGACGGATTATCTGGCTGCCGGGGTATTGCGGGTTTGGGTGGTTGATCCGAGGGCAAAGAGTATCACCGTGTTTTACCCGGATGCGCCGCCACGAACGTTTACGGGAGAGACGCTATTAACGGATGATGCCCTGCCTGATTTGCAGGTAACGGCCCAACAGGTATTTCAGCAGGCCGGGTTATGGCCGTAATCGCGTTGTTAAAACTGAAACTAACCGCGCTTATTTACTCTCTCTCATTGCTTGCCATGATTGTGTCACCCAATATCGCACTCCCCACTAAGCCCCTAACCCTGGCAGAATACCTCGTACTGCCGGAGGGCGAGACGGGCTACGAGTTAATTGATGGTCAAGCGGTTGCAAAAATGTCACCCAAACGTTTTCATTCAAGGTCAACAGGCGCTCTCTATCTGCTCCTCCATACCTGGAGCCAGGATCGCGGTGAAGTCGGGATTGAGTGGGCGGCGACGTTGACACGCCGAGGGCAAGATTGGGTGCCGATTCCGGATTTGTTGTATGTTTCCTGCGATCGCCTGCCGCCAGATTGGCAAGAGGATGGGCCGTGTCCCGTAGCCCCAGAGTTAGCGATCGAGATTATTTCGCCAGACCAAAATTTTGGCACAATGGCGGAAAAGGCAACGGATTATCTGGCCGCTGGTGTGTTGCGGGTTTGGGTGGTTGATCCAAGAGCAAAGAGTATTACGGTGTTTTACCCGGATGCGCCGCCGCGCACGTTTACGGGGGAGGCGCTATTAACGGATGATGTTCTGCCTGATTTGCAGGTAACGGCCCAACAGGTATTTCAGCAGGCGGGATTATGGCCGTAATCGCGTTGTTAACACAGCACGAAAAACTGAAGTAATAACCACTGATGCCGTCAGGCGCTTCGTTGGCGTTCCCTTGGGGAATTGCCCTGAACAACGTTTTTAGTTTGTTTAAGGAGGTTGCTGATGGTCATGATGGCTGATCCGATCGCGAAGCAGGAAAGTGTGCGGGTGTCGGCGCTCCATGCGTTGGCCTACTGTCCGCGTTTGTTTTACCTGGAGGAGGTCGAGGAACTCTATACCCAGGATGCGGCGGTGTTTGCGGGACGACGGCTGCATGTGGAGTTGGAAAAACAGGAGGATGCCGAATGGCAGGATTTGTATTTGGAAAGTGAGGATTTGGGATTACGGGGGCGGGTGGATGCGCTGCGGACACGATCGGGTCACACGATTCCCTACGAACACAAGCGGGGGCGGGCATACCGAGATGAGCAAAACCAAGCGCAGCCGTGGGAAAGCGATCGCTTACAAATTCTGGCCTATGCCTATCTGATCGAGTCGGCGTTGGGGGAGCCAGTCGCAGAGGGACGGATTCGTTACCATGCCGATAATGTGGTGGTGTCGGTGCCGTTGACGGATGTGGGACGGGGAGAGGTGCGACAGGCGATCGCGGCGGCGCGGACTTTGCGACAGTCGGACTTGCGACCGCCGGTGACGGTGAATGAGCGGCTCTGTGCCCGGTGTTCGTTAGCGCCCGTCTGTTTGCCGGAGGAGGCGCGGTTGGCCCATGACCGCGAGTGGGAACCCGTGCGGTTGTTTCCGGCGGATGACGATCGCCAGATTGTGCATGTGTTGGAGCCGGGGAGTCGGGTGGGCCGGACGGGGGAGCAGTTGAAGGTGGCGCGTCCGAGTCAGCCGGTGGAAGTTTTTCCCATTCGGCAGGTGGCTCAGGTGGTGTTGCATAGTTATGCCCAGATTTCAACGCAGGCGTTGCATTTTTGTGCCGATCAGGGGGTGGGGGTGCACTTCATTTCGGGCGGTGGGCGGTATTTGGGCAGTTTTGATGGGCGGCAGGGGAGTATCCAACGGCGGATTCGTCAGTATCAGGCGTTGACGGATGCAGCTTTGTGTTTGCAGTTGGCGCAGCGGTTGGTGGTTTGCCGGGGCCAGGGGCAGCGGAAGTTTTTGATGCGGGGGCAGCGATCGGCTACGCCAGCAGTAAAAGCGGTACTGAAACCGACGATCGCGCAGATGCAGGCGGTGTTGAAGCAGGTGGAACGGGCGACTTCGCTGGCATCGTTGTTGGGGTTGGAGGGGAAGTTAGCGGCGTTGTATTTTGGGGCGTTGCCGTTGTTGATTGGGGAGAGGGTGCCGTCTGAATTACGCTTTGATGGGCGGAATCGGCGGCCTCCGAAGGATCGGTTTAATGCGTTGCTGAGTTTTGGCTATGCGTTGGTGTTTAAGGATGTGATGAATGCCATCCTGACGGTGGGTCTGGAACCGGCGTTGGGGTTCTATCATCAACCGCGATCGCAGGCAGGGCCGTTGGCGTTGGATTTGTTGGAGATTTTCCGGGTGCCGCTGGTGGATATGACGGTGATGGCGTCGGTGAATCGGGGGCAATGGGATGTCACGACCGATTTTGAGGTACGGGGGCCACAGGTGTGGCTGAGTGAGGTGGGGCGGCATAAGTTGGTCGAACTCTATGAACGACGCAAGGAGGAAACGTGGAAGCATCCGGTATTGGGCTATGCGTTGTCCTATCGCCGCTGGTTTGAGTTGGAGGTGCGGTTGTTGGAGAAGGAATGGATGGATGAGGGGGGGCTGTTTGCCCAGTTGGTGTTGCGCTAGGGGGATTTCTCCTGACCCTGGGTTGAGGTTTGGGTAGGGGCGGGTTGGGTCTAAATCTGACTCAAGTAATGACAATCTGGATGAACCCGCCCTCCATAGGTTGTTGATAGGAAGGACAATTATGGCTGAACTGAAGCATTGGTATATGGTCTGTTATGACATTCGCGATCCGAAGCGTTGGCGGAAGGCGTATCGGTTGTTGGAGGGCTATGGGGAGCGGTTGCAATATTCGATTTTTCGGTGCTGGCTGACGCAACGCGATCGTGAACGGTTGCGCTGGGAGTTGGAGAAAATCTTGGCAGCGGAGGATAGTTTGTTGTTGGTGGGGATGTGCGATCGCTGTGTGCAACGGATTCCGAGCTATAACCGTCCGGAGTCGTGGCAGGTGCGGGGCGATCGCTTTCGGGTGTTGTAGGGCGGGAAATGCAAGCAGGGCTGCTGGTTGGGAGGCTGAGCGGGGTGAAATGGGCTGTCAGTGTTCTGGCTGGGCTGTTTCAGCGTTTTGGGGTGGTGGTGAGGTGCTTGCATGGCTGGGGCAAGGGGGCTGTGGGAGTTGCTGTGAGCGGGTTATTGAGTGGGTGGGTGGGAGTTGGGAGTCGGAGCAGGGTGGGTTAAAATGGGGTTGGTTGTGCGGTGACTAGGCAAATTGCTGGAGCGCTTGCAAGATCACTCTGGAAGGCTTGTCTGGTAAGGGGTACAACCCCCGCCGTGCGAAAACCTTTGATGCCGTAAGGCGTTGAGCACATCCTTGGCAACACGGGCAGCGGCAAAACCACGCGTGCGAAAACCTTTGATGCCGTAAGGCGTTGAGCACGGACTACGATCAGCTTGTGATTCTGGCTAGGGGGGTGCGAAAACCTTTGATGCCGTAAGGCGTTGAGCAC
>JBBILC010000211.1:0-4732 GCA_037445115.1 Coleofasciculaceae cyanobacterium bin_20
ATGACTCTCGCACCCTAAAATGTAAAGTTTTATATCTGGATTCAACACTTCTGAAGGCCAACCACTCCCGCATCGTCTGCGGGCGATCCTCTGGTAGAAGCGCCATACCTTTCAAAATCGCTTGACTGGTCTGAGTTGTTAAATGACGGTTCAAGCGCTGGGGTGACTCCAAGGGATCATTGCCACGAAGCTGATTACCAGCGGCTCGTCCACTAGCATCAACTGGGGCTTCCACTGTCACTAGCGTATACAGTGTTGCTGCTAGTGCATAAACATCTGTAAATGGACCCCGTTTTGCTCTTCTGTCGTATTGTTCAAGAGGTGCATACCCCGGTGTTCCCATAGGTGTATGTGACATCGGTACATTCGGTGCAAATTCCCGTGCAAGCCCAAAATCGATCAGCATTGCATCCTTCGTACCAGAGCGCACCATAATATTTGCGGGCTTAATATCCCGGTGCAACAACCCTACCTGATGGACAACTGAGAGGGCATCGCCAATCTGCCGGATGTAGCGCAATGCCTCCGCTTCTGGTAATGCTCCTTGTCGCTTCACGATCTCAAGCAGGTCAATCCCCTCGATAAATTCCATAACTAGGCACGAAAGCCGTAGCCTCTCATCTTCAAACAAGTCAAACACCTGGACAATATGGGGGTGGCGCTGGTTTGAAAGCTTAGCGAGGTCACGAGCCTCCTGAATAAAACGCTGCTCAAACGCCGAATAGTTGGGATCTTGGCGAAGCTTATCGTTCGGCGTCTTAATCACCACCCATTGGTTGAGAGCCTGATTCAGGGCCAAATAGGTTACCCCAAAGCCCCCCTCACCCAACACCCTCTCGATTCGGTATTGGCCATCCCGTAGCGTTTGTCCTGGTTGCAGTGTCATCGGCGTTGACGTAAAGCATTAACCGTATTCTGGCATAACTTCCGAGCCTGACGGCCTGCCGCGTCGGCATCCAGCCGCAACATACTGTCCGCGATCGATCTGCACTTGAATCATACGTTCTTAGGAATGAATCTCGCGATCGAGGTATTCTGACGGTGAATAGTGTCGCTTTTCAATTTGAATGATTATCAGCGAATATTCTCCTATGCCACTAGATCTACAATACCGCTATCCCCTGTGCTTGAACCGCTCTTCGCCAAAATGAGCATTGCTGATTATGAACCAAGCATCTTCACGCCTTTAGGCTGAGGAGTGTCAAAATGGGATTAATCTCCCGTTGGGATAAACTAATGCCCACTCCAGAAACCACCCCAGAGGCAACAAAACATCCTGTAGAGGCACTTAATCTTTACGAAGCGGATTTCTACGCTTGGACACAGGAACAGGCGAGGCTCCTCCGTAATCAACAGTTCAGTCGAATTGACTGGCCGAATCTCATTGAGGAGGTTGAGTCGCTGGGGCAGCAACAGCGTCAAGAACTGCGTAACCGTTTGAGTGTGCTGGTTGGACATTTGCTGAAATGGCACTATCAACCCCAAAACCGGAGCCGGAGTTGGTTGGCAACTTTACGCATCCAGCGCCTGGATATTGCTGACCTGCTCACAGATAATCCCAGCTTAAAACCCTACCTGGAAGAGGCCCTGCCTAGGGCTTATCTGAAAGGGGTTGAACTGGCGGTGGGAGAGACCCATTTGCCGCATTGTACTTTTCCCACGGTGTGTCCCTACCCATTGGCAGCGATCTTGGACAGTGACTTTTACCCAGGCGAACCGAGTGAATGGGTCTAAGGTCAAAACTCCCGAGGTTTTCACAATTTGCGCGATCGCGGCAGCCTTTCCGTCATCCAGGGTGACGCAACGGATTGGGTTGACCGATGATTGCCAGGTTCAAAATGGGAGAGGTATTACTAACGATGGGTATAGGCTAAATCGTCTTCTAGTTCTTCGGTGCCGTAGTGGCGCAGGATGCCGCGCTGGGTGAGGAGTTGCCCAAATTCATATTTGTCCATCTGGGCTAGTTCTCTGGCTTTGCCAAGCTGCTCAATGGGGGCAAGCATCCAATATTTTGGAATATCAAGGGTCGCGTGATGAACAAAGCGATCGCTCCAATCGGTTGTGGTCACTACAGCGGTGATCACTCAGCCGGATCAATCCCCAGAGAACGCAGTTGGGCAGCGAGTCGCTCGGCACGTTGTTGGGCTTGCTCTGCCTGTTGCAGGGCCTGTTCTGCCTGTTGTTGAGCTTGTTGTGCCTGTTTTTGGGCGGCTTCGGAATCCAGTTGAACGAGGTTGCCGTCTGGACATAAAACCGTAGCCACAGGGCTGATTCACGGTGGATTTCACCTTGCCATAGTCCTAACCATAACCCTAAGGCTTGACTCCAGAGCCAACCGCGATCGTCGGCTTGCAGGGCTTGATAGCGCTGGTCTTCGCCAAGGTGCCACCCTTGTAGCGATCGCGGATCGTAGGGGTCGTAAACAGAGTAGTCGGCGGTTTTGAAGGTGCGTTCGTAGCGGTGTTTTTTCGTCGTTAGGTCGATCGTGGCGGTGCTATCGGACATGAGTTCGATAATGACATCGGGGTATTGGCCCCCTTCGTCCCAAATTGCCCAATATTTGCGATCGCGCTGGCGCTCAACCCCTAGGACGGCAAAGAAGTCGGGGCCGCGAAAGTCTTGATTTTTAACTTGATTTTTAACTGGGGCTGCACTGTAGTAGAGAAACATGTTGCCGCCGACAAAGTAGTCGTTGCGGTGTTGCCAGTGGTGATCGAGGCTGTCGATCAGGAGGTTCATGGCAAAGTTGAAGGATGCTAGGATTTTTATAGTATTAATGGACGGATTAGGATCGTTGAGATGGCCACAACATCACTTCCTAAAAAAGGCTTTTCCGTATAAAAATCGTGAATCGAGTATTCTGATATCCAGGAAGGTCCGAAGCTGAGACGCTACTGCTTTTACTGCGTCAAGTACTTGGAAGCTTTATACTGAAAGGGGTCTATTTCATGAGCCAGACTTATCGCATTGTGAGAGGCTCTAGGCAATATCGATTGAATAATGATAGAATTACCTTGAGAAGCTTGAAATCAGCATCAATGGCGATTACAATTGAAAATCCTGCGGTTCAGGCAATGGCTGAGGAATTGGCAAGGCTAACGGGGTGTAGCCCTAGTGAAGCAGTAGAGACAGCGATTGTTGCTGCATTGAAACGCGCTCAATCAAGTGAGAATTCAATGGAGTCTCTGTCACTGAGACAGCGCTTAAATAATATTGCCTTGCGTTGTGCAGCTTTGCCTAATGTTGATAAAGATAAGTTGTGTGAAGCGCCTAATGATGATGATTCGGGGTTGCCCTGTTGATGGTGCTTGATCCTTTTGCAATTGTGGCTATTCTCTTATTGGCGATCGTAGTTGCTAGTTTCAAAGTTTAACTGTATGTCATGAATATGCAACCGCTAGTGCAAATCCCAGTCGCCTTTAAGGTTTCTCAGGCGCAATTTGAGGCGTTGGCGCAGGCCAATCGAGATGTGGCAATGGAGCGATCGGCGACGGGGGAATTAGAGATTATGCCACCCACGGGGGGAACTACTGGCAAGCGCAATGCGGGGATTATTGCAGCGCTCTGGAACTGGAATCAGGCGTCCGGTTTGGGAGAAGTCTTTGATTCGTCTACGGTATTTCATTTGCCCAATGGGGCCGATCGCGCACCTGATGCGGCGTGGGTGGCGTTGGCTCGGTGGCAGGCATTGACGCTGGAGGAGCAGGAGGGATTTCCGCCGATTTGTCCGGATTTTGTGGTGGAATTGCGATCAAAAACCGATCGGCTGAAGGATTTACGGGCGAAGATGGCGGAGTACCGCGCCAATGGCTGTCGCTTGGGTTGGCTGCTTGATCCGCAACATCGCCAGGTTGAGATTTATCGTCAGGGCCAGCCGGTGGAGGTGATCATGGGTCCATCCGTGCTTTCTGGTGAGGGGGTGTTGCCGGGATTCACGTTTAAGTGCGATCGTGTTTTTTGCTAAGTCAAAATCAGGGTATTTTAACCCTAAAATTCATTGTGATAATGTCAGTTTATTTTTTATTTCTGTTCGCGATCAATGTAATAGTTTCCTAGAACTAAGCTGTCCATTTTGGTTCTCAAAAAGCAGTTAATGGCCTCATCTGGAGTTCGGACAATGGGTTCATTTTCATTTAACGAGGTATTCAAGACAATAGGTACTCCAGTACGCTGGCCAAAGTGATGGATTAACTGCCAGTAGAGGGGGTTGGTACGGGCACTGACACTCTGTAATCGTCCTGAGCCGTCTACATGGGTTACAGCAGGGATAAGGTTGCGTTTTTCTGGACGCACCTGCAAGACCCGCTCCATGAAGGGAGAGGTCTCTCCCAACTCAAAGAACTCGCTGATGCTTTCTTCAAGAATGCTGGGGGCAAAAGGACGAAACTTTTCGCGAAATTTAATCTTAAGGTTGATAATATCTCGCATATCAGCGCGGCGCGGATCAGCAAGGAGCGATCGATTACCCAGGGCACGGGCACCAAATTCCATACGACCTTGAAACCAACCGACGACTTTACCCTGACAAAGATCATTGACGACTCGTTCTAGCAGCGCTTCAGTATCTAAGAAAGCAGGTTTGAACTCATGGCTTAGGCAAGCTTGGTAACAACTCTCATCGTCGAAAGCACTACCCCAATAGGCGTGTTCCAGGCAAAACTCGCGGGGATGTTTTAGTCAGAAGTGTTGAATCTTAAGATTTTATTTTCTAAAAATAGACACACTAATCCTG
>JBBILC010000212.1:0-4057 GCA_037445115.1 Coleofasciculaceae cyanobacterium bin_20
GATTAGTGTGTCTATTTTTAGAAAATAAAATCTTAAGATTCAACACTTCTGGGATTTAGCCTTTCACATGTTGCCCTTGGCGATCGTGGATTCTGATTTTGCCAAGGAACAGTTGGATCTGATGTTGCGCAATGACTATCTCCATCCCAATGGTCAAATTCCGGCCTATGAGTGGAACTTTGGCGATGTCAATCCCCCCGTCCATGCCTATGCGACGATGCAAATTTATCTATTGGATAAGGCTCGTAACGAGGGTAATGGCGATTTAGATTTTCTCAAGTATGCCTTCTCAAAGTTGTTGGTGAACTTTACCTGGTGGGTGAACCGGAAAGACCGGGATGGCAACAATGTCTTTGAAGGCGGCTTTTTAGGACTGGATAATATTGGGGTCTTCGATCGCAGTTCGCCCCTACCAACGGGCGGCTACCTAGAGCAGGCGGATGGGACGGCATGGATGGTTTTCTTCAGCCAACAAATGCTACGAATTGCCGTTGAGTTGGCGGTCCATGATCCCCTTTATGAAGAATTTGTCAGCAAGTTCTTTGAACATACGATGTGGATTGGCGGGGCAATGGATCGCATGGGTGAACACCATGATGAAATGTGGGATGAAGAGGATGGCTTTTTCTACGATGTCCTGCGCTTCCCCGATGGCAATGCCGTGCGCCTGAAGGTGCGATCGCTGGTTGGTTTACTTCCCCTCGCGGCGGTGGCTATCTTTAGTAAAGATGATGTCGGCAAGCTGCCTAACTTTATCAAACGCACCACCGACTTTTATCGTCGCCACCCGGAACTGACGGTGAATATGCACTTGCCCAACCAAGCGGGGCTGGCCGGTCGGCGGATGTTGTCCCTGTTTACGGAGGACAAACTGCGGCGGGTACTGACGCGGATGCTGGATGAAAATGAATTCTTCAGCCCCTATGGAATTCGATCGCTCTCCCGCTACCACCAGGATCATCCCTTTGTGTTCCACCACGACGGCCAAGAGTACCGCGTTGCCTATGTGCCAGGGGATTCGGATACGGGGATGTTTGGCGGCAATTCCAACTGGCGCGGTCCTGTCTGGATGCCCGTGAATATCCTGTTTGTCTCAGCCCTGCGACGCTTGTATGCCTTCTATGGGGATGACTTTAAGATTGAGTGTCCCACGGGATCGGGGCAGCAGATGACCCTACTAGAGGTATCCCAGGAATTGAGTGAGCGGCTGTCCCGCTTGTTCCTCAAGGATAGTCAGCAACGCCGCCCCATCTATGGGGCAGCGGAAAAATTCCAAACCGATCCCCATTGGCGAGATCTGATTCTGTTCTATGAATATTTCCATGGGGATACGGGGTCAGGGATTGGGGCCAACCACCAAACGGGCTGGACAGGCTGTGTCGCCACACTGATCCAAACCTCAGGAATGCTAACCAAGGAATTGGTACAGGAACTTCTTTTGGCCTCTGATGTGGAGTACCAATTCATCGCTCGTTATAAACGCTAAGTAGAATCGCGCTAAGGCCCTCACCCCCAGCCCTATCTAATAGTCATTTTGACCGTTACTAGGGATACAGCCCTTCCCTCTCTAAATGAAGTACTGTCAAGCCTTGTGAACAAGGGGCTTAAGCCCCTTGTCTGTACCTCACCAAGTATGGAAGTGCTGTATAGTTTGTTAAGTTATTTTTCGATTTTAGCTACCCTACCTCTCGTGTTACAGACTCTAAAAATCCGCCTCTGAGGGGGGATCGCGGTTCAAATAGCAACGCCTAATCACGAGGAACGGCTCATTCAAGCAAATTCCCAACGTAGGTTGTGACGACTGGGGTGAACAGATCGCCCATATCTGTACTTCTCAAGCAGGCCGTAATCCTGCATCATATCAATATAGATACCAACACAAGGGCACCTCGATTAAAGGGAACCCCGATTGATTGAGGCAGGCAGCTCCGCCATCCACCTTAACCCCTGGTAATTGCGTGGGCACAGTTGCGAAAATGGATATTTTTCGAGATACTCAAAAAAACAAGGGGAAAAGTGGTGAAATAACATGATTCATAGACTCTATCTTCGGAGATCTAGACTTGATGACTAATCTGGGTATAAGGGACACAGGCTTACCTGGACTCTCTAAATCTCCAACGGGAATTCAGGGATTAGATGAGGTCACGGAAGGGGGCCTACCACAAGGACGGTCAACCTTAGTCTGTGGAGCGGCTGGATGTGGTAAAACCTTGTTGGCAATGGAATTTTTAGTCCGGGGTGCAACTCTATACCAAGAGCCAGGTGTCTTTATTGCCTTTGAAGAAGTGACTGACGAGTTAGTTCAAAATGTGGCCTCTTTGGGTTGGGATCTCAAGCAACTGATGGCTGATAGAAAACTTCAAATTGACAGTATCTATATTGATCCGACAGAAATTCAGGAAACTGGAGACTATGATTTAGAAGGGTTATTTATTCGTTTAGGTCTGACGATCGATCGTATTGGTGCAAAACGAGTTGTGCTTGACACGATTGAAGTGTTATTTTCCGGGCTGTCTAATGCAGCGATCGTGCGAGCAGAATTACGTCGTCTATTTCGCTGGTTGAAAGAGAAGGGAGTTACGGCAATCATTACTGGCGAACGCGGAGAAAGCAGTCTGACCCGTCAGGGTTTAGAGGAATACGTTTCAGATTGTGTCATTCGCCTAGAACAACGAGTTTATGAGGAAGTTTCTACGCGCTGGTTACAAATTCTAAAATATCGGGGTTCCTCGCATGGCAGTAACGAATACCCATTTCTCATTAATAAAGAGGGCATTTCAGTTTTACCGCTGACTTCTATTGGACTGGAACATCCTGTGTCAACAGAACGAATTTCCACGGGTATTCCTCGTCTAGATAGCATGCTAGGAGGGCAGGGATATTTCCGAGGCAGCAGTATTTTAATTTCGGGGATGGCGGGAACTGGGAAAAGCACGATCTCGGCTCATTTTGCGGCAGCGACTTGTCAACGAGGTGAACGATGCCTCTATTTCGCCTTTGAGGAATCTCCTCAGCAAATTGTGCGCAATATGAAATCGTTAAGTTTAGATTTAGAAACCTTCCTGACATCGGGATTACTGAGAATTCAAGCAACGCGACCGACCATGTATAGTCTAGAAGTTCATCTAGTACAGATCCATAACTGGCTAAATTCCTTTCGACCAACAACGGTGATCATTGACCCTATTAGTAATCTGACCCTCAGCGGTACGCACTTACAAAGTCGTTCCTTTTTAATGCGCTTGATTGATCATCTGAAGGCACAGCAAATCACCGCATTGATGACCAATCTGGTTACAGGTGGAATGCCCCTCGAACATACGGAAGTCGGTGTGTCATCCTTAATTGATAGTTGGATAGACGTGCGCATTACGGAAGGCAATGGGGAACGGAATCGCCTGCTGCAAATCATTAAATCGCGAGGCATGCCACACTCCAATCAAGTACGAGAATTTCGCCTGAGCAACCAGGGAATCGATCTAGTCGATGTTTATTTGGGACAGAACCAGGTATTAACAGGAACAGCACGAGCAGCTCAGGAAGCCGCCGACCAGGCCGCCCACTGCCAGCGACAGCAGCAGATTACCCAACAACAGCGGGAACTAGAGCACCAGCAAGCCATAATGCAAGCGCAGATTGCTATCCTTCAAGCCCGACTCGAAGCTAAAGGTGATGAACTCAATCGTTTAACCCAAGACAAAACATTATATGAGTCGCGTTATTGGCAAGATCAGAAGACAATGGGAGCGTTACGGCAAGCTGATTAATCGCGAATCATCAAAAAAATTCGATGCCCCTCAGCCCGTGCAAGGTTATGAATTGTAGGAGACGCCGCTCATGAACCCAATCAGTGAACCCAGCCAGATCTCTCCTGAGCGATGGCAACTGCGCCTATATGTTGCTGGACAAACGCCGAAATCATTGGCGGCTTTCACTAATCTCAAGAAAATCTGTGAGGAACACCTAAAAGGAAAATATCAAATTGAAATTATTGACTTATTACCAGAAGTGTTGAATCCAGATATAAAACTTTACACTTTAGGGTACGAGAGTC
>JBBILC010000213.1:0-3920 GCA_037445115.1 Coleofasciculaceae cyanobacterium bin_20
GATTAGTGTGTCTATTTTTAGAAAATAAAATCTTAAGATTCAACACTTCTGATTTTAGATTTTAGATTTTAGATTTTAGATTTTAGATTTTGGGTTTTGGGTTTTGGATTGGCAAAGAGAATAGGAATTCATGGAGAGGAGAATTGTCAATTAGTGAGGTTTCCCTTGCAAGATAGATTCAAAGATACGAATACGATCGGCGTTGGGGTGAATATGGACATAAAAGGGTTTCATAGCTGCACAAATTGCTTCAGCAGTTTGCTCATTTAGATCCGGATCATCCAGAAAACGGGCTGTGATGCAGAGTCGATCGTATAATTCATTATAAGCTTCACACTGGCAAAATAGATCGTATAATAACGCATCAAGACTTTTTTCCTTGAGGGTCAGCCAGTCTTCGTTACTGCCCGTAAATTTTTGGTACAACATTGAGGTAATGACAATTTTGGCCCGTAGGGGATTGGCATTCCGAACAACCTCTTCGCGTAGGGCAAAGCGATCGTAGGTGAGACCCGCCCCATAGGCCGCGTTGTCGGCTGCTGGGGGAACGAGGACTGCGGCCAGGGAGTCAGCTAAATCAGCCGGTGGGGTTGATAGAACCTCGGTGGCTTCCTGGTGACGGTGGGGTAAGTCTGGTGGCAATTGGGATTGGGGATAGAGGGAGCCAAGGGCTGACAACAGGGTTTCAGCAACCAGCACATACTCAGCCTGCCGATTGAGGGTTTTGACAATGCCGTAAAGATTGAGTGCAAGATGATCAAATGTAGTGTTTTGCTGACGCAATTGCTGGATGAGATCGGGCAGGGCGGCAGCAGCTAGCGCTTGCGGATCATTTTCCCAATACCCCTGACTGGCGGCAAAGACTAACTTTCTAATGCGGGTTGCTTGTTCATGCTGGGCAAGATGTTGGGCAATGGTAAGATAAACCGCTTGGGCTATGTCTATCGGTTCGTTTGCGGGTTCGGGTAGTTCAGTAGTACGCTGAGACCGCTTATGGAGTTCCTTCGGCGTTTTAGCGGCTGGGCTGGGCAAAATATCAACTTGCGGATTAGTGATTGTTGCCGCGAACCCTTGGGTCGTTTCGTGGTAATCGGGGTATAAGGGACTGAGGTAGCTAATAATTTTTTGCGCAACGATCGTATATTCTGTTTGTTTATTAATGCTACGGACAATTCGTCCCAGGAAACTCTTGAGGCGAGCTAATGTGACCGTTTTTTGAAGAATAGTTGTCACTAATTGCTGCCAACTAGCCTGTTGAAGAATGTGGTCATTTTTTTCCCATTTTTCTTCACAAAGACAATACAACAGTTTTTTAATGCGAGCAGCATCCAGATCTTGCGCAAGGCTCGCGATCGCTTGCCGCTTTAGTTCGTCATCCTCTGGGGCCGGAGTACTGGGTGTGGGTTCGCCTGCGGTCACAGGCATCATGGCTAGTATTTCGGCTTGAACAGGTATAATTTCATAAACCGGGACCGGCTCTGGGATATTCTTCAATTGCCGAGGGCCTCGGTAGGTCGCCTCTAGAGGAAGCTCTCGTCGGATCACATCGTAGACAGTTTGAGAAATACAAATGCCCCAGGGCTGAGCCTCCGCCTGAAGTCGGGCGGCAATATTAACACCATTCCCCATTACGTCACCCTGGCTAATAAAAACATCACCCAGATGAATTCCAATACGATGGGCCAAGACTTGACTAGGGGGTAAAGTAACGGCATTATCTGATAATAATCTTTGAATTTCAATGGCGCACTCAATTGCCTTAAGAGCGCTACTAAAACTCATTAAGAGACCATCTCCGGTTGACTTTAATACTCGCCCTTCAAAGGAATCGCAGACCTTACGCATCAAATTGAGATCACGGTGAATTAACCGTAGCGTATTTTCTTCATCCTCAGCCATCCGTGTACTGAAAGCAACGCCATCAGTAAACACGATCGCAGAAAGAATTCGCTGCTCGGACAAGCCTAATTCAGTCACTTTACTGTGCATGGGAGCATCCCAACATGATACGGTCAATGGCCAACTGCATCGTAAACCCGCTGCTTCAATTTAATGATGGCACTGATTAACTGTCCCTGTGACCGATTCACCTCAATATTTAAGACCTAACCGAAAATGCACCTTACTTTGGTCCCTGTCTACCGTGCTTCGCCATTGCCACCACTGGCTCTTTCAGGGGGTCCCCCTGATTGTAACCAAGGCTTGGGTAAAAACAACAGTCTGCCCCGATCAGTCTGCCCCGATCAGTCTGCCCCGATCAGTCACAGGCGTGCATCGCATTGATGTTAGCCACCCCCTCACCCACTGACCTGCCAACGATGGGGCTATAGCTAATCCCCCGTAGAATGGCTTTTTTGTTAAAATACCCCGCACCTTGGCAGGGGTAGGGGATGTGTAACGAAACAACAGTCCCACTCATGGGAGGATCTGTCGATCTGTCTGGCCGAACCCACTCCTTTAAGGCATTGGGACAAAGGTGAGGGGCTGCCCACGCACATCGGTATGAAGCTGGCCGTGATCGTAGGCCACCCGCCCCCCTACGATCGTCACCACAGGCCAACCGGTCAACTGCCAACCTTCAAAGGGACTCCAGCCACATTTTGTCAGCAGTTCCGATCGCAACACCGGGCGTTCCGTCGCCAAATCCACCAGCACCAGATCGGCATCATACCCCGGTGCAATTAGCCCCTTGTTAGGAATCCCATAGGCCCGTGCCACCGCCGTAGACATCCAGTTGACGACTTGGGCCACTGTGCAGCGTCCTTGCTTCGCCTGGGTCAATAGCAAGGGCAGGGAGGTTTCCACCCCCGGCATTCCGGAGGGACTGTTGGGATAGGGTTGGGCCTTCTCTTCCAGGGTATGGGGGGCATGATCGGTGGCAATGAAGTCAATCACGCCATCCAAGAGGGCCTGCCAAAGCACTGCGTTGTCATGGGGCGATCGCAGGGGTGGATTCATCTGAGCAAGGGTGCCGATCGTGGCATAGGCGCTGGTATTGAGCAGTAGGTGTTGCGGGGTAACTTCCGCCGTGACCCAGGCGGGTTTATCTTGCCGCAGCAGGTCCGCCTCCTCAGCCGTAGACAGATGAAGAATATGGAGCCGTCGCCGATACTTGCGTGAGAGTTTGAGGGCCAGTTGGGTTGCTTCCAGGGCTGCCTGGTTATCTTGGATTTGGGAATGAATTGCGGGATCGCTAATGCCCGCAAACTGTTGGCGGCGTTGCTCAATCCGGGCCTGGTTCTCGGCATGAACCGCAATCAGACGATCACCCGTTGCAAAAACTGGCTCCAGGGCGGCCTCGTGATCGATCAACAGGGGACCCTTCATCGATCCCATAAAAATTTTGATCCCTGGTGTAGGTTGGGCGGTGCGCAAATCGGGCAGGTTTTCCGGTGTGGCCCCCATAAAGAAACCATAATTCACCAGACACTTCTGGGCGGCCCGTTGCAACTTATCATCCAGGGCGGCCTGGGTTGTCGTCAGGGGGCGGGTGTTGGGCATCTCCAGAAACGACGTGACGCCCCCTTTGGCACAGGCACAACTGGCAGTAAACAGATCTTCTTTGTGCTCCAAGCCCGGTTCTCGGAAATGGACCTGGGGATCAATCACACCGGGTAAGAGGGTCAACCCTTCGGCGTCGATCAGGCGTTCATCCTCGCTCGGCGCGATCGCGGGAGCAACCTGGGTAATGTGGCCCGCCCGAACCTGCACATCTCCCCGCAGGTATTCACCACTGGGAAGCAAGATTTGGGCCTGACGGATAAGGAGGTTAGCAGTCATGGTAGATGGGAAGATAGAGAAAATGGCAGGGAAAGAAATTACTGGGCCTGGATCGCCTCAATTTGGGTTTGGGTGGACTCAAGACCCAGAAGTGTTGAAAGTTAGGTTAAGCGATGAAAAAAAGGGACAGAATGCAGTAT
>JBBILC010000214.1:0-3827 GCA_037445115.1 Coleofasciculaceae cyanobacterium bin_20
CAAGGGGCTTAAGCCCCTTGTCTGTACCTCACCGGGTATGGAAGTGCTGTAAGATTTTTTTCTGTCTCATCGTTAGCCTAAAAACCCCTACCGATCCCCCTCCCCCTCCCCCGATCGCAGGGACCCCCTAAAAAGCAATTGCTAAACGCCATTCCCAAGTCCTGAACCGATTGCGGCAATGGCACCGTCGAGACCTCACTCAGACAGATCCTAGTGCAGCGCCTAATTAATTAGGCAACGTTTGTAGTTCAGGCTTTAGCCCGCAACGCCTCATGTCGCTACTACCAACGTTGCGAAACTTTATGTTTTATGTTTACTGTACTAGCTTCAGTTTGTTTGGTTTGCGTAAGGTAAACCTTCTGAAGGTCTGCCGTGCTAGGCAACTTGACCGATTGCTTGCACAAACTTAAGGCATCATTCCAGACAACCCGCATACACCCAAACAGTTAAGCCAACCGCTTGCGCTGCTGGTCTGTTGGAGGGCATCAATAGCAGTATCTAACTTTCACGCCTATTGATATAATTGGTCTGTATTCTAAGTGTGGGTTGATCTGCCAATATGCTCTGCTAATAACGTCTAGCGCGTACAGGCATGAAAGACATAGCGTTAGGGATCTTAAAGATGCCTTTGGTCTGTATGACAAAGTTCAGACAGAAGGTGCTTACGGTACCGGGGTTAGATATGATTGAGCGGTCGTTTAGGGAAGTCGCTCGGCAGATGAACTGCCAGAGACTAGCGTTTAATGGGGAAGTGGATTACGTCCACACTTTGGTTGAGTACCTGCCTAAGTTGTCTGTCTCCCAAATTGGGAATACCCTAAAAGGGGTGTTGAGCAGGCGGTACGGACAGGCTGGCTTACCCAAACCTTACAATAAGACTGCTCTAGCCGTCCAAGCTATTTCGCCGTAGCAGTTGGGGGAGTACCCATTGAGACGCTGATTGACGACATTCAACAACAGAAAAAGCTGTCCTAGCAGGACAGGGCTTGAGACTCATTTTCTCAGTAAAGTGTGGATGCTCTCCGCTGGTGCGAATTGAATTGTCTATGGCTGCGGTTTTATTGCAACAGGTGCGACTGATTGATCCGATTGCCCTCCGCGATCGCGTCACTGATGTCCTGATTACGGACAACACCCTCACCCAAATGGGCGACAACTTCACGGCTGGCCCGGAAATTCCCCGGCAGAGTGGTCAAGGTCTCGTTCTGGGGCCGGGGTTGGTAGATCTGTATAGCCACAGTGGGGAGCCAGGATTTGAGTCGCGGGAAACCTTGGCTTCCTTGGGACGGGCCGCGATCGCGGGTGGCTTTACCCGGTTGACCCTGTTACCTGACACCCAACCTGTTTTGGATCAGCCCGCTGGGTGGCGTTGGCTGCAATCCACCTTTGCCCAGCTTGATCTACCTTTGCGCCTGGATAGTTGGGGAGCCTTGACGATCGCGGCCCAGGGGCAACAAATGACGGAATTTGCCGATCTGGTCGCTGCTGGGGTGGTGGGTTTGGCGGATGGACAGCCCTTGGCGGACCCCCTATTGCTGTGGCGCATCCTGGACTACGCCCAACCCTTAGGTAAACCGATCGCCCTCTGGCCCTGTCAACCACAACTGCATCGCCAGGGGGGGGTGCGTGAGGGCACCGATGCCATCCGTTTGGGTTTACCCAGAGTGCCTGCGATTGCGGAAACGATCGCGATCGCGGCGATTCTCGAATGCGTGGCCGCAACTGGAACCCCTGTGCATCTGATGCGCATCTCAACCGCACGCGGGGTAGACCTGATCGCTGATGCCAAGGCACGGGACTTGCCGATCACCGCGAGTACGACCTGGATGCACCTCTTGCTCAGTACGGCGGATCTGGATGGCCGTTCCGGGTTGAATCCCTATGATCCGAGCCTGCACCTTGCCCCGCCGTTGGGAACACCGAGCGATCGCGCGGCTCTGATTGAGGCAATTAACACCGGGGTCTTGGATGCGATCGCCATTGATCACGCGCCCTACACCTATGAAGAGAAAACCGTAGCCTTTAGTGAATCCCCCCCCGGCGCGATCGGGCTGGAGTTAGCCCTGCCCCTACTCTGGCAAGCCCTGGTGATGCCCGGTTTGGTGTCCGCGACAACCCTCTGGCGCTGCCTCAGTACGGCTCCCGCCCAGTGTTTACAGCAAGCTCCCCCCGCTTTGACTCTGGGGCAAGCCGCCGAGTTAACCCTTTTCGATCCGCAACAAACCTGGGTCGTGAGTCCCACCACCCTAGCGTCCCAGGCGACCAATACTCCCTGGCTAGGCCAAACCCTCACGGGGCGAGTGATCAAAACTTGGGCACCGATGACCCATGAGCCAGGATAGCGAGTGCAGGACGGTGACGTTAAACGGATGGGATAAGTGCATTAATGTAAGACAGGCTAACACTTTTGAAACCAACACTTGACTTCTGCCTCCTCGCCTAATACTATAGTATTCAAGAATTACAAGGACAGATGTTCTATTACTACGGTCGAAAAAAGCAAATAGCGAAGCACTACCCAGTTCCTAATTTTGGGGCTATCGTTGAGCCGTTTGCTGGTTCAGCGGCTTATTCACTATACGGAGATAACTGGAAGAAAAATATCTTTTTAGTGGAGAGAGACGAGCGTGTCTATGAGATTTGGAAATGGTTAATTGATGAAGCAACGCCACTAACAATCAAGAATTTACCCGACTTAGAGATTGGTGAAAGAAGTTCCGAATTTCTTCACATTATTCATGCTGCCACTAAAATGGCGTTTCACTATAAGACCATTAAAGTTACTCCTGTTCTAGCTAGAAATTGGAAGATTAGTAAAAGATATATGTCCGAAAATTTATTTAAGATTAAGCACTGGAACATTGTCTGTGGAGACTACATATTAGCTCCTGATATAGAAGCCACTTGGTTTATTGATCCCCCCTATAAAGAGGAGGCTGGAAAAGGTTATCGCTATGGGAGCGAACTTCTTGATTACGAGAAATTAGCAAAATGGTCGAAGCAAAGAAAGGGAGAAGTTATATTCTGTGAAGGTAATTGTGGTGATTATTTGCCGTTCAGACCATTGCTAGATCTAAAGGGTGTGGCAGGAAAAACTAGCAAGGAAGTTATCTATTATCGATCTGATAGAGCCGATGAGCAACTTGAATTTTTTTTCAGCTTTTAGTTAAATAGAAAACTTCGTAATCCTTTGGTAAATCTGTTTGTATAGATGCTCATCAAGCAAAGCTACCCAACCCTGTCCCATCTTCTCTCTACCACTTGCCTTCATCCCTGTCACCTTAGTATTCCGACCTTCAGTTCCACTAATATTCCCCCAGTCATCTGTGATCAGATTATTCGCGTAGAAAATAGCAGTAACTTTGGGATAGTTAAATTCATATTCAATTTGTACAAAATCCCAAACTAATCCTAACAACTCTTTGACTTCTTGATGATGAGCTTGCCAGACAATTCCTTTTAAAGCATTGATTCTTGGTTGTCCGGCTCTGAGATTTTCACCTTTAGTTATATTCCCAACCGTACATTTGATTTCTAAACCAACAGGATAATTACGCAACTCCTCTTCTGATGAGTTTTCACCTGCCTTTGGAATGACATCAGGATGTCCTTTTTCTATAGGGTTAACTATTGCCTCTGTTATTTCTGCAAGAGAATGACAAAACATTGAACCAACAATTGAGCTTGTGGTTTTATAATCAATATTTTTATAAACAGTCGAAGGAATAATTTCTAGAAATTCATTTGTTTGGTGAAGGGCAAAATTTATATGTTTAGCCAGAAGTGTTGAATGATAGGAAATGTGTTAAAAAATAGCCTCTAATCGT
>JBBILC010000215.1:0-3403 GCA_037445115.1 Coleofasciculaceae cyanobacterium bin_20
TCCTACTCATCATCGTGGGCATAACGGCGATAGAGGAAGTCGAGGGCGTGATTCCGCAGGTCGTAGTAGGTGGGGTCTTCCATGATTTGGGCGCGGTTGCGAGGCCGTTCAAATGGAATGTCCATGACTTCGCCGATGTTGGCTTCGGGGCCGTTGGTCATCATCACGAGGCGATCGGCGAGGAATAGGGCTTCATCAATGTCGTGGGTGATCATCATGACGGTGACTTTGTGGTTGCGCCAAATTTCCAGCAGTTCCTCTTGCAGTTCTTCCTTGGTGATGGCATCCAACGCGCCAAAGGGTTCATCCAGGATCAGCATTTGGGGGCAAATCGCCAAGGCGCGAGCAATGGAGACTCGTTGCTTCATCCCACCGGAGAGTTGTTTGGGCTTTTTGTTGGCCGCTTCTTCTAACCCCACCATGGCCAGGTATTCTTTGACGATTTCCGTCCGGTCTTTGTGGGATTTGTCGGGATACACGGCTTTAACCGCCAGATAGACGTTTTCAAAGGCGGTCTTCCAGGGCAGCAAGGAATAGTTTTGGAACACCACCATGCGATCGGGGCCGGGACGGGTGATCCGCTGGCCATTGAGTCGCACTTCTCCCTCTGTGGGTTTGTTGAACCCCGCCACCATGTTCAACAAGGTGGTTTTGCCACAACCAGAGTGGCCAATCACACAAATAAATTCCCCCTCATGCACCGTGAGATTGATGTCTTTCACAACGGTAAACGGCCCATTGGGAGTGGGGTAAACCTTGGAAACGTTGTCAATTACCAAAAACGGATCACTGTTGATCGTAGAAGTCATCTGAGGTTGGGTGAGGGTTTGCATAGGAGGAGGGGTGAGGGAGGAATGAGTGGATGGTGGATAGTGGATGGTGAATGGTGAATGGAGGGGAGGGGCTGAGTGATAAGTGATAAGTGGTGAGTAAGACGTTACTTTTACTGAGGGACTTCCAACGAATAAATCATCCTATCCATCGTAGGAGCAGTGCCCTGCTGCCCAAAGAATTAACGCCATGGAGATAGATCTTGGTCTACTTGCGAGATCTGCGGGGCAACCATATACTTCGGCATAGTTCAGTACAAGCGGGGGATTGCCCCTACAGAACAGAAAGGACAATTATTTTTTTGGAAGTCTCTTGTCACTCACCACTCATCACTTACCACTCTATCCACTATCCACCATTCACCATTCACCACTTAAGCTGCACCTAAGGAACGACCTGTGATCTGATCCAGCAGGATTTCTTCAACCTTGAAGTCGCAGTGGATGGGGTTGGCGTTGAGGTAGGCGATGGGGTCGTCGGGGTTGAACATGATTCCATCGAACAGGGCAAAGGGGTTGCGATCGGGTTCATTATCTAACAAATCCATTTGCCGTGCAGCTTCGCCATACAAGTCGAGGCGACGACTGCGTTCTAGCACTTCGACCCAGTTACGGGGGAAGGGGGTGATGCCCCAACGCGCGAGTTGGGTGAGGATCCATAGCCCTTCGGCGCGTCCGGGACAGGTGGCGCGATCGGTAAAGAATTGGTTGTACCGCAGTAGCGATTGGGGTGGTTCGCCCATGCCGCGATCGTAGGGGTCAATGAAGCCGGGACGCAGGTGTTCAGCGTTGGCTCCGACGTATTCGGGACGCGCCAGTAATTCGATGATTTCTTCGCGGTTGCGGCGATCGTCGCAGTACTCGCAGGCTTCGATTAGGGCTTGTACGAGGGCGATGTGGGTTTTGGGATATTGTTGTGACCAATCTTCCCGCACACCCAACACTTTTTCGGGATGGCCTGCCCAAATTTCCAGGTCGGTGGCCATGACTACACCGACATTTTCCTTGACGGCGCGGGAGTTCCACGGTTCGCCAACGCAGTAGCCGTCAATGTTACCTGCCTTCAGGTTCGATACCATTTGGGCGGGAGGAATAACCGTCAGGTTGACATCTTTGTCGGGGTCGATGCCGCCGGAGGCCAGCCAGTAGCGCAACAACAGGTTGTGCATGGAGGCCGGATGCACCATGCCAAAGGTGTGGACTTTATCCGGGCTGCGGTAAAGGGCGGCTTTGAGGTCGGCGAGGCTGCGGACCCCCTGGTCGTAGAGGGCGCGGCTGAGGGTGATGGCGTTGCCGTTGCGGGACAGCACCATGGCGGTGATGATGGGCAGTGGGGTGTGGCCACCTGCACCGAGGGTCATGGCGAGGGGCATTCCGGCCACCATTTGCGCGCCATCCAGCCGTTTGTTGGCGATGTCGTCTACGATGACTTTCCAACTGGGTTCCCGCTGTAAGGTGACTTGATCTAAGCCGTATTGCTGGAAAAAGCCCTTTTCTTTGGCGACAACGAGGGGGGCGCAGTCGGTGAGGGGGATGAAGCCCAGGTTGAGGTTGATTTTTTCTAAGCCGTTGCCGGAGATGGCACTGTCGCCCCAGACTTCCCGCACGGCGACCGTGGTTTGCCGTTGTTTGCGGCGTTTGTCGCGTTTCTGTTGGTTGAGGAAGTAAATCATCTCGTTCCGCAGGGCGTAGTAGCTGGGATGATTCACCACCTCTAAGCGTTCGCGGGGGCGGGGGATGGGAACTTCCAGGATTTGGCCGATGTGGGCTTCGGGGCCGTTGGTCATCATGACGATGCGATCGCTCAACAGCAATGCTTCATCCACATCATGGGTGACCATGATCGAGGTGACATGGCTTTCTTCGCAGATTTTCATCAACTGCTGTTGCAAGTTGCCGCGAGTTAGGGCATCCAACGCGCCAAAGGGTTCATCCAGCAGCAACACTTTGGGACGCAGGGCGAGGGCACGGGCGATCGCCACCCGTTGCTTCATCCCCCCGGACAATTCCGCTGGCTTCTTGTGTGCCGCTAACCGCAACCCCACCAGATCAATATGGTGTTCGACAATTTCTTCCCGTTCCTTGGCAGACACGGTTTTCAGTACCTTATTCACCGCCAAGGCAATGTTTTGCCGCACCGTCAGCCACGGCAACAGCGAATAGTTTTGGAACACCACCATCCGGTCTGGCCCCGGTTTCTTCACCTCCCGGCCTTCCAGCACCACCCCACCCTGGCTAGGCCGATCCAACCCCGCCACAATATTCAGCAGCGTGGACTTACCACAACCAGAGTGACCAATCAAACTAATAAATTCACCCTGCTGAATCTTCAAATTAATATTCTTCAGGGCAATGTAACTGCCACCATTGGACAGCGGAAAGACTTTATCGATGTGATCAATTTCAACAAAAGGCTGCATAGGGGAAGGGGGAGTGAGTGGTGGATAGTGGATGGTGGATAGTGGATGATGGGGAGTTATGGGGAATTGGAGTTTAGAGAGGAGGGTGGGGATTCTGAAATGATGAGGTCATGAAACATTGGCGTTTCATCGTCCATAATCACCATTCACTAT
>JBBILC010000215.1:3413-4059 GCA_037445115.1 Coleofasciculaceae cyanobacterium bin_20
CACTCCCCACTCCACTCGACCCACCATTCACTATCCACCATCCACCATCCACTCTCTTCTCTTACTTCACCTCATCAGAGGCAATCAACGAGCCAATGAACCCAACCAGTTTGTCGAGGATGAGGCCGACGAGGCCGACGTAGATGACGGCGAGGATGATTTCGCTCATGCCTTCGTCGCCGCCGCTGTTGTAGGCATCCCAGATGAAGAAACCGATGCCACCGTCGGATTTGAGCATTTCAGCAGCCACGATCGCCAACCAAGATAAGCCCACCCCAATCCGCAGCCCGGTGAAGACATAGGGCACGGTGGAGGGCACCATGATGCTGGTGAGGTATTCAAATTTAGACAGGCACAGCACTTTGGCGACGTTGTTGTAGTCTTGGGGGATTTGTCCCACGCCCACAGCGGTGTTGATCAGGATTGGCCAAACAGCGGTGATGAAAATAACGAAAATTGCAGCGGGGTCGTTATTTTGGAAGATGCCGAGGGAGATGGGCAACCAGGCCAAGGGGGGGACAGTTCGTAAAACTTGAATCAGCGGATCAAAGCCCCGGCGCATGAAGGTGCTGGTGCCGATGATGATGCCGCCTGCGATGCCCAGAAATGCCGCGAGGGAGTACCCGATCGCCACCCGTTGCAAGCT
>JBBILC010000216.1:0-4285 GCA_037445115.1 Coleofasciculaceae cyanobacterium bin_20
CCGCTCTGGTGCCTATCCCTACTACCTGTTTCATCCAGCCGGTGTACCCATTCGTGGCACAGTGCTAGTGTTTCATGGGTTTAGTGCCAAACCGCATCAAATGTGGCGATTGGCGGACTACCTGTTCCAAAACGGGTTTAACGTCTATCAACCATCCCTCGCTGGCCATACGCTAATTAACCCCGCTAAAAATTGGCCGCAGGTGGATCTGAAACCGGAATATGCAGAACCGTTGAAGCAAAAGATTAACAACGATCCGGTACTGCAAAACTTTTTTGGTAATTTGGCCAGTGGTGGCGATATGCCCCGCCCCAATCGCCGCCAACAGATTGCCCTCACCGCCCGGATGCTCTGGCTAGAGCCGCGTTTGCTGGATATCATCAAGGCCATCGAAAGCCCCAACGACCCCGACTTCGATCGCTACTTCACCTCCTCTCACCTCGACTATCTCACTAACGCCCAAGCGCGACTGAAGGAAGTGGAGTCGATTCCTGGCCCCATCTACACCGTCGGTTTATCGGTTGGGGGTGCGGTGGCTCTGGCTCTGGCTGCCAGTCGGCCTGACCGGGTGCAGCGGGTGATGGCCTATGCACCGTTGCTGCAAGTGTATGGCGACGATCGCCGCAAGTATGTCAACTTGGCAGGCCCCTTGGATATCAAAGAGTTGGGTTGGGATCCAAATCTGCAATTCCCCGTCGGCGCACTCACCGCTGCCAACCGCTTTGGCGGCAGTGTGGTGATGAGTAAGGCATCCATGGAAGCGTTGAAAAAGATCCCCACGTTCTTGGTGTTGACCGAAAACGAAGACGCAGCCGACATCGAAACCAGCCAACAGTTCGTCAAACAACTGGGGGGAGAGCGCAACAATCACCTCTCTTACCTGTACCGTGCCCAAGACCTCGTACCCCACCCGATGGTTGATCCCACCGAAGTCAGCCAAGGGATGAGCAACCGCTTCTGGCAAAGCCTCTACCAAGAAACGTTCCGGTTCCTGACCACGGGAACAGCCAATCTGAAAAACTTGAACAATTTAGCACAGGAAGCCGATTTACCCGCTGTGCCGCCAGTGCAATAGGGGACGAGCGTAACCCTAAAATCCTCAATCATCCGGTAGGGGCGAACGGCAGTTCGCCCTTACTGATTTGTGTCTAGAGCACCGGTCATGTAATGGGAATGTAACAATTGCCAGTCCAAAAAAGTCCCTTGAACCTTGATTTTTCGTTCTTACTGTATAGTACACCTGAACATTTTTTTGCTTAGGTGACCGGTGCTCTAGAGACTCCCAATGTTTGAGCAACGTCAGTTACTATTTTGCCTCGATCCAATTCTAGGAGTGCTGTGGCACGCTTGAATTGTTTGGCTCCCATTATCCCTTTGTGCAGCAAAGCTTCAAGATATTGACGCTCGGTGGGACTCAACTCTAAAGGCTCTTTCAGCATGGGGTAACTCAACGCTACAGACCACAGCTTACAAGCGGGGGGATCTAGAAAAGGGTGTCGTAGAACTTAATTTACGCTGTACTTAGCCCCTTGTCTGTCTCTCGTGAATCTGTCCTTTATAGATATAAACAGCGCGATCGCGACCTGAGAATTGCCACCTGGTAACCGTTCACATCCCCGATGGGAAAAGTTTTGCGGGCTAGGCTCGCTTGTGCCTCACCTGACAGGGAGTGAACGGTTACGCGACCTGAGAATTGGGTGACTACCTGCCAGCCGCTGGTGCAGTCATGGGGGCATCAGCACGCGGATAAGCCATATCGACAAATCCCATCTCCAGCAATTGTTGATAGGCTTTTTGTCCCAATTCCCGCCCCGGTTGCTGGCTACGAATCACCTGCACCAGCAGCGGCACCGCTAACTCCAGTTGGTTTTGCGCCCGATGCACCAACGCCAACTGATAGGTGGTCTGATCTCGCATTTGAGCACTGTCGAGAGCCTTTTGACGTTGTTCATTGGCCACCTGACTGTCAACGCCAGCAAAGATGGAGGATAAATCCTGGTAGAAGTTAGACAGTTGGTTGAAAATTTGCCGCGCATCTTGCAACCGTTTCGCGGCCACGTCGTAGTTTTGGGAGGAAACAGCGGTGCTCGCTTCATCCATCAACCGTCGCCCACCGGGCAAGCTTAACAGGCTGCTGCTGCTGGCGAGGGGACGGGAATCAGGGGCGGGGGTGGCCGTAGAGGCACCCGCATCAGTACGGGGATAGGCCAGATTGACAAAGCCGATGTCAAACAACTGTTGATAGGCTTTTTGTCCCAATTCTCGCCCCGGTTGTTGGCTACGCAGAATCTGCACCAGCAGTGGCACGGCCAATTCCGGTTGATTTTGTGCCCGGTGTACCAACGCCAACTGATAGGTGGCCTGATCCCGCATTTGGGCACCGTCTAACGCCTTTTGGCGGAGTTCTTTGGCCACGCGGTTGTCAGCACCAGCAAAGACTGTGGCCAAGTCCTGGTAGAAGTTAGACAGTTGGTTACAAATTTGTCGCGCATCCTGCAACCGTTTCGCGGCTACGTCGTAATTTTGGGCGGCAAAGGCGGCGTTGGCTTCAGTCATCAACCGCTGCCCACCGGGCAAGCTGAGCAGACTGGTGCTGAGGGCAAGGGGACGGGAATCAGGAGTTGGTTTTGCAGTCGAGGTGCCCGCCGAGGTTGGGGTTGAGGAGGTTGACGCGCGATCGCCACGGGGATAGACCGTATCGACAAACCCCATCTCCTGTAACTGTTGATAGGCTTTCTGCCCCCATTCTCGCCCTGGTTGTTGGCTACGAATCACCTGTACCAACAGCGGTACTGACAATTCCGGTTGGTTTTGTGCCCGGTGTACCAACGCCAACTGATAGGTGGTTTGATCTCGCATCTGGGCACTGTCCAGAGCCTTTTGGCGCAGCTCACTGGCCACTTGGCTGTCAACCCCGGCAAACACACCAGCCAAATCTTGGTAGAAGTTAGACAGTTGGTTGAACACCTGCCGCGTATCTTGGAACCGTTTCGCGGCTAGATCGTAATTTTGGGCAGTAAAGGCGGCGTTGGCTTCGCTGATCATCCGTCGCCCACCCGCCAAACTTAATACACTGGTGCTGAGGGCGAGGGGACGCAGATCAGAGTTGAGATCAGTGGTGGCAGGTGCGGGTTGGGTCGCTGTTGTGGTTGGTGGAGCAGGGGTGTCCGCAGAGGGTTGGTTCGGGGACGGTGCAGACCCATCAGCACGGGGATAGATGGTATCGACAAAGCCCAATTCCTGCAACTGTTGATAGGCTTTCTGACCCCATTCCCGCGTGGGTTGTTGGCTGCGAATCACCTGCACCAGCAGCGGCACTGCTAATTCCGGTTGGTTCTGTGCCCGATGGACTAACGCTAACTGATAGGTGGCCTGATCGCGCATCTGAGCACTGTTGACGGCCTTTTGGCGTTGTTCAGCCGCCACGGGGTTGTCTACCCCAGCAAACAGCGAGGCCAAATCCTGGTAGAAGTTAGACAGTTGGTTGAAGACTTGCCGCGCATCTTGCAACCGTTTAGCGGCTACGGCATAATTTTGTGACGCAAATGCCGTGTTGGCCTCATTCATCAACCGTTGACCACCCGGTAAGCTCAACAGACTGCTGCTGAGGGCGAGGGGACGCAAATCAGAGTCGGCCAGTGCGGCTTGGCTTGAGGTCGCACTTGGCCGAGTGGGCGTACCCGCAGGGGGATTGGCTAGGGCACTGCTGGTGGCACCGAATAAAACGGCACTGGCCAGAGTAGCTCCCAGAACGGTAGTGTTAGGCAGCGAAAACCGGGCAAAAACCATGGAGTAATCTGGTGGGTTAGCAGGTAGTGAGGACAAAAACTTCAAGTATCTTATCATTCTCAACTGACTATCGGGGATCAACTATCGGGGATCGCCAGACTGAGGTTAGCCTGGATTATTCACGACAATTTACCGAAAACACTGAAAAGCTTGGCTATCGTAGGGTGCTGTATAGCCGACGGCATCCAAGTAAAGCGAAGCGTAAGGCACCGTGTTTGGTTGTGACTTGCGAGTACGATGGTGCGTTACGGCGTTGCCTAACGCACCCTACAGGTAGCGATGTGAGGACATTATTAGACCTCTTGCAGATTGCATGAAAGTCAATTGTTGGGTTGCCAAGATCTCCGCCCTCACCCTTTTCTTGTATGCCCGAAGGGCTTTAAGCCCTCTCCCAAAGCTGGGCGAGGGACTTTGAATCCGGCTCCCCTTCTCCCAAATTGGGAGAAGGGGTTGGGGGATGTAGCTTGCTTCCCGAAGGGTGGGCAAGGATTGGCGG
>JBBILC010000217.1:0-7550 GCA_037445115.1 Coleofasciculaceae cyanobacterium bin_20
ATACTGCATTCTGTCCCTTTTTTCCATCGCTTAACCTAACTTTCAACACTTCTGCGTCGCTTAGTGTTCGAGTTCCTTGAAAAGTTATCAGAGCAAACAGATAGACCAGATGATATAGAAGTACAAGTTGCAATTGCCACTGACATTGCCTTTGTTTCACCCAATACTTTTCCAGCTATTGCAGGTATCTTGAGTTATCTGATTTCACTTGCTTCAAGTGACGAAAAAATTCAATTGTGGACAAAGGTTCGTCAGAAAATGGGACGTGTACCTTATAACGGTTATCTTGAAATATGGTTACAGCGGGTAACACAACCTAAGTCAGTAGGCATAGAGTTGTCTAGTGATGAAAGAATTTGTAAAATTGTCAACGGTGAGTCTCCAGATTTATGGGAAAATGCGTGGATTTCAAACAACGACCTGAAGAGAGCATTAGATGTCTCACAGATTGTTATAGGTTCTGTAGATGAGGTTGAAGAAGTTGTTAGTCCAGAGGAGGTTGCACTATTTAAGCAGAATGCATGGGCATATTAATATAATTTTTTGATATGCTGACAACTTTTTTCTGCAATATTCACGAAGACCATAAGTTAAGTGCCGAGATTTTGAATACTATTTTTTAATGCCAGGTAATTATAACATGAAAATACTAGTCATTGATACAGAAACGACAGGGCTTGATCCCAAAAGTGATTATTTAATAGAAATTGCAGCCATCCTTTGGTCAACGCAGCATAAAAGCATACTTGTGCAGACGAGTACCCTTATTAGTTATAATCAGGAAGTTAACAATCCCGCAGAGCCAATAAATCAAATTTCATCTGCACTGCTTAAAGAGAATTTTCCGTTCCAAGTGTCCTTAAAACTTATCAATGAGATGTCTTCATTTGCACAGTATATTTGTGCTCACAACGCAGACTTTGATAAAGAATTTTGCAAAAGAATTATTGAATTTAACATTCCTTATTCTGCTTGGATTGACACCCAAGATATACGTTATCCAAAATCAAAGTATTGCCAAGGAACTAGTCTAAATAATCTAGCTATTACGCATGGAATTCCCATTGTAGATGCTCATAGAGCGTTAGATGATTGTAGAACTCTGGTTAAGCTATTATCGCTAGTCCCGAATCTTGAAGAAGAACTTAAGAGAGCTTCTCGACCAAAAGTATTAGTTAAAAGTCTTGAGGATAAGCCTGGAACTTTGAGTAAAATTCATGGATTCAAATGGCACTCTATTATCCCTTATTCGTGGGCCAAATATATGCCGGAGCAAGATATTGCGGACTTGCCATTTAATGCAGTAAAAGTCTCTCTAGAAGAAAGTACCGATGCTCATTAAGATAGATAAGCAAATTTTAATATTTGAGATAGTAAGTATTGATTGATCACATCTATACACTTCAATCGTGGCAAGGTATATATCCGTCACGTCCTTACCCATAGCGAATACGATCGAGGAGGATGGAAATGACGAGTACTATTGCACCAGATATCCAGCAACATTGGGCTGCGATCGGCCCCCTTTTGACGATTCGCAACGAACACGAATACGACACGGCAGTAGGGCACCTCAACCAACTTTTAGACGAAATTGGCACCGACGAAAAACATCCCCTCTACACCCTACTAGATACCCTTGGCACCCTAATTCACGCCTATGAAGAAAAACCCTACCCCATGCCAGCGTGCAGCAGTGCAGAGATTCTTCACTTCCTGATGACCGAGCATGAATTGACCCAATCGGATTTACCTGACGTTGCTTCGCAAGAGATGATCACCGAAATCCTCAATGGCGAACGAGAACTAAATGTCCTACAAATCCGTGCCTTAGCTCAACGATTTCAAGTCTCTCCAGCAGTGTTTATCTAGGTTGATTTCCTGACATAGGGGTGTTGAAAAATTATGACCCTCACTTCAGAATGGGAAGCCCCCCTTTCCATACCGACCAAACCGGAGCCGTGCGCGTTGACAACTCAAGAGTTTTGCTAGAGACCGTCATTCACGCCTTTTAAGATGGAGGCGACCCCGAAGCGATCGGGCATCAGTACGCAACCCTATCCCTTGCAAATGTCTACACCACGATCGGCTATTCCCTGCGACGCCAAGAGGCCGTAGAAGCCTATTTAAGGCAACGAGAGCAACTAGCTGAATCTGTACAGCAACAGTTGCATAGCATTCAACCTGATCTGAGTCTAAATCATGCAAATTACCATTGACCTCCCTGATGAACTCATCCAAACATTTCAACTGCAATGATTGGAAGTGGCCATTTCCAGGTATCTGCTAGAGTGGCATCATCCCAGAACAAGACAGGGGGTGTCATGAGTGCGATCGAGCTAACAGTCATTCCCCATCAGACAGAGGCGGGAATGCCTTATCAACATCTGCGGTTCTATCTGCGCACGGTGGATGGCAACATCGAACCAGCCGATCTCAAGGGGTTGCATTTACCCACATCGATCGATTGCAAACAAGGGGTGGTGATTGAGGGCCGGGGACCAATTTGGCTGTATGGCTATTTGGTGCATGAATGCCATCCGGCGGCTTGGGTGGGTTGCTATGACCCACGTTTAGGGGCAGTGGTGGTGGCCAGTCATACCCATGCGGTCCAGGTGGGTGAAGTGCTACCCATCGCTTTGCCCCCAACAGTTTAAGAGAACAGAAAGATGGCGGATGAAGATGTGATGACACAGGAAGTGATTCTCCAACCCATCAACCTAAAAACGGCGCGATCGGATTGCCAAACCCTAGCGATCGCCCGCTTAACTCCAGAGATTTCCACTGCATCGTTGACTACCCTAGAAATACCGACTGACTTAAATCCCGAACAGGGCGTTTTGCTCTACAGTCAGGCTCCTACTTGGTTGTATGGTTATTTGGTCGATCGCTTGCGTCCATTTGCTTGGGTGGCCTGTTTTCATGTGCGCTCTAACGCCGCGATCGTGATCAGTAGTCGGATTGCCGATTTAGAACCAGGAGACACCTTCTCCGTTACCGTGCGAGAGACACCGGGCGCGGCACTCTTGATCGCAGGTCCTCCTAACAGCGGTAAAAGTGTTTTGGCAAATACCTTGAGAATGGCGTTGGATCAGCATTTTCCTGGTTGCAGTCACTATCTATTCCGGGCAAATTGGGATGGAGAGGGCAATCATACCTTCGAGACACCCGATCAAACCATCGCCGATCGCCTACGGACAGAAAATAAGCGCAAGTTACAGCATCAACCAGAAGCCGATGCATTGATCGAGAAATTCTTTAGCGATCGTGCCCAGGAACTTGCTAATATTCGCCAGGTTGTCGATCTAACGCTGGTCGATGTGGGCGGTAAGCCCGATCCGGTGAAGCTACCAGTCATTGAGCAATGTACCCACTACTGGGTGATTAGTAATGATATGGCTAAGGTGGATGTATGGCATGATCTCTGCAAGGCTAAATTAAACCCCTCAGTAGTTATTCAGAGTGTTTTAGCAGATCATTTAGACGTGCTTCAGCAAGAGCCACATCTGGAATTATGTGCAGGCCCCTGGCAACGGGGACAAATACGAGAACTTCCAGCGGTTTTACTGCGGCAGTTGTCGTTATTGTTTAGGTAGTGATGTTGCGGATATTGATTTTTTTTGCGCGATCGGGATAGTTAATATGTTGAAAGGTTAAGGCTATACCGTTGGCGGTTGTCCCAGCCCGTTGCCACCACCATCCAATCCCTAAAGCTAGGAAGACCGATCGTGCCTGACCGCGAGATCACAATGTTTCTGGGTAAACCACAAAGATGGGTCCCGTGATTGCTGCGTGCTCAAGGTGGTGAAAGGGTCGTTAACTTATTATGCGACATGGGGTGCTTACATATCTTGATGATCTCCAGGATCGTTGCTGGCTGGTTATTACGGGCTGGCGAGGTACCTTTTAGCTCAAGGGATTCTATAACTTCAGAAGGTTTTCGGCGGCGCATTGTATAACAAAGTACTTGCCCTTGCAAGAGCGATGCCATAATCTTTTTTGAAAAACTTTTTTGCCTCAAGAGTTTTGTAACACTGCATTAAGTTTTGGCGATAAGTCTTGTCTCGCTTGTCTGGCTTTGTCAGAGTGTTGAGTATTGATATGGAAGTTGCTAATTTCTACGTGAAATTACGGTATCAACCGTATTGATCGCAGATAGAGGCTTTTCAGCTATATTGACCTGGCTACTGTTGAGTAGCTGTTTTGGGTGGCTGTGACCGAGCATCGTTAGGTGCGATCGGTTACGGAGTTTTATGCCCTTTTTTGCTCACACATTTTTTTCTAATCAAGGAGACTAATCATGGTTGCGTCTACTTCTTTCCAAACGGTTGACTCTCTGGTGGCTTCTGTGAATTTTGATCTGCTGTTGGATGCGGATGTGACGAATGATGGGCTGGTGGCGGATCAACTGGAGGCGGTGTTGGTGCAGCAGTTGCAGGTGTTGGCGGCTGATCCGGCGTTTGGGGCGAAGTTGGCGGCGATTTTTGGGGAGGGGGTTGACTATAGTGGGTTGCAGTCGGCCTGGGCGAGTGGGTCGGGTGAGTTTTTGCCGCAGTTTGCTATTGCTGAGGCGGGTGATCTGAATGGGGCGTCGGTGGTGTTTGATGCGGCGACGAATACGCTGTTTTTGTCGCGGGAGTTTTTGTTGCAGAATTCTAGTGACTTTTTAAAGGTGTTGCAGGCGGTGTTGGCGGAGGTGGGGCTGTCGATTAATGGCGGTCTGTCGGATGGTTTGGTGGTTGGGGATGAGGGATCGTTGTTTGCGGATTTGATGCTGGGGTTGGGTTCTACAGATGGGGCGGTGACTGCGGATGCGTCTGTTTCTCTGGAGTCGTTGATTGAGAGGGTGCAGGGGACGTTGCAGGCGTTTGCGGGGTCGCCGGATTTTGAAGTGAAGATGGCGGAGGTGTTTGGGGCGGGGAATGATTATAGCCAGTTGGAGGCGGATTGGCTGGCGGGGGTGTTTAATGGGTTTCCGCAGGTTGAGGTGTTGCCGGGTTCGGTGTTGCAGGGGGCGAATGCGGCCTATGCGGGGGAAACGAATACGATCTATGTTTCTGCGGATTTCCTAGGGCGGAATGCTGAGAATGCTGAGGCGGTGCAGTCGGTGCTGTTGGAGGAGTTTGGGCATTCGGTGGATTATCAGGTCAATGAGGTTGATACGGCTGGCGATGAAGGAGAATTTTTCTCCAATTTAGCACGTGGAATTGAGTTGAACTCATCCCAATTTCAACAAATCAAACAAGACAACGACTCTGTCATCATTAATTTAAATGGAAATCTAGTTAATCTAGAAGAATCTAGCGATAGACCACAATTCAATTTCGATAATGTTTATAATCAGTTAATTTCGGATAATCCTAAAACTCGTACTATCTTTATTAATGGAGTTTTAGTTGGTCCATCAACATTTGAGGATCAGAAAAATTCAGTTGATTCCTCATTACATCTTGATTCATCTACGATCGGACATGAGGATTCAGTTATCTTCACTCCTTATCACAACACATCTACAATCGGCGCCTATTTGGAGTATGTAACATCTGCTGCAACCTTAAATATCGAAAAGGCAGCATCAATGGCTTTTAATCTTATTAGCGAGGTAGTTAAACAGACAATTTATAATACGCAGGAACTTTTTGAGCAGGTCATAGATGGAGATGTTTGGGGCGTAATCACTAACCCAGTTTATCAAACTGCAGTGATAACAGCAGCTTTCCCCCCAGCTACAGCTACACAGATTGCATTACGGTTAATGGGTTATGTTTTTGGACTAGATGTAGGAGAAGTCTTAAAACAATATTGGTCTGACAGTACTGATCCAAGCGAGTATATTAATGATCAGTGGACTCAGAGTGCTAGTGATTGGCTTAATGTTTCCTATGCTGATGGGCAGAAAAATTCTTTGCTTTTGCTAGGTCACTCTCAAGGTAACTTTTTCCTTGAAGATGGGTTGAAAGACATGGGTAAAAATACTACATCTGAAAATGTTAGGATTTTGACAATGGGTTCACCTACTAATTATTCTATTGTTGGTGGCATCAATGATAAATCTAATATAACCAATCCGGATGATCCTATTACTTACTTGCAAAAAGGGAGAGATCAGTATTATTCCTATGCATCCCCAAATGTCAACAATTTAGTTGATGTATTGTTGACCTTAGGATTAGTAAGTGGAGGACAAAGTTTATCATTTCTAAAACAACCTCTCAAATCTGTCTTGATTGATGCCCTTGAATCAAATTCAAAAATATATAATTTTGTGGCTGGTATTGCTGGCTCAATCTATCATCCTAATAAGCTTTTTAGTTCAACAGATGGACATGGGCTGGATGGGTATCTGAATCAAGCAAAAGACGATTTTAAGGATTATGTGCAACAATTACTCCCTACTAGCTATTACTTTGCACAAGGAAAAGTTCTAAAGCCTGGGGAGCAAACGGATGGTGATGACTGGATTGAAGGCACTGAATCTGGAGATTTTTTGTCTGGATTGGCCCGTAATGATGTTTTGCGTGGAAAGGGTGGTAATGACACCCTAGTGGGTGGTCAAGGATATGATCTTCTAGATGGTGGTAGTGACATTGATATAGCAGATTATTCCTCTAGCCCCGATCGCATCATTGTCCGTGCTACTCAGTACGCAGGTTCAGATGTCTACAAAATTGACGATGGATTTGGGACTGTAGACACTGTTGGTGACGTTGAAATCATCAAAGGCTCGTCTCATAACGACGAGATGTATGGTGGCACCTATAAAGATATCTTCTTCGGTGAAAATGGTAATGACTCACTTCACGGTGGTGCAGGCGATGACGAGCTTCACGGTGGCTCCCAAAACGACGAACTCTATGGTGATGATGGCAATGATGAACTCTGGGGTGATGATGGCGATGACAACCTCCACGGTGGGCAAGGTTTAGATACCCTCCACGGAGGTTCCCAGAACGATAACCTTTACGGTGATGAAGACAACGATGAACTCTGGGGTGATGATGGCGACGACAACCTACACGGGGGTACTGGTTTAGATACCCTCCACGGCGGCTCCCAGAATGACAACCTCTATGGTGATGAAGAAAACGACACCCTCTGGGGAGATGACGGCGACGATATCCTTCACGGTGGCACCGGCAACGACGCCCTACATGGCGGCAATCAGAACGATCTCCTCTACGGTGACGAAAACAACGACTCCCTCTGGGGTGACAACGGCAACGACACCCTCTATGGCGGTTCTGGGTACGACTATTTAGCAGGCGGAGCCGATCAAGACTGGCTCGACGGTGGCACCGAAAACGACACCCTAGACGGCGGTTCCGGCAACGATACCCTAGACGGCAGTTCTGGCAACGACATCCTCTATGGCCAATCCGGCTCCGACCTACTGGTTGGTGGCAGCGGCGCAGATGCCCTCTACGGCCAATCCGGCAACGACTGGCTCTATGGCAACTCCGGCAACGACTACCTCAGCGGCGGCACCGACCAAGACTACCTCGAAGGCGGCACCGGCCACGACACCCTCACCGGCGACGCGGGCAACGACA
>JBBILC010000217.1:7560-7948 GCA_037445115.1 Coleofasciculaceae cyanobacterium bin_20
CTCGGCCAGGAGGACGCCGACACGCTCTCGGGTGGTGAGGGCAACGACACCCTCTACGGTCAAGAAGACAACGACCTCCTATTGGGTAACGACGGCTTCGACCTCCTCAGCGGTGGCAGCGGTGCCGACCAGCTATACGGCGGAGCCAACAACCACACCCTCTACGGTACTCCGACAACGACTACCTCAACGGCGGCAGCGACCAAGACTACCTGGATGGTGGCACCGGCAACGACACCCTTGATGGCGACACCGGCAACGACACCCTCCACGGCCAAGAAGATAACGACCTCCTCTTCGGCAGCCAGGGCAACGACCAACTCTTCGGCGAACTCGGTAACGACACCCTCTCCGGTGGCAGCGACCAAGACTACCTCGAAGGCAACGC
>JBBILC010000217.1:8009-8803 GCA_037445115.1 Coleofasciculaceae cyanobacterium bin_20
GGTGGCAACGACAACGACTACCTCGAAGGCAACACCGGCAACGATCAACTCTTCGGCGACGCCGGACAAGATACCCTCTACGGCGGTGAGGATCAAGATCTACTCGTGGGTGGCGATCAAAACGATAGCCTCTACGGCCAACTTGGCGACGACACCCTCTACGGTGGCAACGACAACGACTACCTCGAAGGCAACGAACAAAAAGATCTCCTCTTCGGTGAAGCCGGTAACGACACCCTCTACGGCAACCAAGATAACGACGAACTCCACGGTGGCGGCGATCGCGATCTCATCAGCGGCGACGACGGAAACGACATTATTTACGGTGACTTCAAAGGGGATACCCTCAACGGTGCCGCAGACACTATCTATGGTGGCACTGGCGACGACACCATTTATGGCGGTGGTGGCGACGACCTAATCGATGGGGGAGCCGATAACGACACCCTCTTTGGTGAAGGCGGTCAAGACACCCTCTACGGTCGTGACGGTGACGACTACATTACAGGGGGGGATGGCGACGATCTGATTTATGCAGGCACCGGCCATGACCTGGTATTTGGTGACAGCGGCTTTGGTCACGACACCATCTACGGCGAAGAAGGCAACGACACCCTCTATGGCCGAGGCGGCAACGATATCATCTTTGGTGGTGCCGACAACGACCTCATCTTTGGAGAAGAAGGCAACGACTTCATCGAGGGCAACGACGGCAACGACACCATTTCTGGTGGTGTCGACAACGACACCCTCTCCGGCGGCAACGACAACGACCTCATCTTTGGCGATGCTGG
>JBBILC010000217.1:8997-10248 GCA_037445115.1 Coleofasciculaceae cyanobacterium bin_20
AACGGCAACGACCTGATCTACGGCGACGCCGGTCACGACACCATCAATGGCGGCAACGACGACGACAGCATCGACGGCGGTACCGGCAACGACCTGATCTTTGGCGACAACGGCGACGATCAAGTTCGAGGCGGCGACGGCAACGACACCCTCCAGGGCAACGACGGCAACGACCAACTCCTCGGTGATGCCGGTGACGACAGCATGGAAGGTAACAACGGCGAGGACTCCCTCGCAGGTGGCGACGGCAACGACTGGATGAGCGGCGGAGCTGACAACGACTTCGTCAACGGCCAAACCGGCAACGACACCCTCCACGGCGATGGTGGCAACGACACCCTCTACGGCGAAGCCGGTGAAGACCAACTCTTTGGCGGCGACGGCGAAGACTCCCTCATCGGCGGTCAAGGAGCCGACATTCTCAACGGCGGTGCCGGTGAAGACCTCATCTCCTACTACACCTCCAACCAAGCCGTCTATATCCACCTGCAACCCGGTCGCGGCGTCGGGGGCGATGCCGAAGGCGATCGGATTTACGAAGTCGAACACGTCGAAGGCTCCTACCACAACGACACCCTCATCGGCGACAACGGCAACAACAAACTCATCGGCCTTGCCGGTGACGACACCCTCGACGGCAAAGTCGGCAACGACAGCCTCTATGGTGGCCAGGGGAACGACTCCCTCGAAGGCCGCGAAGGCAACGACCTCCTCATGGGCGGTAACGGCAACGACTACATGGACGGCGGAGCCGACGACGACCAACTCATCGGTGGCGACGGTAACGACACCCTCCTCGGTGGCCGCTCCGGCAATGACACCCTCTCCGGCGGCGCAGGCCACGACTACATCGACGGCAGTTCCGGTGACGACCTCATCTTCGGCGGCGACGGCAACGACACCATTGACGCCGGTTCCCACAACGACATCATCGACGCGGGTAACGGCAACGACCTCGTCGAAGCAGGCTCCGGCAACGATCTGGTCTTCGGTGGCGACGGCAACGACACCCTCAACGCCGGTACCGGCAACGACACCCTCCTTGGTGGCCTAGGTAACGACATCCTCATCGGCCATGCAGGCAACAACCTTCTCATCGGCGGACTCGGCAACGACAGCCTCTACGGCGGCAACGGCAACGGCATCGATATCTTCGTCCTCAGCCTCGACTGGGGCCTCGAAACCATCTACAACTTCAAACTCAGCACCGATATCCTCGGCGTCTACGGCCCCCTCCTCCCCAGCGACCTC
>JBBILC010000218.1:0-4139 GCA_037445115.1 Coleofasciculaceae cyanobacterium bin_20
GTGGTGGCGGTGGTGGCGGTGTAGTGCCGATCGTGACTACCACTTGCTGGGGAATCGAAACGGCGAGGAAGGGTGAATTATTGCGGGGATCAGCGGCAGCAATCTCGAAGGCGGGGAGGGTACCCGTTGCCTCACTGGGGGGCGTGTAGAGGAGAACATCCCCAGCTTTAATAAATGTTTCACCTGGGATGACGGGTTGACCGTTCAACGTGAGGGTTGCCCCTTCGGCAATACTGGTAATAACGATCGCGGCATTTACCCCCGTCACATTGTCACCATCACTATCGCTGATTTGGGGGTTGAGATTAGCGAAGGAAATAGCAAAAGGTTGGCCAGGTTGTGCACCACTAAAAGAGGTGCTTGCTGAGTCTAGGGAGGGGGCACTATTGACTGAGGTAATCGTTACATTAGCGACGGGATCGACGCTACCACCGCTAGGTAGCATATCGAAGTACTGGGTTGGCACTAGCGGTTCATCACTCGACGCAACAATACTGCCCGCTGTCCCATTAAAGGTTGGATCACCCACGCCAAAAGCCCAATTTTCTGGGCCACCACCGTGGGTAATGGAGACTGTGCCAGCGTCATCAAAGCCTAGCGTACAAATACTTGCCCCTTCACAACTAAAACTTGCCGGGATAATTCCCGTTACCTGGACAGTTCCCCGCTGGGTTGAAAGGGTTACATTGCCGCCAGAACCGTCTAAACCTTCAGTATTAATAGAATCAACGACAATATTGCTAATGCCCCCTGCTGGTGACTGAGCGGTAAGGGTGACTGAGCCACCATCGGTGCCGCCACTTGTATCTACAGGTACATTGATATTAATCCCGCTGGGGCCTTTAGTTGTAATATTAACCTGTCCCCCATTGGTCGCAATACTGCCATCAAGACTCGCATCGTCACAGTCATCACATCCACTTGTCCCTGGATTGGCCGTGAAGCGATCGCCGGTCGCTGTAAAGTCACCCCCTTGGGTATACACTCGACCTACGATATTAATACTACCGCCTGCTGTCAGCTTGATCTCACCTTGGTCGGCATTAAGAGAATTCGCGGTAATACTATTACCGGCCTCAATCTGGATGCGTCCATCACCATTGGTATCCGCCTGTTTCAAGCTAACAGAACCTTGAGAAGCCGTAATGGTAATATCACTCCCCAAGGGTAAATAGCCATCGGAACCATCCGCCCAAATAATATTGCTCGTAATATCACCTTGGTCAGCCGTTAAGGTAACAGGTCCACCCCCAGCCAAGAAACTATAGGCATCCAGTACGCCGTTAGCGGTAATACCACCTGCTCCCGTTGTTCTGATGTCAATAGCACCACCATTAGTAGCGATCACGCTATTGCTTTGAAAACTAGAACTATTACTGGAAAAATAGCCGCCACCTGTTCCAATATCAGCATCGACATCGATCGCATTCTCGGCCAACAGGGCCACGTTAAAACCTACATTCGGCCCCGTATCACCAAAAGGCTCATTACGAATTTCACTGTTGATAACAATATTGTTATCCGCATCCAGAGTTAGGGTTGGCGGCTCACCCCCAGGACCTGGCGTTGTATCGCCGACAATAATGGGAGCTTGAACCGTAATATTGCCTCCCTCTGGGCCACCCGTTCCGCCCGCTGTGGTTACAGTAACACTGGTACCCGCTTCTAAGGTACTGGCAATTTGCCCCGTATTGACATTGGCGCTGGCACCTGGCGGATTAAAAATTGGCCCTGAGTCAACGGGATCAGTCGGACTATCGGAAATGGTAATGTCACTGGGATCAAGCAACCAGGTCCCTGGTTTGCCTTGCGGCGCACGGGCATCAATGCGGGCACCCGTTACATCTAAGCCCACTTTCCCCGACGTTTCGATCAGACCCCCATCCCCGCCATTGGCCCCCCCCCGTGCCGACAGTTGACCGTGAACACGGGTGGCCTCATCGGCCCAGACAATGATTTGCCCGCCGGGTCCCTGGTGTAGCGCATTGGCCTGGATGTTGGCATGGGCATCGACATAACTATAGTAAGCATTGGGGATGGCCCCCTGGCCTTGAAACTCGCCGCCGATTCGGACTGTACCGCCGCCCTGGGCACCCGCTGCGTTAATATTGGCTCCCGTCAAAGCAACCCGATCGCCGATCACATTGACCGAACCGCCCACCCCCTTACTGGCCACATCGATCGCGCCCACGACGATCGCCGATCCGGGTTGCGGCGGCGCATTCACCCCGGCCCCGGCTAAGCGGGTCACCCCGTCCGTCCCCACGGTTAAGGTCGTTGCATTGCCCTGAGTGCCCCCGGTCAACAGTTCCGGTAACTGGAAGGCCAAGGGCAGAGAACCCGTGGGGAGGGTGGCGGCAGTGGCCGGGTCGATCGCCGAGACTTCCAAACTCAAGAGTTGTCCCGACTGGCTCAGGCGGACCAATCGCTCACCCGGAACCGCCGCGATCGTCACCTCACCACCGGGGGTACTTAAGCGCCCCGTACTCATCACCGCCCCCCCCAGCAGGGTCAAGTTTTGCCCTGAGGGAACGGCTAAATCCCCCGCATTGAGAATCGCATTGGGCTGGGGGGTCGCAAACGCAAAGAGGTGAGGGGTGCCTACTAGGTTGGCATAGTCCGGCAGTCCGACGGCACTGAACCAGGTCCCCTGACCAAAGCCGATCGCATTCGCTGTCGTTGCAGTAAAGTCAGCGGGCACATTCAACCGGGCTGTGGGGCCAAAAATAATCCCCGCTGGGTTCAGCAGGTACAGGTTGGGGTTCCCCCCGGTGATTTGAATGAGGCCATTGATGACGGATACATCACCGCCGATAATGCGACCCAGGATGTTGCGCAATTGCGGGTTCGCGAGGAAATCGGCAATTTGGCGTTCGCTCAGGTTAAAGCGATCGAAGCTATGAAATAAATTAGTACCGTCTTGGGAGGTTTGGCCTCCTTGAATCCGTAGGCGATCGCCATCGGGCGTTACGATCGTTCCCGTCGCATCATTTGTCGGAACGATTTGGGCTTGGGCAACCCAACCCATGCCTAAGCTGACCACGATCGGCAGCCCAGCCAAAATGCAGTATCGTTTCACAACCGACCCTCTTCTCAGATCCGAATGCAATGGGTAACGATCGTTGGCAGGAAATGCCAACCCTTACCCGGACGGCACCATTGTAACGACACAATGCCAACCTGGTGTTTTCCGGGTAGCGCAATCTTTTGCAATGTTTTACAGCATTTCCATACTTGCTGAGGTACAGGCAAGGGGCTTAGGCCCCTTGTTCGCAAGGCTTGACAGTATTTCATTAGAGAGTGAACGGCTGTATTGGCAATGGTTTGATCGGGTCAGGTTTGCACCCACGATCGTTGATCTGCTGCGATCGTGGCCCCGTTGATGCCATGATCAAGCCGGTATCCTTCCTGCCCTGAATGGCTCTGTCTATGCTTGTGCCCACCCCGCCCCGCCGCATCTTGCTCGATACCGATCCCGGTGGCGATGATGCGATCGCCCTGTTGTGGTTACTGAGTCTGGTGAAACAGGGCCTTGCCGATCTAGTGGCGGTGACCAAAAAATAATTGGGATGCAAGCCCCGTCCTTCTAGGACGGCTTTGAGTAAATCGCAAACACTTTAATCAAGATGCTAAAATTGCAGCATGGTAACCCTCACTTACGAGTACAAGCTGCAACCTACGCTTGCGCAAGCAGCGGTGATTGCGGACTGGCTGGAGATTTGCCGGAAAGTCTACAATTTCGCGCTGGCCGAACGTAAAGATTGGGCGCGTTCTCGCAAGTGCGACATCAATGCCTGCCGCATCGACCGGGAGTACATCATCCCTGCTGCTGCCAAGCGGCCTACATACTACTCCCAGTGCCAGGCGCTGGCGGCTGCCAAACAGCAGTTCCCAGAATTGAAGCGCCCCCATACGCATGTGTTGCAACAAGTGCTGCGACAAGTTGAAGCGGCATTTGTGGCGCTGTGGGAGCGAGGGCACGGTTTCCCCCGGTTCAAGAAACGGCTGCGATCGTTTCTGTATCCTCAGCCCAACCGACATCCCGTTCAAGATGGGAGGGTGGACTTGCCCAAGATCGGCAAAATCCCCATGCGGATGAGCCGCCCGATTCCCGATGGCTTTGCGGTAAAGCAGATTCG